>JABBAI010000097.1:14540-64341 GCA_018608045.1 Octadecabacter sp. | reverse complement strand
CAAAGCCCAGTCGGGCCAGAAGTTTGATGCAGCCAGAATGGGAATAGTTCAGACCAAACTCAGCCACCACATGGGCCCTGATCTCGACCGTCGAAGGACAGAAGCGTGCCTCCAGCCAACCGCACAACGCAGCCTCCTGTGCCTGTGTCATACGTGACTGACTGCCCTTCCAGCCGTCGAAGGCAAGCGCATCCCAGCCATCTTGCCGGTAGCTCTTATACCAGCTCCGGATGGTATCGTCGTCCAGATACAGAAAGTCCGAAATCTCTTGGCAGGATTTACCATCGTCCAGAAGCAGGATCGCATTTGCCCGGCGGGCAATACCATGGTCTTCGCGCTGACGACGCACGCAAGCCTCAAGCTCGAGGCGGTCTGCTGACGAAAGAAAATCAGGGCGGATCATAGGCATAGCTGAATCGTTCCAAGCCCAGCCGTCAAGACATCAAATTCGGCTTACGAAGGACTCGGAGTATAACATGAAAATAACACTGATTATGGCGGCCTGCGCCATCACACTCAGCGGGTGCGGCGCAGGTGGAGGCAACAGCTCTGCCTTCCTCAACAACGGCAACGATGTTTCGTTCTTGCGGGACGGTGCAAACGGCTGCCCAGGCGTCAACGGCAGCGCCAATCCAATCTTTGACCGCTACCCGCTGCGTTGCGGGCCACAAACCCAGCGCTGCTTCCGTGTTTAGCGCATATTTACTATGTTCGCGCTAACCGATAATTAATTTGTGATCACACTTTTCCAGAGTGTGATCACAAATGTCGCTTTTTCGGCCAATCCGTCAAAAAGCCGTTCTGAACTTGTGTTTAATACGTCTATAGCTGGGGCAACAGTTACACAGACGAAGGACACGTCATGAACATACACGAATATCAGGCGAAAGCACTTTTGGCATCGTACGGCGCACCCGTCAGCGATGGCCGCGCCGTTCTCAAGGCAGAGGACGCGAAAACCGCCGCCGGTGAGATGGACGGACCCCTTTGGGTGGTCAAAGCACAGATCCACGCAGGTGGCCGCGGCAAAGGTAAATTCAAAGAAGCCGACGCAGGTGAGGCCGGCGGTGTACGCCTGACCAAATCCGCGTCCGAGGCAGCCGAGGAAGCCAAGAAAATGTTGGGCCGCACCTTGGTCACACATCAGACAGGTCCGGCGGGCAAGCAAGTGAACCGCATCTACATCGAAGACGGCAGTGGCATTGAAACTGAAATGTACCTCGCCCTGCTGGTCGATCGTCAGACATCGCGCATTGGCTTTGTTGTGTCGACCGAAGGCGGCATGGACATCGAAGAAGTAGCCGCGAACACGCCGGAAAAGATCATCAACTTCACCGTTGATCCCGCGACCGGGTATCAGGCGTTTCATGGCCGCCGCGTGGCCTTTACGCTTGGCCTGAAAGGCCAGCAGATCAAGCAGTGCGTCACCTTGATGGGCCAGCTGTACAAAGCGTTCACCGAAAAAGACATGGAGATGCTGGAAATCAACCCGCTGATCGTCACTGACAAGGGTGATTTGAAGGTGCTTGATGCCAAAGTCGCATTTGATGGCAACGCAATCTATCGCCACGCCGACATCGCGTCACTTCGGGATGAAACCGAAGAAGACCCCAAAGAACTGGCCGCGTCCAAATTCGATCTGAACTACATCGCGCTGGATGGTGAAATTGGCTGTATGGTCAACGGTGCCGGCCTTGCGATGGCGACTATGGACATCATCAAGCTGTATGGTGCTGAACCTGCAAACTTCCTCGACGTTGGCGGTGGTGCCACCAAAGAAAAGGTCACAGAGGCGTTCAAGATCATCACGTCTGATCCGCAGGTCAAAGGCATTCTGGTCAACATTTTCGGCGGTATCATGCGCTGTGATGTGATCGCGGAAGGCGTTGTTTCAGCTGTCAAAGAAGTCGGCCTAAAGGTGCCACTGGTTGTGCGCCTTGAGGGTACTAATGTTGATGAGGGCAAAGCCATCATCAACAACTCCGGTCTGGACGTCATCGCAGCAGATGATCTGAAAGACGGCGCTGAAAAGATCGTAAAAGCCGTCAAAGGTTGAACCCAATTCTGGCGGGATCAGCCTGCCATACAGACGTTAAGGAGCCAACAACATGGCCATTCTCATCGACGAAAACACCAAAGTCATCTGTCAGGGCCTCACCGGTTCGCAGGGCACGTTCCATTCCGAACAGGCAATTGCGTACGGCACCAAAATGGTGGGCGGTGTGACACCGGGCAAGGGTGGTCAGACGCATCTTGACCTGCCGATCTTCAACTCAGTGCACGAAGCGATGCATGTGACGCAGGCCAACGCCTCCGTAATTTACGTCCCGCCACCGTTTGCCGCTGATTCAATTCTTGAGGCGATTGACGCCGAGATGGAGCTGATCATTTGCATCACCGAGGGCATTCCAGTCCTCGACATGATGCGCGTCAAACGCGCGCTGGACGGCTCCAAATCCCGTCTTGTCGGCCCGAACTGCCCCGGTGTGATCACGCCAGACGCATGTAAAATCGGCATCATGCCCGGCCACATCCACAAGCGTGGATCGGTCGGTGTTGTGTCGCGTTCTGGCACGCTGACCTATGAAGCGGTGAAGCAAACGTCGGATTCCGGCCTTGGCCAGTCCACCGCTGTTGGCATCGGTGGTGACCCGATCAAAGGCACCGAACACATCGACATCCTCAACATGTTCCTCGACGACGACGAGACACATTCAATGATCATGATCGGTGAAATCGGTGGATCTGCGGAAGAAGAAGCCGCAGAATTCCTGACGGCACAAAAGAAAAAGGGCCGCTGGAAGCCGACTGCTGGCTTCATCGCCGGCCGCACGGCCCCTCCCGGCCGTCGGATGGGCCACGCAGGCGCGATTGTCGCTGGCGGCAAAGGCGATGCGGAGAGCAAGATCGAAGCGATGAAATCCGCTGGTATCATTGTGGCATCCAGCCCCGCGACACTGGGCGAGGCTGTGCTGAAGGCAATCGGGTAGCGGTATTCAGGCAATGCAACTCAATCCCTCCAAATGGCGCATATCGGGCACAGCATTGTTGGTTACGCTGTTGCTTTGCCTTGCTGGAATTACCCTGCTGTTCAATCTTGATCCGCAATATGGGGTGCGTTGGATCCGCGACTATGTGGTCTACGCGCTCCTCCTCACTATCCCCACCGTTATCGCCCTGCGGTTGCGCACGGTTGGCATCAGCGTGATGTGGGTCGTCGTGGCATGTATTCTTATCGTGATTGGGGCTGTGGCGGCCATTGGTATCATCGTTGCCATGACGGGCGCACCAAGTGGGTCAAACCCAATCGCGGAATTACTTATTTATGCTGGCGGTTTTGGCCTCTTTGTTTTGACTGCCCTTGCGGCCATCGCCTACTTCAAGTCGGATCGACAAAACATGACCGACGACCAAAAATCGATATAACTTCTCCTTCAATGAGGCATCCTCATGACTGACCAATCCCCCAACGACCAATTCCATGCGGAATCCTTCATGCAAGGACACAACGCGGAATATATCGAACAGCTTTATGCCCGCTACGCCGACAATCCCGGTGCGGTCGATGAAAGCTGGCAGGCGTTTTTCCGGTCTTTGGGCGACACACCTGCGGATGCCAAGGCAGAGGCCGCTGGCCCGTCTTGGGCGCGCAAAGATTGGCCGCCTGTCCCCAACGATGATCTGACCCAAGCGCTTGATGGTCAGTGGGCCGCGGAACCCGAAGCCGCAGGCAAAAAGATCAAGGAAAAGGCCGCGTCCAAGGGCGTTGAAATCTCTGAGCAACAGGTGCGCAACGCGGTGCTGGATTCAATCCGCGCTTTGATGATTATTCGTGCGTATCGCATCCGTGGGCATTTGGTTGCTGACCTCGATCCATTGGGTATGCGCGACCAGACACCACACCCCGAACTTGATCCTGCGTCGTATGGTTTTACGGCAGCGGACATGGATCGCCCGATCTTTATCGACAATGTGCTCGGCCTCGAAGTCGCCTCGATGAACGAGATTTTGGCCATCGTTAAGCGCACCTATTGCGGCACGTTTGCGTTGCAGTACATGCACATTTCCAATCCCGAAGAAGCAAGCTGGCTGAAAGAACGGATTGAAGGCGCGCACAAGGAAATCACCTTCACCAAGCAAGGCCGCAAGGCGATCCTCAATTCGATCGTACAGGCCGAAGGGTTTGAGAAATTCCTGCACGTCAAATACATGGGCACCAAGCGGTTCGGTCTTGATGGCGGTGAAAGCCTGATCCCTGCGATGGAACAGATCATCAAACGCGGCGGGCAACTTGGCCTCAAGGATATCGTGATCGGCATGCCGCACCGTGGGCGTTTGTCCGTGCTTGCCAACGTCATGTCCAAACCCTACCGCGCGATCTTCAATGAATTTCAGGGCGGGTCATTCAAGCCAGAAGACGTGGATGGATCGGGCGATGTGAAATACCACCTCGGCGCGTCCTCTGATCGTGAATTTGACGGCAATTCAGTGCACTTGTCGCTGACAGCGAACCCGTCCCACCTTGAGGCTGTGAACCCTGTCGTCATCGGCAAGGTCCGCGCCAAACAAGACCAGACAAAAGATGTGGATCGCACGAAATCCATGGCGATCCTGCTGCACGGCGATGCCGCGTTCGCGGGCCAAGGCGTTGTTGCCGAAGGGTTCGCCCTTTCAGGTCTGCGCGGCCACCGTACCGGCGGCACCATGCATATTGTTGTGAACAACCAGATCGGGTTTACGACTGCGCCGCACTTTAGCCGCTCATCGCCCTACCCGACCGACAACGCGTTGGTTGTTGAGGCGCCAATTTTCCACGTCAACGGTGACGATCCAGAGGCTGTGGTTCACGCGGCGCGCGTTGCAACAGAATTCCGCCAGAAGTTCCACAAAGATGTGGTGCTGGATATTATCTGTTACCGCCGCTTTGGTCACAATGAGGGGGATGAACCGATGTTCACGAATCCCGTCATGTATAAAAAGATCAAGCAGCAGAAGACTACGCTGACGCTTTATACCGAACGCCTTGTGCGTGACGGGCTGATCCCCGAAGGCGAGATTGAGGATATGAAAGCCGCGTTTCAGGCCCACCTGAACGAGGAATTCGAAGTCGGTAAAGATTACAAACCAAACAAGGCCGATTGGCTGGATGGCAAGTGGTCCCACCTCGATCAGCGCGCGAAGGACAAGTATCAGCGCGGTAAAACCTGGATCAAGGAAGACACGTTTACGCAAATCGGTAAGGCACTGACCACCGCGCCCGACGGCTTCCCCCTGCATAAGACTGTTGGTCGAATTCTTGACGCCAAGGCCAAGATGTTTGAAACTGGTGAAGGCTTCGATTGGGCAACTGGCGAAGCTTTGGCATTTGGATCGCTGCTCACCGAAGGCTATCCTGTCCGGCTGTCCGGTCAGGACAGTGCGCGCGGCACATTCAGCCACCGTCATTCGGCCTTGATCAACCAAAACACCGAGGAACGCTTTTACCCGCTGAACCACATCCGTGAGGGTCAGGGGAACTACGAAGTTATCGATTCCATGTTGTCGGAGTATGCGGTCCTCGGTTTTGAATACGGATACTCGTTGGCTGAACCAAATGCGCTGACCTTGTGGGAAGCCCAGTTTGGCGATTTTGCCAACGGTGCGCAGATCATGTTTGACCAGTTCATCAGTTCTGGTGAAAGCAAGTGGTTGCGCATGTCCGGCCTCGTTTGCCTTCTGCCCCACGGCTATGAAGGCCAAGGCCCGGAACATTCAAGCGCGCGTCTGGAACGGTTCCTGACGATGTGTGGCGGTGACAACTGGATCGTGGCGAACTGTACGACGCCTGCGAACTACTTCCACATTTTGCGTCGCCAATTGCACCGCAGCTATCGCAAGCCGTTGATTTTGATGACGCCGAAATCGCTTTTGCGTCACAAGATGGCTGTGTCCAAGGCAGAAGAATTCCAAGAAGGATCATCGTTCCACCGCATCATGTGGGACGACGCCCAATACGGCAATTCGGACACCACATTGGTCGCAGATGACAAGATCAAGCGTGTGGTCATGTGTTCTGGCAAGGTTTATTATGACCTTCTGGAAGAACGTGATGCCCGTGGCATCGACGACATCTACATCATGCGTTTTGAACAGTTCTACCCCTTCCCCGCGCAATCCGCGGTTAAGGAATTGGAACGCTTCACCAACGCAGACATGGTCTGGTGTCAGGAAGAACCCAAAAACCAAGGCGCTTGGTCATTCATGGAACCCAACATTGAATGGGTTCTCACTCGGATCAAAGCCCCATACACGCGCCCTGTTTACGCAGGCCGCGCCGCAGCTGCCTCCCCCGCGACGGGTCTGGCATCACGTCACAAAGCAGAACAAGCCGCGCTCGTTGACGACGCGCTGACAATCGAAGGAACAAAATCATGACCGAAGTCCGCGTCCCAACACTTGGTGAATCTGTGACCGAAGCGACCGTGGCAACATGGTTCAAAAAGCCCGGCGATACAGTCGCACAAGATGAAATGCTGTGTGAACTTGAAACGGATAAGGTGACTGTCGAAGTGCCATCCCCGATGGCGGGCACATTGTCCGAAATCGTGGCTGGCGAAGGTGACACCGTTGGTGTCGATGCCCTTTTGGCGCAAATCAGCGCAGGTGGCGAAGCCGCGGCGCCAGCCCCTGCCCCGAAACCCGCCACCGCACCAAAGGTCGAAGCCGAAGTAGCACCTGCACCAGCCACGTCAGGAGGATCCGAAATGGACATCATGGTTCCAACACTTGGCGAATCCGTGACGGAAGCGACCGTGTCCACATGGTTCAAAAAACCGGGCGAAGCGTTTGAAGCCGACGAAATGCTGTGTGAACTTGAAACCGACAAAGTCAGCGTCGAAGTCCCGGCACCCGCCGCGGGTGTGATGACGCAAGTCATGGCCGAAGAAGGCGCAACCGTAGAAGCAGGCGGCAAACTGGCCATCATGTCCACAGACAGCGCAGCAAGCCCAGCGCCCGCCGCAGCCGCCCCCGCACCAACAGCAACGGAGGCACCTGCATCGACATCCAAAGACGTCGAAGATGCCCCATCCGCGAAAAAGCTGATGGCAGAAAACAACCTGACGGACGTGCAAGGCACCGGCAAAGATGGCCGCGTGATGAAAGAAGATGTTCTGAAAGCACTGGCAACCCCAGCCCCCGCCGTCGTTCAGGCCGCACCACCGCGTGCACCTGTGGCTGCCGATCAGGCATCGCGCGAAGAACGCGTGAAGATGACGCGCCTGCGCCAGACCATCGCGCGCCGCCTGAAAGAATCGCAAAACACCGCCGCCATGCTGACCACCTACAATGAGGTCGACATGACCGAGGTCATGGCATTGCGCAGTGAATACAAAGACTTGTTCTTGAAAAAGCACGGCGTGAAGCTCGGCTTTATGTCATTCTTCACCAAGGCGTGTATCCACGCGCTGAACGAAGTGCCCGAAGTGAACGCCGAAATCGACGGCACCGATGTGGTCTACAAAAACTACGTCAACATGGGCATCGCGGCGGGCACGCCAACGGGCCTCGTGGTTCCGGTCATTAACGACGCGGACCAGATGTCATTTGCGGGCATCGAAAAAGCGATCAGCGCGATGGGTGCAAAGGCCCGCGACGGCAAACTCAGCATGGCCGAAATGCAGGGCGGCACGTTCACGATTTCCAACGGCGGCGTCTACGGATCGCTGATGTCCTCACCCATCCTGAACCCGCCACAATCCGGCATCCTCGGCATGCACAAAATCCAGGACCGCCCCATGGCAATGAACGGAGAAGTCGTGATCCGCCCGATGATGTACCTCGCCCTGTCCTACGATCACCGCATCGTGGACGGCAAAGGCGCTGTGACGTTCTTGGTGCGGGTTAAGGAAGCGCTTGAGGATCCACGTCGGTTGTTGATGGATTTGTAACAATGTCCGACGAGATTTTGCGCGCACTGCTCAATCCTAAATCGCAGGCGGAGAGCACGGCGATTGAAACGGGGCTCGCACAACTGAAAGGTCAATTGATCAACGAAGGCCATCGCATCAGATCGTTGCGCTGGCTCGTTGCCCTCGTGTTTATGGGGGGCACGTGCTTGGCAATACTCTCGATATTGTTTTGGTTCAGCGTGGTGCGCATGGATATCTGGATATTTATCCCATTCGGGATCTTGGCACTCTACTGTAGTTGGTTCTTGGACGCCTATGTGCACTACGGCGTGCAACATTCGACATTACGGCGCTTCGCCATTCCTGCGCTACTCGCCGCCACTTATTTCATCAGCATGCGCGCGGACAAAATTCTCGCTTCCACATGTTTGGTTCTTCTTGGCTTCGGACTGTTCTATGCGGTCATTAATGTCCGCGCACTTCTGGATCGCCGTTTCACAACCCATGCCAACATGCTCTATGCGGCTCAAAGATCATACGAAAAGGGAGCATTCGAAACGGTCCTGCTCCGCATCTCCGCTTCACTAAGAATGGCACGCCCATGACCCACGAACTCACCATCCTCGCCCTCGCAGGCCTGCTGCAAGCCGTTCAATTCGCTCTCATGGCGATCCCCGCCAATCTTGAGCTCGGCATGGGCAAAACCGCCTCCCCGCGCGACCCAGACCGCATGGGTGGCAAAACCATGCTCGAACTGCTGTCCACCAAAATCGCGCGCCTTGCCCGCGCGATGAACAACCATTTTGAGGCGCTGATCCTGTTTACCCTCGCCGTTGTGGTGATCGAACTCAGCGGTCAGAACACCCAATTTACCGCCGCTTGCGCTATCGCTTACATCATCGCGCGCATCCTCTATATTCCTGCCTATTACTTTGGCTGGACGCCATGGCGCTCTGTCATCTGGTTCATCGGGTTCGGGGCGACCATCGCCATGATCGTCTCAACCCTCTTTTGACCATACCCGCAGCCATACGCTAGCCATACGCAAATCCTACCGCCCAAATCGAAGGAAATATCCCATGTCCAGCTACGACGTCATCATCATCGGCTCCGGCCCAGGCGGCTATGTGTGCGCCATCCGTTGCGCGCAATTGGGTCTGAAAACTGCTATCGTTGAAGGCCGCGATACGTTGGGCGGCACCTGCTTGAACGTGGGATGTATCCCGTCCAAGGCGCTACTGCATTCGTCGCATATGCTGCACGAAGCCGAACACAATTTCGCAGCGATGGGCCTGAAGGGCAAAACGCCGTCCGTCGATTGGAAGCAGATGCTGGCCTACAAAGACGACGTCATCGCGACCAACACCAAGGGCGTCGAATTCTTGATGAAGAAGAACAGGATTGATTGGCTCAAGGGGTGGGGATCCATTCCGCAGGCCGGCAAAGTCAAAGTCGGTGATGACGTCCACGATGCCAAAAACATCATCATCGCGTCAGGGTCTGAGGTTTCGACGCTTAAAGGAGTCGAGATCGACGAAAAGACGGTCGTGTCGTCAACTGGCGCGCTTGAGCTTAAGAAAATCCCGAACGAATTGGTTGTGATCGGGGCTGGCGTGATCGGGCTTGAGCTCGGGTCCGTGTACGCCCGTCTTGGGTCCAAGGTTACGGTGATTGAATTCCTCGACGTCATCACGCCGGGTATGGACGCCGAAGTGCAAAAGACGTTCCAGCGGTTGCTTAAGAAGCAGGGCGTCGAATTTGTCATGGGCGCTGCCGTGCAATCCGTGGACACCAAGGGCAACAAAGCCACAGTGAATTTCAAGCTGCGCAAAGACGACAGCGAACGGTCCATGGATGCCGACACGGTTCTGGTGGCCACGGGTCGTCGCCCGTTCACCGATGGTCTGGGGCTGGACGCACTTGGCGTTGAAATGTCGGATCGCGGCCAGATCAAAACTGATGCGCATTACAAAACCAACATCGATGGAATTTTTGCGATTGGCGATTGTATTGATGGGCCGATGTTGGCCCATAAAGCCGAAGATGAAGGTTTGGCCTGCGCCGAAGGTCTGGCCGGACAGAAACCCCATGTGAACTATGGCGTGATCCCCGGTGTGATTTATACCCACCCCGAGGTTGCCAATGTCGGTGTGACCGAAGAGCAGCTTAAAGAAGACGGCGTTGATTATAAGGTCGGCAAGTTTTCATTCATGGGCAACGGACGCGCAAAGGCGAATTTCGCGGGCGACGGGTTTGTAAAAATCCTAGCAGATAAGGCGACGGACCGCATCTTGGGCGCGCATATCATTGGGCCGATGGCTGGCGACCTTATCCATGAGATTTGCGTCGCGATGGAGTTCGGGGCCGCCGCAGAAGACCTCGCGCGGACATGTCATGCCCATCCGACCTACTCTGAGGCTGTGCGCGAAGCTGCGCTTGCGTGTGGGGACGGCGCGATCCACGCCTAACCCTTAAGGCTTTGTTAACTAACAAGACGGGCGGTGCCCGAAATGGCCCGCCCGTTCCCTTGTGCTGCCTTATCCTCGCCCAAAGTGGTCGCCATACGCAATGTTAACGAACATCTGAGAGGTAGCATTATGTTCAAGATTTTTGCCGTTATGGCCCTTGCCCTCGGGCTGACATCCACCGCATCGCAGGCCAATGCCTTTAGTCGTTCGGGTGAAGACTTACGCCTTGTTGCTACCACTCAAATTCCGGGGACAAACGGGCCGATGGCCCTGTGCCACCATGTTGATTTCATGGATGTTCTGTTCATCCCTGTCTACACTTCGATCAAAGGCTATGCGCTGTCGGGCAGCGGATGCACCGGTGACATGTATAAATCATTGTCACCAGCGCAGTTCACCGAAATACAGTTGAGGGGCCTTATCGACGCGGATATTCCTATCGTACCAAAACAGAGCTTCGTGAGCCTTGCTTGGGGTCACGCTTGGTTGATTATTGCTCTGTTCGGGATCGTTAAGGGTGTTTTCATCGCCATGATAGGCAACAAGCGGCGCAAACCGGGCGCACCTGATATGCTGGCGATCCACTCCCTTGTCGCGATGAGCCAAGTTGCCGTTGCCGACGGTCGAATTGACGACGCCGAGGTCCGCCAAATTGCGAGTATCCTGACGCGTCTGACGGGCAAGTCATATGCGCCAGCCCAAGTGATGGATTTGTTGAGCAAACTGAACCCGTCCGCGTCCGACCTTGATCAGATCGGACAGGATTTGTCCGAAAAGGATCGCCAGATTGTTCTTGAGGCCGCGTTGAACATCGCTGTCGCAGATGGCGAAATTCATCCCAACGAATATGCGGTGGTGTCAGAATTGGCGCAACGCATGCGGATCGGTGCGGATCAATTCCGTAGCGCCTTGGCACGCATTTCCGCACATCTTCAGACGGTTCAGCCCGCCTAGACCTTTAGCATCCGCAAACCCTGCGTTGCATCCGACCGCACCGCCAATTTCAAACTGCCTTCGTCCCCTGCCTTTAATGCGGCAAGGATCAGTTTGTGATTTCGCGGCGGTTCTGTGCGGCGCAAGCGACCGTATAGCTTCGACATGGTTGGCCCAAGTTGCAGCCAGATCGTTTCGGCCATCGCCAACATCGCAGGTGCCTGCGCGCGCAAATATAACGTGCGGTGAAATTCGAGGTTGAGGCGGATATAACCGGATGCGTCTTGGCGGGCGATCATGCCAGACACGCGGTTGTTGATTTCCTCCAACCTCTCGATCAGGGCCATGTGCGCACGCGGCAATGCACGGGCTGCTAATTCTGGTTCTAACAAGGCGCGCAACGCCGCGAGCTCTTCGATTCGCTCATTGCTGAGCTCGGGCGTCGACACGCGCCCAGATGACGACAAAAACAGCGCTCCTTCGGCCACCAATCGACGCCCAGCTTCGCGCGCGGGGGTCATGGACACGCCGAATTCTTTGCCAATGCCGCGTAACGTCAACGCCTGGCCCGGGTCAATTTCGCCATGCATGATACGGGCGCGCAAGGCACGGTACACGCGGTCATGGGCGGCACCTGTGGGTTCGGTTGCTTTGGATTGGATCAACATGGGTGTTTTGTGATCACAAAATTACCAAAGGTCAATGTCTGCGAATGCACCGGATCAGTCGAAACGCACACGGTGCAAGGCACCACCGTTGTCGCGCAGCCATTTACGGCAGGCTTTGTGATTTGGGAACAGGTCGTTCACCACCCCCCAAAAGCGATCCGAATGATCCATATGCTGCAAATGCGCGACCTCGTGGGCGGCCACATATTCCAACACGGACCGCGGGGCCATAATCAGACGCCACGAATACATCAAATCCCCCGCCGAACTGCACGATCCCCAGCGGGACCGTGTATCGCGCAAAGAAATACGATTGTAAGGGCGCCCCAAGGCCGCCGCATAGCGATCAGACGCGTCCGCCAGCGCATCACGTGCGCGCAATTTCATGAATGCCGCAACCCGCTTGCCCACCTTACCTGGATCATCAGGCACCATCAGCGCGCCGCTCTTTAATGTTGCGCGCTTAACGGGCCCTGCGATCACGGGGACATCCACGCCCTCAAACAGAACTGTTACACCGATTTCCACGGGCATCTCGGGTTCGATCGCGCTGAGGTGTTTGCGCAGCCAGGATTCGCGTTCGCGCACGAAGGCCATTCCTTCACGTTCAGGTACACGTGTGGGCAGTGTCAGCGTCGCACGTCCGTCCAGCCGCGAGATGCGCAGGCTTAATCGGCGCGCCTGCGCAGAGCGGCGCAAAAGCACCTCAACCGGGGGGTTGCCATCAAGGATCAGAACGCCCATGTGTGCCTTTCAAAATCTCAAGCGCGAGTGCATTCACAAGCGGCTGGTTTGATTGTCTTTGACACGCCCGATGGGGTATGGCAATTGACGCCGATCCAGCCCATGTCTCTGTGCGCTGACACGTTATAAAGGATGAACACATGCCAAAGGAAGAGTGGGGCACAAAGCGCCTCTGCCCAACCACCGGAAAGCGGTTCTACGATCTGAACGCCAGCCCGATTATTAGCCCATACACGGGCGAAGAAGTCGTGGTTGAGACGGGCAAGACACGCACCATGGTTGCCGATGCTGCTGACGCGCAGTCCAAGACGGACGAAAAGACAGCGGACGACGAAGATCTGGTTCTCGATGATGAAGAAGACGTAGATGCCGATTTGGGCGACGACGTTCTGGAAGACGATGATGACGATGACGATGTGTCCTTGGACGATATCGCCGACGTCGCAGCACCAGACGACGATTCCTAAACGCATTCTTCAAGTTTCGGGTTTTTAGGGCGGGATTTATACTTGATCTCGCCCGCCCCGCTGCGTTAGTCAGCACCACGTTGCAGCCGCTGTCCCAAACAGCACACCGAACAAGCTGCGACACCCTAAGGTTAGGGGCATTAGCTCAGCTGGGAGAGCGCCTGCATGGCATGCAGGAGGTCAGCGGTTCGATCCCGCTATGCTCCACCAATTCCTCCCACCTACAGACTGAGCTACGCCGTCGCTATAGCTCGCTCCTGCAGTGCTCTGGAGGAGGGATATCTGCCAAAGTTATTGTTCAACTTTGGCCATATCAGCCTTTCTCCAAGCCACTTGTAAGACGATGACGACCATTCTCGGGTAAATGCGGCTTTCGATGCTGGCAAATTGATACCCTGCTCGCCGATTGAACTTGGGATTGCAGCCCTGACGTCTGGAAACAGGGCAGACACCGCTGCTTCCTGCGTTATCTATTCATCAAAGTACGCATTATGCGTCGTGTAGATTGCTTCGATGGTCGGAGATAGGCGATCAAGGTGCGTGCGCAAAACTTGGTCGGCCGCCTGTACATCACCACTGAAAAGCGCCATCAAGTCGCAAACTGGCCCCGTGCGGGAACATCTTGAAGCCTACAAAAGAAGTCTTGCGAACCTCGCCGCATGCGGCATCAAAACGGTCTGTTACAACTTTATGCCCGTGCTGGATTGGACCCGCACACGCCTTGACCACCCGTTGCCCAACGGCGGCAATGCCATGCGGTTTGATCTTGTGGATTTTGTGGCGTTTGCTTGCTTTATATTGCACCGCCAAGGGGCAGAAGACGATTATGCGCAGGACACGTTGACCGTAGCGCGCGAACGGTTTGCGCGCTTATGCGAGCCCGAGAAAAAGGCACTGTTGAGCAACATCGTGGCAGGCCTACCGGGGGCAAATGACAACTGGTCGCTTGATGACGTTAAGCTAAAGCCAGACGAATACGCAGGCATCACACCCGGGGGCCAGCGCGCAAACCTGATCGATTTTCTGTCTGAAATCGTGCCCGTAGCGGAAAATCTTGGCGTTCGGTTGTGTTGCCATCCTGATGACCCGCCGTTTCCACTGTTAGGTCTGCCTCGTGTGATGTGGTCTTTGGATAACTACGAAAAGGTGTTGGCTGCGGTGGACAGCCCTGCCAATGGGGTGACCTTCTGCACTGGTTCATTGGGGGTATCGGCTGATTTTGATCCCGTGGCTTTCATTGAACTGCTTGGTCCTCGCATTCATTTCGTGCACCTGCGCAACACCACGCGGGATGGATCAAGCGATCGCAGCCTTACCAGTTTTAGAGAAGCGGAACATCTGATCGGGGACACTGATATGGTCGCAACCATTCGCGCCTTGATGACAGAGGAAGCGCGGCGGCGTACGCAAGGACGGTCAGACCATGAAATTCCAATGCGACCGGATCATGGCCATGCCCTGCTGAGCGACCTAGAGCGCCCAACGCAGCCTGGTTACCCCCTTATCGGCCGGATGCGGGGCCTCGCAGAACTCCGTGGCGTTATGCTGTCCTGCACCTAAAGCAGCTTAGGTTTGCGGCCCGTATTTTATTCTTCGTTCAAGGGTAATTTAGCGGGATTTTGCGCCACATACAGACGCCCGCATCGCCGTCAACTCAACGATCTGACCCATACAAATACCGGCTCACCCGCGCAGAACGGTACGCGGCGCAGCCGGAGGCGGTCAAGTCGGCCACCCCCTGCCCGCTGCAAGCGTATCTACGCCTTAGGTACTGCGTCAAAATCCGACGCATCATGGCGTTCGCGCAACTGCTCATGGGGCTCGCCCCAGCTGCGGTTCACCATTTTGCCACGCTGAAATGCGGGGCGCGCGAAGACGTCGTTCGTCCAGCGCATGACGTTTTCATAGCTTTCCACATCCAGAAATTCAGCCGCGTCATACACCAGACCTTTGACCAGCGCGCCATACCACGGGGCCGTCGCCATATCGGCAATCGTGTAGGTGTCGCCTGCAAGGTAACGGTTGTCTTCAAGTTGTTTGTCCAACACATCGAGCTGGCGTTTTGTCTCCATCGCGAAGCGGTTGATGGGATATTCGAATTTTTCCGGTGCGTAGGCATAAAAGTGGCCAAAGCCGCCGCCCAGATACGGTGCCGACCCCTGGAGCCAGAACAGCCAGTTGAGCGTTTCGGTGCGCCCTTCAATGTCGCGCGGCAGAAAGGCGCGGAATTTCTCGGCGAGGTACAATAGTATCGCCCCGGATTCGAACACACGCACGCCAGTTTGTTTGTCATAAAGTGCGGGGATTTTGGAATTCGGGTTCACATCAACAAAGCCCGATGAAAACTGATCACCTTCTTGGATATCGATGAACCACGCATCGTATTCCGCACCGGCGTACCCGGCGGCCAATAATTCTTCCAGCATCACGGTGACTTTCACACCGTTGGGCGTGGCAAGGGAATGCAGTTGCAGATTGTGCTTTCCGGTCGGCAGGTCCTTATCGTGGGTCGGGCCCGAAATCGGCCGATTGATACTGGCGAACTTGCCACCGTTTTCAGAATCCCAAGTCCAGACTTTCGGTGGCGTATACGTCATATCAATATCCCCATAAGATCAGACCCCAAGCTAGGGTCTTAGGGGGCAGACGCAATGGGTCCCGCGCGGTCAACGTGAAAAAGTTTGCGTGTAACGCGGCGATCAGGCCATTGCCTTGGCATCTTCCAAGACAAGATCGCTACATTTTTCACCAATCATGATGGCCGGTGCGTTTGTATTGCCCGAAACGATTTCAGGCATGATTGAACAATCCGCGACGCGCAATCCTGCGATTCCATGGACGCGCAAGCGGTCATCAACCACAGCGTCTTTTCCGCTGCCCATTTTGCAGGTGCCGGTCGGGTGATAGATCGACGCGGTGTTGTTGCGTGCCCAATCCAGCGTCGCATCGTAGTCCTTTATATCGAGGCTGGGATGGGGGCGGTATTCTTCGGATATCTTGCTGGTCAACGGTGCATGGCGCGCGATGGTGCGGGCAATGTTCACCCCAGCCACGACCGTGTCACAATCCGTCTTCGTTGAAAGGTAGTTTGGAATAATCGCGGGATAGGCGCGCGGGTCTTTTGATTTCAGGCGGATTTCGCCGCGCGATTCAGGGCGAAGCTGGCACACAGACATCGTGAACGCGCTGAATTTGTCCGCGTCTTTCCCGGGGTTTTCGGCGGACAGGGGTTGGACGTGGAACTGGATATCCGGTGTTTCGAGGTCCTTGCGCGTTTTCAAGAACCCCGTCGCGAGGCTCGCGGCCATTGTCATCGGGCCTGCCCGAAACATCAGGTATTTCAGCCCGATCTTGGCCTGCCCCATAAGGGTGGATACTTCATTGTTGAGGGTCGGCTCATTGGTCTTGTAGACAAGCCGCGCTTGCAGGTGATCTTGCATGTTTTTACCCACGCCCGGCAGGTCAGCCATCACATCGATCCCGTTATCGCGCAGCTGTTCGGGTTCACCGATGCCCGACAACATCAGCAATTGGGGCGAATTGATCACGCCGCCTGATAAGATGATTTCGCGATTGGCTGTGACGGTGTGCTGCACGCCCCTTTTGTCCGTGTACAAAACGCCCGTCGCGCGTTTGCCCTCAACAACGATTTTGTCGACCGCCGCATGTGTGATGATTTGAATATTGTCACGCGACCGCACCGGATTGAGGTAGGCAACCGCTGCCGAGCATCGACGTCCATTGCGTGATGTCAGCTGGAAGAATCCGACACCTTCTTGATCGGCCCCGTTGTAATCTGGATTGAACGGATATCCGGCCGCCTGCGCCGCCGCGACCCAAGCATCCGTGATCGGGCGTTGGATACGCATGTTGGACACCGACAGCGGCCCCTCGTTGCCGTGATATTCATCCGCGCCGCGTTCGTTATTTTCGGCCCGCTTGAACAGCGGCAACACATCGTCCCAGCCCCAGCCCGCGTTGCCCATCTGGCGCCAACGATCATAGTCTTGGCTTTGACCGCGCACATAAAGCAAACCGTTCAAAGATGATGACCCGCCCAGTACTTTACCCCGCGGCCAGTCAATTGAGCGGCCATTCACCCCCGGATCAGATTCGGTTTTGTAGCACCAATCGACTTTGGGATTATGGATGGTTTTGAAATAGCCGGCGGGAATGTGGATCCATGGGTTCAGATCACGCCCCCCCGCTTCGAGCAGGATAACCTTATTCTTAAGGTCCGCGCTTAACCGATTGGCAACGACGCACCCTGCGGAACCTGCGCCAATGACAATGTAATCCGCCAAAAGACTTTCCATGGTGGTCCCCCTGAACAAAAACAGGCAGTTTAAAATATCCTTGCCTTGTAGCAATAAACCTTCACTGTATTGAGACTGAAAGTTTCAATAATGAGAAATGGGTGAATATAAGTGAAAGCATCGAAGGTGCGCAGCACCAGTGTAATAGATGGTACAGTTTCGGATACAATTCCGACAAACCTGCGTTTGTTGTTGGTTCTGGAGGAGGTGGCGCGCGTTGGCGTGCCGGTGACCCCGACAGAAGTTAATGCGCATCTGGGATTGCCGAAGCCAACCATCCATCGACTGTTTGCCACCCTCGAAGATGAGGGTTTCTTACAACGAGACATCGACGGGCGGGCCTATTCCCCCGGCCGTCGATTGCGCGCGATGGCGACAGGTGTGTTGTCGTCACTTCGCATCCGTGCGGCCCGATTAGCAGTCTTGCGCAAACTATCGGATGAGGTCGGCGAGACCTGCAACATCGCCCTACCCGACCGCGACAGCATGATTTACCTCGAACGTGTCGAAACCGAATGGCCCCTGCGCATCCAACTGCCTGTGGGCACCACGGTTCCGTTTTATTGCACGGCGTCTGGCAAGATGTATTTGTCCACGCTGCCTAAAACACACCTTGCGCGCTATGCGACATCTGATCCGCTTGCGCGCAAGACGGACAACACAATTACCGACCCAGATGATCTGATCCGTGCAGCCACAAAAGCGCGCCGTGACGGGTACGCCGTGGATAATGAGGAATTTATGGACGGGATGATCGCCATCGCCGTTCCAATACTCGACGGCAATGACC
The DNA here is from genome assembly GCA_018608045.1 of Octadecabacter sp. Classification (GTDB taxonomy): domain Bacteria; phylum Pseudomonadota; class Alphaproteobacteria; order Rhodobacterales; family Rhodobacteraceae; genus Octadecabacter. Next base: position 46,066 of record JABBAI010000097.1, on the reverse strand, counting down.
GCCTTGTCGCGACGCTGTCATTTCATGCGCCGACGATCCGATTCACAGTGGAAAAGGCGATGGGGTATCTGCCCGCCCTGCGCAGCGCAGCAGCTGATCTATCGAGCTTGTTACGCGACTAAAGCGTCTTTAAATCTTTTTGCGCCGCATCTTCGTCGCGCTTCACCAATGTTGACCAAACCTGATCTTGCGGTGCCTCTGGCGGGATGTCGCAGGATTTTCTGTGAATGTTCACTTTGCTCATGAAGTTGGCAGAAATCGGGGCTGTGACAAACAAGAAGGCCATGATCAAAATCTCACGCAGGGATCCGTCCCCGAAGGTGTAGGCGTAGGTCATGGACGCCAACAGCAGCGCGCCGATGCCCATTGTTCCAACCTTGGTGGGGGCGTGCAGACGGGTCATTGAATCTGGCAGCTTCAGCATACCAATCGACCCCACGAGAGAGAAGAACGCCCCGATCAACAAAAACACGCCAATGGCGTAGCTGGCAATATCAGTGATGGTCATTCGATGATGTCCCCCCGCAGCACAAAGCGCGCATAGGCGACTGTCGACACAAAACCGAGCATGGCGATGATCAACGACACTTCGAAATAAAGCTTCGTGCCTTGGTACATGCCCAGCAACACGATCATGCCGATCACGTTCACCACCATCGTGTCCAGCGCAAGGATGCGGTCACCCGTATTGGGCCCGACCACGAGCCGCATCATCGCGAGGACTTGTGCAATCGCAACGGCAGAAAAGGCGATCCAGAGGGACCAAGATAGAAATTCGGCGGCGGGCATCATACGAAAATCTCCTTTAGGCGGGATTCATAACGCTGTTTAATTTCATCGCGAACGGCGTCCGGATCAGGGGCATCAAGGGCATGAACCAAAAGGCTACGCCCGTTGTTGGATATATCCGCGGACACCGTGCCCGGGGTCAGGGTGATGGTGCCGGCAAGAACGGTAATCGCTTCTGGTGTGCGCAGATCGAGAGGGATCACAATCCATGCAGGGCGCAGTTTGGAGTTGCGGCGCGTCAGAATGATCCACGCGACCTGCACGTTGGCGACCAAAATGTCCCAAATCACGAGGACCATGTAAGCCATCATGCGGCCAAGCTTGAAACCGTGCGGGCGATCAGGCCACCAGTTGGCCGTCGCGCGCGGAATAATAATCCCGAGGATCACGCCGAACACGGCCATGCCAGCGGTGAACTGCCCTTGTAGCAAAATCCAGACGATCGCCAAAAGGACTGTCAGAAACGGGTGCGGGAAAAGCCAATTAAACGCGCGGGTCATGTTAATAATCCTGTGCTGTCGATGTGCTGAGCTTGCCGGGGGTATCAAGAACCGTTGAGATGTAGGGTTCAGGCGCGAACAGCTGTTCAGACGTGGCAATCATATAGTCATGGGCATATCCCGCAAACACGGTATGCGCCGCGAGCAATGCAACAAGACCGCCAGCCGCAAGGTAGGCCAGCGCAGACGGGGCCTCCAGTTCATCGTCGGCAATATCGTCTGCTTCGATCGCGTTCGATTTCCAGAACACGATGCTGCCTGCGCGTGCGAACCCAACAACGGAAATGAGGCTGGAGATCAGAACAACCGCCCAAATCCAGACCGCCCAAGACGACGTGTAGGCCGCATCAAGGATCAACAACTTACCGATGAACCCCGACAGCGGCGGCAGACCCGCCATCGCGATTGCAGCTGCAAAGAACAGCCCCGCCGTAAGTGCTGCCCCCGCGACGGGCGGCATGGCGCGCAGAACCAGCGACGGGCGGCTCGATTTCACAAGGTCCACGATTAGGAACAGCGCAGCCCCCGCCAGCGTAGAATGCACGATGTAATACAATGCGGCGGCGATACCTTCGGGGGTAAACAGGGCGATGGCGACCATCACCATGCCCATGGACCCGATGACGGAAAATGCCACCAGACGGTCCAATTTCTTGGCCGCCAGAACGCCGATCATCCCGAGAGCAAGGGACAGGAGCGCAGCAGGTTGGAGCCAAACATCATGCAGCCCAGCGGTGGCTTCAAGATCGGGAGGGAAGACCATCGTGTAGACACGGATGATCGCGTAGGCGCCCACCTTGGTCATGATCGCGAACAAGGCTGCAACAGGGCCTGGGGCTTCTGCGTAAGAACTGGGAAGCCAGAAATGCAGCGGCACGAGGGCGGCCTTAATCGCAAAGACCAACAACAGCAGCACAGCCGCTACGCGGATACCGACCGTTGAATCTGCGCCGATCAGGTCAGCGCGCGCCGCGAGGTCGGCCATATTAAGCGTCCCCGTCTCGGCATAAATCGCACCAAGCGCGAACAAAAACAGCGTCGACCCAAGCAGATTGAACAATACATATTGCACACCTGCGCGCAGACGTTCGTTACCGCCCGCGTGAATCATCAGACCGTAGGATGCGATCAACAGGACCTCAAAGAATACGAACAGGTTGAACAAGTCACCCGTCAAAAACGCGCCCATGATCCCCATAAGCTGGAACTGGAACAGCGCGTGGAAATGCCGCCCTCGGTCATCCCAACCGGATCCGATGGCATAGAGAAGCACGAACAAGGCCAGCACCGCCGTCAGCAACACCATCAACGTCGACAACATGTCACCCACAAGGATGATGCCGAACGGCGCTGCCCAATCCCCCAACTGGTAAATCAGGATCGTGCCGTCAGAAGCTTGCCATGACAGGCCCGCGGCGATGGCGATCATCGCGATCACGCCGACCAGCGAAAACACGCGCTGGATGCCGATGTGATAGCGCGCGGCCAGCACAATAAACGGAGCCAGCATCGCGGGCAGGATAACAGGGGCGATTAACCAATGGGTCATGGCGCGTCTTCCTGCTCGATCGGGTCATTGACCAGATCATCGTCCGATCCGAGGTAGGAGCCGAGCGCGATCATCACAACCACAGCCGTCATGCCAAACGAAATCACAATCGCCGTCAACACAAGCGCTTGGGGCAGCGGATCAGCATAGGTCGTGGCATCGCCCAAAATCGGGGGCGCGCCGACGGTCAAGCGACCTGAAGCGAACAGGAACACATTGACCGCATAGGTCAAAAGGGACACGCCAAGGATCACAGGGAACGTGCGCAGGCGCAGCACAAGGTACATGCCAGCAGCCGTCATAATCCCGATTGCGGAGGCTACGAGAACTTCCATCTTACACGCCCTCCTTTGTCGCTATTTTGGACGGATCAACATCCATCGGCATATCGGAATCCCGCACATGGGCGCGGCGCGCAAGCCGTGAGAAACTTTCGAGGGACAACATCACGGCCCCCACCACAGCAAGGAACACACCCACATCAAACAGCGCCGCGGTGGCGAGCTCAAATTCCTGGAATGGTGGAATGCGCACGTAGGTAAAATCGGACGTGAGGAACGGTTTGCCCACCATCCATGACCCGATACCCGTCAGACCTGCGACCAGAACACCCGCGCCAATCACACCATGATACGGGAACCTTTGGCGATCCGTCGCCCAGTTAAATCCGCTCGCCATGTATTGCATCACGACACCAATCGAAACGACCAGACCGGCAATGAAACCACCGCCCGGTTCGTTGTGACCGCGCAAGAAGATGTAAAAACCGACCATCAAAACAACGGGCATCATAACGCGGGTCAGCACGACCATCATCATCGGATGCTGCGTGCCGGACAGCGGTTTGTCTGGAACACGGTTCAACAGGCGGGCACGCACAGGACCGTTCAACAACGTCTCGGTCAGCGCGTAAATCAGGAGCGCGGCGATGCCCAGAACGATAATTTCGCCAAAGGTGTCAAAACCACGGAAGTCCACGAGGATCACGTTCACCACGTTCGTGCCACCGCCGCCTTTGTAGGAATTGGCAAGGTGGAATTCGGAAATCGGGGACGCCACCGCATCACGCAAAAGGTAGTGATAGCTGAGCGCCATTGTCGCCAGACCAGCCGTACTCGCCACAATAACATCGCGCACACGACGGATGAGAGAGCTTTCCATAGGCGTGTGATTGGGCAGGAAATTCAGCGCGAGGAGCAACAGGATGATCGTCACAACCTCAACCGTGATTTGCGTCATCGCAAGGTCAGGCGCGCTGAGGAAGACAAAACCAATGGACACCATCAGGCCAACGATCCCGATCAGGATTAGCGCCAGCAGACGGTTGTGATGCATCGCTGCAAGGCCGATCGTGGCCGTGACCAACATGATCCAGCCCGCAACTTCCACGAGGCCGACAGGTTGAACGCTACGGGTTGCCGCACCAAGAACACCTGTTGTCCAAGCGTGATAGCCAGCGGCAAGCACAGTGATCGCGAGGATCATACCGTAGCGCGTGAATGCACCGTTGTGCAGCGGGTGGATCAGCGCACGGGCGTACATCAACACGGCCGCGATGATATCATCAAAGATGTTCTTCGCTTCGGGGCGCGGCGTGGATTCCCACAAACGCGACAGGGGTTTGAACAGCGCCAGTACGATCAGGCCGCCAACGACAGCTGCGATGGACATGAACAGCGCCGGCACAAAGCCGTGCCAGATTTTGATGTATTTCACTTCAAGTTCACCCGCGCCGCCAATGACTGATTTCGCGATCAAGATCACAAAGTCCTGCACCAAGAACGGGGCGACGCCAATCACAACAACCAGCACCACAAGGATCGCGGGTGGCAGCCACAGCCCAAGACCGGGATCATGTGGTTTTGCAGGATAGCTTTCCGCGTCACGCTTGGGTCCGAGGAACGTGTGCCCAATCAAGCGGAAGCAATACGCCGCAGAGAACAGCGATCCGAACGTCGCAAGCGCAGGGACAAGCCATGTGGGGCCGAATAGATAGGTATGCTCCATCTCCTCAAGCATCATTTCCTTGGACAAAAACCCGTTCAGGAACGGAATACCCGCCATAGAAAGGGCGGCCAACGTCGCAATCACAAAGGTGATCGGCATCAAATGCCGCAACCCGCCCAAAATACGGATATCGCGCGTCTTGGTTTCGTGATCGATAATACCCACCGACATAAACAAAGCCGCCTTAAACGTCGCGTGGTTCATAATATGGAACACGGCCGCAAATGCCCCGAACGCCGTGCCCGTGCCCAGCAGCATCGTAATGAGGCCGAGGTGAGACACGGTCGAGAACGCCAACAATGCCTTCAGGTCATGTTTGAACAACGCAATCACAGCGCCAAGCACCATAGTGATCAGACCAACGGTCGTGACGATGTAAAACCATTCAGGCGTGCCAGACAGCACAGGCCACATGCGCGCCATCAAGAAAATGCCCGCCTTCACCATGGTCGCGGAATGCAGATAAGCAGACACAGGGGTCGGGGCCGCCATCGCGTGAGGCAGCCAGAAATGGAACGGGAATTGCGCAGATTTCGTAAACGCGCCGATCAGGATCAGCAGCAGAGCGGGCATATACATCGGGTCAGCCTGAATCAGGTCGCGATTTTGCAAAATCACACTGAGGTCATAGGATCCAACGATATTGCCCAGCAGCAACATGCCACCAATCAACGCCAGACCACCCATACCCGTAACTGTCAACGCCATGCGCGCGCCTTGGCGACCCTCGGGCAGATGCTTCCAGAACCCGATCAGCAAGAACGATGACAGCGACGTCAGTTCCCAGAAAATCAACAAAAGCAGGATGTTGTCGGACAAAACGATGCCGACCATTGCGCCTTGGAACAACAACAGGTAGGTGAAAAACTCACCCATATTGTCGTCACGCGCCAGATAGAACCGCGCATAGGTGATGATCAAAAGGCCAATGCCAAGGATCAGCAACGCAAAAAGGAACCCCAACCCGTCGAGCATCAACGTCACGTTCAGCCCAAGTTCGGGCAACCAGTTGAATCCGGTTTGAACGACCTCCCCCGCGAGAACAGCGGGCAGGTTTGTCAGCAATCCGATGAAGGCCAGCAATGTCACGGTAAAGGTCACGCCACCAACGGCCTGTCGGCCTGCCGCGTTCATTAAACCCGGCAGCAATGCTCCGAGGAATGGTAGTGCGACGATAAGAAAGAGGGACACGCGAACTCCTGATCTTAGGGTCTGAAAACTTTCTTCCTATGTGGGTGAGTTTCACGCCATTCTCAAGCGAAACCGACAAAAATCTCTGTAAAATAGAAGGTAGGATGCCGATTTCGCGCGCGGCCTACTTCTTTATACATACCATTTTCAAAAAGCTCATTTTTCGCAGGCTCCAGCCGCTAAACTGGATCAAAAAACAGATTTACCCTCGGTCGGGGGCTAAACCCCTTCGACAAATTTGTAATCACGATCCGATACGGGCAGCGCGAAGCTAAGGGCCTCTTGATATTCGGGGCTGTGATAAAATGTGCGCGCGGAGGCCATGTCGGGGAACCGGATGATAACGCAACGGTCCCGCGTCGTGCCTTCCATGACCTCAACCGCGCCACCCCGAGCGAGGAATTCACCGCCGTATTGAGCAACAGCTGGTCCAGCCAGAACCGCATATTTTCCATATTCTTCAGCGTCTTTGACGTCCACTTGGACGATTGCATAAGCGGACATAGCTAGGCCTTTTGTTGGGGTTCGGGTTTATAGTCTGCCTCTATCTTAGGCAAAGACGGCGCGCAGTCCATCACAAGATATGACGCGGCCATGTGGTCGGCGATTCAATAATTTTACCGTTTGATAAAAAAATAATCTGTGCAAAGGTGAGGGTGATTATTGTTTTCGGAGCCATCATGAACACACCTTACACCCCCGGAATTGCCGCCGCGCGCCTTGATCGGGATACGCTGTCGGAGAATTTCGATGACCTGCATGCACCACTTAAGTCGCACGAGGCGATGGTGGCCGCCGACCGTTGTTATTTCTGCCACGACGCGCCTTGCGTTACGGCCTGTCCGACAGACATCGACATCCCGCTTTTCATCCGCCAGATCGCGACCGGCACCGCAGAAGCCGCGGCGAAAACCATTTTCGACATGAATATTCTGGGCGGCATGTGCGCGCGGGTCTGCCCGACTGAGGATCTGTGCGAACAGGCTTGCGTGCGTGAACTGGCCGAAGGCAAGCCGGTTGAAATCGGCCGCTTGCAGCGGTTCGCCACTGACACGGTCATGGCCAAGGGTGTGATGCCTTACACGCGCGCCCCCGCCTCGGGCCACAAGGTGGCCGTCGTTGGCGCCGGACCAGCGGGGCTGGCCTGTGCCCACCGTCTGGCGATGTTGGGCCATGACGTGACGGTGTATGATGCACGCCCGAAAGCCGGCGGTTTGAACGAATACGGGATTGCCGCCTATAAATCGACGGACGATTTTGCTGCGCGTGAAGTCGAATGGTTATGTTCCATCGGCGGAATTGAGATCAAGAACAACATGGCGTTGGGGGCTGAGTTAAAGATCGATGACTTGGTAGGATGTTTTCCCGCAGTGTTCTTGGCCGTGGGTCTGGGCGGCGTGAATGCGCTGTCTGTTTATGGTGACGACAAGGGCGGCGTGGAAGACGCTGTGTCCTTTATCGATGTGTTGCGCCAAGCGGAGAATCTGACCACCCTGCCCGTGGGTCGCAATGTCGTGGTCATCGGTGGCGGCATGACGGCGGTGGATGCCGCGGTTCAATCCAAGCTGCTCGGTGCGGACAACGTCACGATCGCGTATCGGCGCGGGCGCGATGCAATGTCAGCCAGCCGATATGAACAGGATTTGGCCGCGTCCCATGGTGTTAAATTGTTGTTTAATGTGATGCCAAAAGCCATCCACGGGAATGGGTCCGCTGCCGAAGTTGAGCTGGAATATACCGCCACCAAAGACGGCAAATTATCGAGCACCGGTGAGGCAATACGCCTGCCTGCGGATCAAGTCTTTCGCGCCATCGGGCAGACGTTGACAGCGGATGCAGGGCTTAAACTTGAGGGCCGTAAGATTGCAGTCACAGCTGCGGGCCGCACAAGCCGCGCGCAGGTTTGGGCCGGTGGCGATTGTGCCGCGGGTGGCAATGACCTCACCGTGACGGCTGTGGCCGAAGGGCGCGACGCAGCAATGGATATTCATGACGTTTTGATGGGGGGCAAATAGCATGGCCGATCTGACAACAGACTTCTTAGGCATAAAAAGCCCAAACCCGTTCTGGCTGGCATCCGCCCCCCCGACCGACAAAGAATACAACGTGCGCCGCGCGTTTGAGGCCGGTTGGGGCGGTGTCGTCTGGAAGACGTTGGGCATGGAAGGCCCGCCTGTCGTCAACGTGAACGGCCCCCGCTACGGCGTGATTTACGGCAAGGATCGCACGGTGTTGGGCATCAACAATATCGAATTGATCACCGATCGCGATCTGCACACCAACCTTGAAGAAATCAAACGCGTGAAGGCGGATTATCCGGATCGCGCGATCATCGTATCGCTGATGGTGCCCTGCGAAGAACAGGCGTGGAAGGATATTCTGCCCATGGTCGAAGACACGGGTGCCGACGGGATCGAGCTTAACTTTGGGTGCCCGCACGGGATGTCTGAACGCGGCATGGGTGCGGCTGTGGGCCAAGTTCCTGAATACATCGAAATGGTGACGCGGTGGTGTAAGCAGTATTATTCCAAGCCGGTGATCGTGAAACTGACGCCCAATATCACCGACGTGCGCAAACCTGCGGCGGCGGCGAAACGGGGTGGCGCGGATGCTGTCAGCCTGATCAACACGATCAATTCGATCACGTCGGTAAACCTCGACACGATGTCGCCAGAGCCAAGCATTGACGGCAAAGGCACCCATGGCGGCTATTGCGGCCCGGCGGTCAAACCCATCGCCATGTCGATGGTGAGCGAGATTGCGCGCGCCCCAGAAACCGCAGGCCTGCCGATTTCCGGCATCGGCGGCGTGACCACATGGCGCGATGCGGCGGAATACATCACGCTTGGGTGCGGTAACGTGCAGGTCTGCACAGCGGCGATGACATACGGCTTCAAGATTGTGCAGGAAATGATTTCGGGTCTGTCACAATGGATGGATGAAAAGGGCCACACGTCCATTCAGGATTTCATGGGACAGGCGATACCGAACACAACCGATTGGCAGTACCTGAACCTTAATTATGTCGCCAAGGCTGTCATCAATCAGGACGACTGTATTTCCTGCGGACGGTGCTATGCGGCCTGCGAAGACACGTCGCACCAAGCGATTTCAATGTCGCCCGACCGCGTGTTCGAAGTGATAGATGCAGAATGCGTGGCCTGTAATTTATGTGTCGATGTCTGCCCCGTTGAGGACTGCATCACGATGGTCGCGATGGAACCGGGGTCTGTCGATCCGCGCACGGGCAAAACGGTTCAAAAGGAATATGCCAACTGGACAACCCACCCGAACAATCCGTCAGCCACGGCTGCCGAATAACGAGTCCCTCCCTGAGACTGGGCCGGTGTGAAAGTACATCAGCCCGTTTTTTAGACTTCAAGAAGGCCACGCAGCATCGCTTCTAAATAGGCCTGCGCGCCATCGAACGGATCAACATCGCCAAGGATCGCGCGGACTTGCACATCAAAATCAGCGTAATGTTGGGTCAGCGCCCATATCGAAAAAATCAGATGGCGTGGATCGACGGATTTGATGCGACCAGCAGCGACCCAATCGTTGATCACTTGGGAAATCTCGTCCACCAGCCCCCGTAGTTCGCCCTGCAAGACGTCCGCGATGCGGGGGGCGCCTTGGATGATTTCATTGGCAAACAATCGGCTTTCGCGCGGGTAATGCTGTGACATGTCCAGTTTGCGATTTGCATATCCGAGGAGTTCTTGGACGGGGTCGCCTTCCGCGTTTATTTCACGCAAAGGTTCCAGCCAGTTTTCCAGCAGTTTGGCCAAAAGGGCTGTGTAAATCGCATCCTTGGAACGGAAATAATACAGCAGGTTGGGCTTGGACAGGCCCGCGGCCTCTGCCACTTGATCAAGCGTTGATCCGCGAAATCCGAATTGTGAAAACACGGCCAATCCTGCGTCCATAATGGCCGCTTGGTTTTTCTTTTGAATGCGCGTGTCTGTCTTAGCCATGAACCTATCTTTGCCTTGTGAACACGAATTAGGCAAATCGCCCTGCGTTGGGCGTGGTGTAGGGGCATGTTGCCCAGAGGTTAAGCAAAATCCTTGACTGGATAGGGGCCTCTGTTAGCCTGCCTTTGACCAGTTGGTCAAATTATTGCCAGCAGCAATCGGGGGATCGCAATGCCAGCCATCGGAGAAAACCTGCGCATCAATGGCGCGCGCCTTTGGGACAGCCTGATGGAGATGGCCGAAATCGGACCGGGTGTCGCGGGCGGTAACAACCGCCAGACCTTGACGGACGAAGACAGCGAAGGGCGCCATTTGTTTCAAAGCTGGTGCGAGGCCGCAGGCTGCACCATGGGCGTGGACGAGATCGGCAATATGTTTGCGCGCCGCGAAGGGACGGACCCTGACGCCCTGCCCGTTTACGTAGGAAGCCACCTTGATACCCAGCCCACGGGTGGCAAATATGATGGGGTTCTCGGTGTGCTTGGCGGGCTTGAAATTATCCGCACGCTCAACGACCTCGAAATCAATACAAAGCATCCGATTGTGGTCACGAATTGGACCAACGAAGAAGGCACGCGTTTTGCACCTGCGATGCTGGCCTCCGGCGTTTTTGCGGGCAAACATACCCTCGATTGGGCGAATGACCGCGTGGACAGCGATGGCAAACGGTTCGGGGATGAGCTTGAGCGTATCGGCTGGAAAGGGTCCGAGAAAGTGGGCGCGCGCAAGATGCATGCGATGTTTGAACTGCACATCGAACAAGGACCAATCCTAGAGGCAGAGAACAAGGACATTGGCGTTGTGACCCACGGCCAAGGTCTGCGCTGGATTGAATGCACGATCACCGGCAAGGAAAGCCATACGGGATCAACGCCGATGCACATGCGCAAGAACGCGGGGCGCGGATTGGCGCTGTTGACAGAACTGGTGCACGAGATTGCGATGGCCAACCAACCAGGTGCTGTGGGCGCGATTGGCATGATTGATGTCTACCCGAATTCTCGCAACGTGATCCCCGGCAAGGTTGTGTTTACCGTGGATATGCGCACGCATCTGCTGGACAAGCTCAACGCGATGGTTGCAGAATTTAACGCGCGGGCGCCCAAGCTGTGCGAAGATATCGGGGTCGAATTTTCGTGCGAAATCATCGGCCAGTTCGATCCGCCCGCCTTTGACGAAGGCTGCGTCGGGGCCGTGCGCGCGGCGGCTGAACGGTTGGGCTATTCGCACATGGATATCATTTCCGGTGCGGGTCATGACGCCTGCTGGATCAATGATTTATATCCTACGGCCATGGTCATGTGCCCATGTGTGGATGGGTTAAGTCACCATGAAGCGGAAGAGATATCTCAGGAATGGGCGACAGCGGGTGCGGATGTGTTGATGCATGCGGTTGTTGAGACGGCTGAGATTGTTGGATGAGGATTTTTAATTCAGTGTCTAACCAACGAGCGTACCGAGTGCGCGATCAAGCCGACGGAACAATGCGATACGACTGCTATTTGCCAGATCGTCCTTCCAATGAGAAAAAATATGCGACGTCGTTTGATCACATTGAAGCCGCTGCAAAGTTCCTAATCGACAACAATGGCACGGGCATTCGAATGAACCCGGGGACGGCTATCATCAACGTGAATATTGTAATCGCACGAGACGAACCAGAAGGAACGATGGAATGAGCACAATCATCAAAAACGGCACGATCGTCACGGCGGACCTGACCTACAAGGCGGACGTTTTGATTGAGGATGGAGCGATCACGCAGATCGGGCCGAACTTGCACGGCGATGACGAACTCGACGCCACAGGCTGCTACGTCATGCCCGGCGGGATCGACCCGCATACGCACCTCGAAATGCCGTTCATGGGCACCTATTCCAGCGATGACTTTGAATCCGGCACCCGCGCGGCACTGGCGGGCGGCACGACGATGGTCGTTGATTTCGCGCTACCAGCCCCCGGGCAGGGCCTGCATGACGCACTGCAAATGTGGGACAACAAATCAACCCGCGCGAATTGCGATTACTCCTTCCACATGGCCGTCACGTGGTGGGGTGAACAGGTGTTTGATGAAATGGAGAGCGTGATCAAGGATCGCGGAATCAACACGTTCAAACATTTCCTCGCCTATAAAGGCGCGTTGATGGTGAATGATGATGAGCTTTACGCGTCATTCAATCGCCTCTCTGAGCTGGGCGGTATTGCGATGGTGCATGCTGAAAATGGCGATGTTGTCGCGGAACTCAGCGCCAAACTGCTTGCTGAGGGCAACACCGGCCCCGAAGCGCACGCCTATTCCCGCCCCCCGCAAGTTGAGGGCGAAGCCACCAACCGCGCGATCATGATCGCCGATATGGCGGGCGTTCCGCTGTATGTTGTGCACACCTCTTGCGAGGACTCCCACGAGGCGATCCGCCGGGCCCGCCAACAGGGCAAACGCGTCTGGGGGGAGCCGTTGATCCAGCATCTGACGCTGGACGAGTCCGAGTATTTTAACAAAGATTGGGACCACGCCGCGCGGCGCGTCATGTCGCCCCCATTCCGCAACAAGATGCATCAGGATAGCCTTTGGGCGGGTCTTCAGGCTGGGTCATTGTCTGTCGTGGCAACAGACCACTGCGCATTCACCACGGAACAAAAACGCACCGGCATTGATGATTTCACCAAAATTCCAAACGGGACCGGAGGGCTTGAGGACCGCATGCCGATGCTGTGGACCCAAGGTGTAGCCACGGGCCGTTTGACGATGAATGAATTCGTCGCGGTGACGTCGACCAACATCGCCAAGATCCTGAATTGCTATCCTAAAAAGGGCGCTGTTCTGGTTGGTGCGGATGCGGATCTGGTGGTTTGGGATCCGGAAAAGGAAAAGACCATCACCGCAGGCGCGCAGCAATCGTCGATTGATTACAATGTGTTTGAGGGCAAGCATGTGAAGGGCCTGCCGCGCTTTACCCTGACGCGCGGGCACGTAGCTGTGCATGACGGGGAAATCCGGACGCAAGAAGGCCACGGAAAATTTGTGCGCCGTGAGGGCAACGGTGTGACCAACAAGGCGCTGTCGTCTTGGAAGGAACTAACAGCGCCGACGCCTGTCCAGCGGTCTGGCATTCCGGCGACGGGGGTTTAAAGCGCGCGCATGACGACTGAAATCGGGCTCGATATTGCGGCCGACCTTGCGACGATCCTTGCCGCCTTTGCGGTGATCATCACCACGTTCGCCGTTTGGCGGCAGATGAAATTGCAAGCCAAAGGGGTCAACAAAGATGAACGTCGCTTTCTGCGAGAATCTATTTTTGTGGTCCACGACACGTTACAGGCCGAACAGTTTCGCAACGCCCGTCAAAATTTCTTTGGCAGCGAGGACTATGAAAAGGACTTTGCGGCGTTCATAAATGACGACAAAGGCAGAGCCAGATTTATCCTGAGCGTTTACGGCTTGCTGGCCCGAATGATCGACCACGATGCCATCAATGAAGACATCGCAAGGGGCTATTGGAAAACGGCTCTCTATCGCGACTGGGACAGGTTGGAAAACTTCATCAGCGGAGAACGCTTACGGTCTAAGAACGGCACGCTGTTTGATGGGACAGAACAAATGGTCACAAGCTGGCAAAAGGCGGACGAATGACACCTGCAACGATCACTGCGCGAAATCTTGACCTGACGTTTGAAACGAACGACGGGCCTGTCCATGCTCTCAAGGACGTGTCGCTCGACATCAACAAGGGTGATTTCGTCAGCTTTATTGGCCCGTCAGGGTGTGGCAAGACGACGTTCTTGCGGTGCATCGCGGGGTTGGAGCAGCCGACATCAGGCGATATTTCCGTGAATGGAATGACCCCCGACGCGGCCCGAATGGCGCGGGCTTATGGCTATGTATTTCAGGCGGCGGGGCTTTATCCGTGGCGCACGATTGGCGGGAATATTCGCCTGCCTTTGGAAATCATGGGGTTTTCCAAAGCTGAAATGGCCGACCGTGTGGCGCATGTGATGGACCTTGTTGACCTCAACGGATTTGAGAAGAAATTCCCGTGGCAGCTGTCGGGCGGGATGCAGCAACGTGCGAGCATTGCCCGTGCGCTGGCGTTTGATGCGGATATCTTGCTGATGGATGAACCGTTCGGCGCTTTGGATGAAATTGTGCGGGACCATTTGAACGAACAGCTGCTGAAACTCTGGGCGCGCACGGAAAAAACCATTGGCTTTGTGACCCATTCGATCCCAGAGGCTGTGTATCTGTCGACCAAGATCGTCGTCATGTCGCCCCGCCCCGGGCGGATCACCGACATCATCGAAAGCCCCCTGCCCCGCGACCGTCCTTTGAACATCCGCGACAGTGCTGAATTCATCAACATCGCGCACCGTGTTCGTGATGGCCTAAGATCGGGGCATGTGGATGATTGATCTGCGCGGGATCATACCAGCGGCGACAGTTGTGGGGTGTATCCTCCTGATCTGGACGCTTGCGGTAATCCCGATGAACGCGCATTTGGCGGCTGACATGGCGGCGCGCGGCGATGTCGTTGTGACCCCGCACTCCCCGCAAGATCGCAAAGCCATGACGGGCGTGACGATTGCCGTAAAGAACCCTGTGATTATCGCGATGACCTATAGCTTGGATCGCCCACGCCTGCCGTCCCCCCATCAGGTCGCGGTTGAAATGCATAATACCATATTCACCGTTGCGCCCACGTCGCGGCGATCTTTGGTGCATCACGCGTGGGTCACACTTTCGGCAACGCTGCTGGGGTTTGTGATTGGCACCACGCTTGGCGTGCTGCTGGCCGTCGGGATTGTGTACAACCGGACGATGGACAAGTCCGTGATGCCGTGGGCCATCACCAGCCAGACCATCCCAATCCTCGCGCTCGCCCCGATGATTATCGTCATGCTTGGCGCGATTGGCATTCAGGGGCTTTTGCCAAAATCCATCATATCGGCCTATCTGTCGTTCTTTCCTGTCGTCGTTGGCATGGTGAAGGGGTTGCGATCGCCAGACGCCATGCAGCTTGACCTGCTGCGCACGTACAACGCGAACGCGCCTCAAGGGTTCTGGAAGTTGCGACTGCCTGCGTCGATGCCCTATCTGTTTACCTCCCTCAAAATTGGAATATCTGCGGCGCTCGTTGGCGCGATTGTGGGCGAATTGCCGACAGGCGCACGGGCCGGATTTGGCGCGCGCATGCTTGTGGGGGATCAATACGGGCAACCGATGGTGACATGGGCCGCACTGTTCGGGGCGGCGATCACAGCCGCACTTTTGGTGGGCCTGATCAGCTTTATTGAAAGACGGACCCTTAACCGGATGGGGATGGGCGCCGCATGATGGGATTTGTCTATGCTGGCCTGATCTGGGCCGTGGGCTGGTATATCAACGCGCGCCTTGCCCACAGCAGCGCGTCCGATACGCGGCTTGTTAGCCTTTTGATCCCGACGATCTTTGGCGTGACGATCATCGCCATGTGGCAGGTTTTGGTGACCCTGCTTGAGGTCAGCCCGATCATCCTCCCGCCCCCTAGCATGATCGCCGCGCGGTTTTCCCAATCCCTCCCCCTGTTGTGGGCGGATTTTGAACAGACGATCCTCAAAGGTGCGTTCACAGGATATATTGTAGGAATGATCGCGGCCTTCGCCGTCGCCCTGTTGGCGGATCGCAGCCCGTTCCTCACCAAAGGTATCTTGCCGGTAGGCGCGTTTATGGCCGCCCTACCGATCGTGGGCACGGCGCCAATTTTCGTCAAATGGTTGGGCAGTGACTGGCAATCCAAGGCCGCCGTCGTCGCCGTTATGGTGTTCTTTCCGATCCTTGTGAACACGGTCGCAGGATTGAAAGACACATCCACGATGCAGCGCGATCTGATGCGCACATACGGTGCGGGCTATTGGCCGACCTTGTTCAAACTGCGCCTGCCCGCAGCGTTGCCGTTTATCTTTAACGGTCTCAAGATCGCTACGACACTTGCCTTGATTGGCGCCATTGTTGCTGAATTTTTCGGCTCCCCGACGGTTGGGATGGGCTTTCGGATATCAACGTCCGTCGGCCAACTTGCGCTGGATATGGTCTGGGCTGAAATTGTGGTCGCGGCACTGGCGGGGTCCGCATTTTATGGGGCCATGGCATTCTTAGAAAAGCGGGTGACGTTCTGGCACCCCTCACAACGATAGAAACCGAAACTGACTTGGAGGTCAAAATGAAGACGATGATGACAGCAGCGGCAATCGCCGCGGGTTTGGGCGGCACCGCGTTTGCGGACGGTCATGCCAATGATGTGACGCTGCAATTGCAGTGGGTCACCCAAGCCCAATTCGCCGGATATTACGTGGCTTTGGATAAGGGATTTTACGACGAAGAAGGGCTTGAGGTCACGATCCTGCCCGGTGGTCCTGACATCGCACCGCCCCAAGTTCTTGCCGGTGGCGGGGCAGATATCATGCTCAACTGGATGCCGTCCGCTTTGGCTGCCCGTGAAAAGGGTTTGCCGGTTGTGAACATCGCACAGCCCTTCACAAGTTCCGGACTGATGCTGACGTGTTGGAAAGACACCGGCATCGAAACTGTCGAAGATTTCCGAGGCCGCACGATTGGTGTCTGGTTCTTTGGCAACGAATACCCGTTCCTCAGCTGGATGAGCCAAGTCGGCATCGGCACAGACGGTGGTGAAGATGGCGTGACCGTTTTGAAGCAGGGCTTCAACGTGGACCCCCTGCTGAACCGCGAGGCCGATTGCATTTCGACCATGACCTACAATGAATACGGTCAGGTTCTTGATGCAGGCGTGAACCCTGATGAACTGATCACGTTCCAATATGAGGACCAAGGCGTCGCCACCCTTGAGGATGGCATCTACGCACTTGAGGAAAACCTTGAGGATCCGGTGTTCGTGGACAAAATGGTGCGCTTCGTGCGCGCGTCGATGCGTGGCTGGCGCTACGCAGAAGAGAACGTCGACGAGGCCGCCGCGATCATCATTGAAAACGATGAAACAGGCGCGCAGTCAGAAGCCGCACAGGCCCGCATGATGGGTGAGATCGCCAAGCTGACGGCGGGTGGCACAGGCGCGCTTGATCTTGCTGCGTATGAGCGCACGGTTGCGACATTGCTTGCGGGCGGATCTGACCCCGTGATCTCAATGGCGCCAAGCGGGGCTTACACGACGGTCATCACCGACGAAGCGCTGAAATAAGACGGGCGTAAAAAAGGAGTAAGGGCCGGAGCAGCGATGCTCCGGCCCTTTTTGTTTTGCCTGGCCCTAAGGCCCGAGCCGCAGAGGTTTGGATCAGCCTTTGCCCTTCCAAGGCACCAAGCGGCGTTCAGCCAAGCGCATCAGCATGTCGATGCCAAAGCCCACCAAACCAATGATGATCACACCCATCAGAATGATGTCGGTGTTTTGAAACTTGGACGCGACGGTAATCATTTTACCAATGCCTTCCGTTGCCGCGACCAATTCAGCGGCCACAACCGTGCCCCAACACACGCCCATGGCAACCCGCGCACCCGTAAAGATTTCCGGCAGGCTGTTCGGGATGATCACATGGCGCAGAATTTGCCAGCGCGACGCACCAAGAGAATAGGCTGCATGAACCTTGGTGATCCGCACGCCAGACGCGCCGGAACGCGCCGCAATCGCCATGATCCAAAGGGCTGCAAGGAACAGCAGGAAGATTTTCCCGACCTCGAAAATGCCGAACCAAATAATCACCAACGGAATCAGCGCAAGTGGTGGCACCGGACGCATGAATTCCACGATTGGATCAAACCAGCCACGGAACCAGTTGGACAGACCCATCGCATATCCAAGCGGAATACCGACCGCCGCGCCAAGCACGAAGCCCACGATCACGCGGAACAACGAGAAGCCTAAGTGCACCGACAGATAGACGTTCTGGTAGCCATATTTCGCGATCTCGATGAACCGATACCAAACGACTTCTGGCGCCGGCAGATAGAGAGGCTGCATCTGCCAGCCTTGTTCGGGGATGATATTAAGCGATCCACGGTGGTTCGGTGTCACCCGCGCAAAACCGACGTCAAAGGACGGGGCAGCATTGGTTGGATCATCACTATTGTTAAAGTCATAGTCGAATTCTTCACCGTTGATCGCCACAATACGGGCGCCATCGGCGCGCTTGAGTTCATCGTTGCGATCCCACGTGACCAGTTCGCTTCCGTAGACGGTGATTTCGACCCCGTCGTTCAGGGCCAAACCCTCGCCTGGATCAAACACGACCTCTTCGGGTGCAACACCCGCTTCGACGACATTGACAAAAACTTCAGCGTCCGCACGTGTGCCGTCCGCACCTTCAACCGTGTAAGTAAAGCTCTGTTGGCCCGTGAACGGGGCAGGCAAATGCAGGAAGGACGGCAACAAGGCCGATCCAGTAAATGTGCCCCACAGGACGAACAGCAAAACGATCGAAATGATAGAGGCCGGAAAATCAGACCGCACAGCGCTTTCGTCACCAAACGTCACTGTTTTCAGCGACGTGTAATCGTTTTTTGATGTCAGGAAGCTTTTGATCGCACGGTAGGCAAACATGCAGGCAAGAATGATCAAAACATAGATGACCAGTGCTGGTATTGCGCTGATCGCCTTTGTGCCGACCGTTTGAATTTCCTCGGCCAGACGTCCGCCAAGCGTGCTGAATTGATACGAAAATGTCTCCCAGCCTGTGGCGACGTTACAGCCCTCAGGTGGGTTGAAAGTATCGCCAACGACTTGACCGTTCGGCACGGTCGCTGCGCGCAATTCGGTGAATGCTTCGCCCAAGCGTTCGCGGGTACAGATGAGGTTTACTTGAGTTTGCATGATTACGCCTCCTCCCCTGCGGTGCCCATAATTTCTTCTTCCATGTCCCAGATCATGTTCAGGATCTCTTCGCGGGTTGGGGCATAGTCAGGGTGCTTTTTGACTTCACGCAGATCAGCACCGACGCCCATGTCCGCAAATGGCAGACGGTATTCTTTGTGGATACGGCCCGGGCGTGGGGCCATCACGATCAGGCGTTCGCCCAACAGCAATGCTTCTTCAACAGAGTGGGTGATCAGGATGATGGTCTTACCCGTTTCCTTCCACAGCTTCAGCACAAGGCTTTGCATCTTTTCGCGGGTCAACGCATCAAGCGCGCCCAGCGGTTCGTCCATCAAAATGACATCGGGATCATTGGCAAGGCAGCGGGCAAGCGCCACACGCTGCTGCATTCCGCCGGACAGTTCATAGACCATCTTTTCTTTGAAGTCCTGAAGGCCGACAATTTCCAAAAGGTGATCGACGTTGCCCATGTAGTCGGCTTTTTTCTTACCTGCCATGCGCGGACCAAAGCTGACGTTGTCACGCACGGACATCCATTCAAACAGCGCACCCGCTTGAAAGACCATGCCGCGTTCGGCGTCTGGCCCCGTTATCTCATGACCATTGAGCATCAATTTGCCGCCAGTTTGGGCCAAAAAGCCCGCGACGATGTTCAGCAGCGTTGTCTTGCCACACCCCGACGGGCCAAGCACGCTTAACAGTTCGCCTGCTTTAAGATCGAGGGACACACCCTCAAGCGCTTGAACGTGCCCACCGTTGGGCAATTCAAAGCGCATCGAAAGATTGTCGATGGATAATCCGGTCATGGGGGCTCCCTTGCGCGTATCCGCGCAGATTTGGCTGGTACGCGATGGCGCGCAAATTTGGCTAATACGCGTATCGCGCAGTTTTGGCTGATGTGCGCAGTGGTGCTTGGCGGGTATTTGTCCCCGCCCATTTGGAAAAGACAAAGGCCCAGCGCGGGTGCGCCGGGCCTTCGCCTAGATTGGTCTTACATGTCGTTTGCGGACGCCAACGGAGCAGTGTTGATGTTGCTCTCGTAGGAATCGAGCGCGCCATCGATGGAACCTGCTTCAACGAAGACGTCTGCAACACCCTTAAGGTATGCTGGCGCAGACGCACCAAGCCATGCAGCACCCAGCTGTTCGTCAACGGATGGGAACACGAATGTGGACATTGTCGATGCTGTCGCTTCAACGTCCATACCAGCGTCCTGTGCGATGACGGGCAGCATTTCGTCTGCCATGTCACCAGCGTTCCACATTGCGTTTGCTTCAGCAGTAACAGCCAAGAACTTTGCGACTGTTTCTTCGTTCTCTGAAACCCAAGCTGTTGGTGCGGACGTTACGTCGAACACCAGAATGCCGAGAGCCGTTTTCTCATCGCCGGTCATCAGCGTGTTGCCATGCTCAAGTGCGCGACGAAGCGAACCGCCCCAACCACACATCATGTCGATGCTGCCTTGCGCGATTGCTGCGGCCGCGTCTGGTGGTGACATGTCGACAACCTCGAGGGATGCAACGTCAACGCCGAAGTGGTCCATCTGGCGCAAGAAGCCGTAGTGGGCCGCTGTACCAAGCGGAACAGCAACGCGTGAGCCAGCCAAGTCAGCGACGGACATTGCGTCGATCTCCAGATCGGAGCGCACAACGCAGTTGTCGTTGTCAGCGTAGGACACAGCAACGTCGAGCATCTGGAGGTCTTGACCAGCGGATGTTGCAACGACGAATGGTGGAACACCTTGGGACACGGACAACTGAACGTCGCCAGATGCCATTGCAGCGGACATGGCTGTACCAGTGTCGAAGGACACCCAGTTGATTTCCATGCCGAGGGCTTCTTCGTAAGTACCGTTCACTTTTGCAAACTGGAACGGCATTGGCCACTCAAGGAAGTAACCGACTGTGATTGCGTGACCGTCAGCCATTGCCGCTGTAGAGCCGGACAATGCTGCGACTGCGCCAAGAATGATGGCGCCTGTTGTTTTTTTGATCATGATGATCCCCTGTTGTTGGTATGTTGGCCGAAACATTGGTCGGGCAACTTTATTGAGTTCCAGCAGATGGAACTTGGCTTTTCGCGTCGTCAGCCTAGATAGCGAAGGAATGCGACGTCAAATCATTTCTCAAGATTGGCCTTATGGCAACCGCAAACTTGGCTATACGAATTCGGGGTATTGCCGGCTTTTTCGAGACTGAATGTGCAACTTGGCGGTTCTTTGCGCACAATTAGGACCGCGTGACGTCCGCCACCAAACACCACAGCTTCCCCAGCAGCAGGTTTAACAGCGTCATATGCACTGCGCGCAACGCTGCCATCCTTATCGTCGCAGCCCTATACAAGCCGATGTTAAAGGGATAGCAGCGCGCTTTAGGCCGCGAATGGCCTTTGCAACCTCGTAAGGACGGCCCCCGTGAAGAAGACTTTGGCAGATGCGCTCGCCGCAAAAGGATACGACACATTAACGGCCGTTCAAGAGGCATGTTTGAACCCAGAAGTTGAGGGCCGCGATCTGCTGGTCTCGGCGCAAACGGGTTCGGGTAAAACGATTGGTTTCGGCCTTGCGATTGCGCCACAGATTTTGGGCGACGAAGACCGCTTTGATCGTGCCGGCGCGCCGCTCGCGTTGGTGATCGCACCGACACGCGAATTGGCGCTTCAGGTAAAGCGCGAATTGGACTGGCTTTACAAGGCGGCGGGTGCGGTTGTCGTATCCACTGTTGGCGGCATGGACATGCGTGATGAACGTCGCGCGCTGGATCGTGGCAGCCACATTGTTGTCGCCACGCCTGGCCGTTTGCGCGACCACGTGATGCGCAAGTCGATCAATATGGACAACCTCAAGGCGGTTGTTCTGGACGAAGCCGACGAGATGCTCGACCTCGGCTTTCGCGAAGACCTTGAATTTATCCTCGATAGCGCGCCCGACAACCGCCAGACCCTGATGTTTTCCGCAACGGTTCCGGCGTCCATCGCCAAGCTTGCGAAGGGCTATCAGAAGGACGCGCTGCGCATCGCGACCGTCAGTGCCACGTCCCAACACGCCGACATTGAATACCGCGCCCTGCGCGTGAGCGCGCGTGACGGCGAAAACGCCATCATGAACGTGCTGCGGTACTACGAAGCACCAAATGCCATTGTGTTCTGTAACACCCGCGCCACTGTGAACCGCCTGACCACCCGTCTGTCCAATCGCGGACTGTCTGTAGTGGCGCTGTCTGGTGAATTGTCCCAGTCGGAACGCACCCACGCCCTACAAGCGATGCGCGACGGTCGTGCCCGTGTCTGTGTGGCCACGGACGTGGCGGCCCGCGGGATCGACCTTCCGAACCTTGAACTGGTGATCCACGCCGAATTGCCGACCAATCAAGATACGTTATTGCACCGCTCTGGCCGCACAGGCCGCGCTGGGCGCAAAGGCGTGTCCGCGATGATCGTGCCACCGGCGTCACGCCGCAAAGCCGAACGTCTGTTGGGCTGGGCCAAGCTGACAGCAGAATGGGACGATGCACCCGGTGCTGACGAAGTTCTCGCCAAAGACGAAGAACGCATGTTGGGCAATCCGTCATGGTTGGAACCCGTTGCGGATGGCGAACGCGAAACAGTTGATAAGCTGACCGAAGCCTTCACCGCCGAACAGATCGCGGCGTCCTATCTGCGTCTTTACCGCGAACGCAATACCGCGCCAGAAGACCTCGCTGCTGTGGGCGAAGGCCCTAAACCACGTGAAGCCTTTGGTGCCAGCGTTTGGTTCTCTCTCGGTGGTGGTCGCGCGACGGGCGCAGACCCGCGCCGGATTTTGCCGATGCTGTGCAAGATGGGCAACCTCACCAAAGACGACATTGGCGCGATCCGCATTCAGCCCAAAGAAACCATGTTTGAAATTCGCGACACGGCTGTGGACAGCTTCCTGAAAGCTGTAGGGCCCGCGATGACCATGGAAGACGGCGCCATTTTGATGCGCCTGAACGGCAAACCCAAGCTTGAGGCGCAGCCGCGCCGTGAAAGCCATGGCGGCAAACCGGGTGGCAAGCCGAAGAAGGCATGGGATAAGCCGCGTGATGACGCCGGCAAACCAGCAGAGATTTCCGAAGCCAAAACATGGGGTAAACCCCGTGATCCCGCCGCCGCTGGTAAGCCCAAAGGCAAAGGCACGACAAAGCCTGTCGATTGGAACGACGCACCCGATGCGAAGCGCAAAAAGCCCAAGGCAGACGGCGGCAAGACAGCGTTCAAAGGCAAGCCAAAGGGCGCTGCACCAAAGGATTATGATGGTGCTGTCACGGCCCCCAAGAAGCACCGCAAACCTGAGGGTGCCCATCCTGCAAGTGCGCGGGCAGATAGCCCATACAAAGGCAAGCCCGCTGGTGGTAAACCAGCAGCAGGTAAGCCGGCAGCAAGCAAGCCATCGAGCAAGAAAAACCGCGCGCGTCAGGCCGCGGCGAAGGCTGCGGGCGGAAACAATTCGCCCAGCAACCGCTTTAAGAAGCCAAACAGCTAAACAGACGTTGGTGATCACGTCGGGTGCAATGCGTCCGACGTGATCACTATCCGTTTGACCGTTCGTGCGAGGCCTGAACTGGCCCACGCAACAATTTCTGCTGTTTGGCACCTGTAAAATTTCATGTCATTAGAATGCGTTATCTGAAATCCCCGTGCCGCTGGGCTGAAACCACTTGCTTCACACCATGAAGGGCGGCAATGTCCCCCAACACTGTACGTCGGGAGAACCAGTTATCTGGTGCCGAAGGAGCAACCGCCCCGGAAACTCTCAGGCCAAAGGACCGACGCGCAGACCAAGACTCTGGAGAGTGGCACGCAATATGTGCCCGCCGAAGGGATAACAATCTCAGGCGAACGGACAGAGGGGGCATCACCGGTGAAAACATCCGTTTTCGTCGTTATGTGGTGCCGTAAGATATCAAAGGATGTCGGATCGGCCTGAATATGAGGGGCGTTACTTTGTCCGATCTGTTGTACACGCCGTTGCAGGATTTGCATGTGGAGCTTGGCGCAAAAATGGTGCCGTTCGCTGGCTATGCCATGCCAGTTCAGTACCCAATGGGCGTCATGGGCGAACACATACATTGCCGCACCAAGGCGGGCCTGTTCGATGTCAGCCATATGGGGCAAGTGATCGTGCGCGGCGCGGATTACAGTGCGGCGGCGCTCGCGCTTGAGACGTTGATCCCTGTCGATATTCTTGGGCTGGCCGAGGACCGTCAGCGATACGGATATTTCACCGCAAAAGACGGCGGGCTTCTGGATGACCTGATGCTCGCCAATCGCGGCGACCATGTGTTTATGGTCGTGAATGCGGCCCGTAAGGCGCATGACATTGCCCACATGAAGGCACACCTTGATGTGGAAGTTATAGAAATCACGGATCGCGCATTGCTCGCGCTGCAAGGGCCATCCGCTGAGACGGTGCTGGCGTCACTTGATTCAAGCGCCGCCAAGATGCGGTTCATGGATGTAGCGACGTTGTCTATCGCAGGTGCTGAGGCATGGGTGTCGCGGTCAGGCTATACAGGTGAAGACGGCTATGAAATTTCGGTTCCCGCCGACCAAGCCACTGATGTGGCCCGCGCGCTACTGGATCACGAAGACGTCGCCCCCATTGGCCTTGGCGCGCGTGATAGCCTGCGTCTTGAAGCGGGGCTTTGTCTTTACGGGCATGACATGGACGCGGTGCATACGCCTGCCGATGCGGCCCTTGGGTGGGCCATTCAAAAGGTGCGCCGCACAGGTGGCGCACGTGCAGGCGGGTTTCTTGGTGCGGATGTGATCCTGCCAGAACTTGAAACAGGCGTAGCGCGCAAACGCTGCGGTCTGCGCCCAGAGGGTCGCGCGCCCATGCGTGAAGGTGTGGTGTTGTTTGAAAATGAAACCACCACCCATCCAATTGGCATCATAACATCAGGCGGCTTTGGCCCGACAGTTGGTGGCCCCATCGCGATGGGATATTTACCAAGCGGTTATAACCGGACTGTCTACGGTGAATTGCGCGGCAAACGATTGCCCCTTACGGTCACCCCGCTCCCCTTTATTTCAGCAAATTTCAAACGATAGGAACACCTCATGAAATTCACAGAAGAACACGAATGGTTGCGCGACGAAGACGGACTGATCGTCGTTGGCATCACCGAACATGCGACCACACAACTAGGCGATATTGTCTTTGTTGAACTGCCCGACGTCGGCACGACCGTCGTGAAGGACGAAGAGATTGTTGTCATCGAAAGCGTCAAAGCAGCGTCTGACATCATGGCCCCGATTGATGGTGAAATCGTCGAAGTGAATGACGCGCTGACAGACAACCCCGGGCTCGCCAATGACGACGCGATCGGGGACGGCTGGTTCTTCAAGATCAAGCCATCCGATCCGTCCCAGATGGACAACATGATGGACGAAGCCGCCTACAACAAATTGATCGCCTGATCCGAGGAGAGCACCATGACCTTCACCCCCACAGATTATCTGCCCTATGATTTCGCCAATCGCCGCCACATCGGTCCGTCACCAAGCGAGATGGAGCAGATGCTGGACGTCGTGGGGGCGAAGGATTTGGATGCGCTCATTGATGATACCTTGCCGCGCGGTATTCGTCAGGCCGAACCGCTGGATTTTGGCAAAGCCATGTCAGAGCGCGAATTGCTGCATCACATGAAAGGTGTGGCGGCCAAGAACAAGGTGCTGACGTCGCTTATCGGGCAAGGCTATCACGGGACGGTCACGCCCCCTGCGATCCAGCGCAACATCCTTGAAAACCCCGCGTGGTACACGGCCTACACACCCTATCAGCCCGAGATTTCGCAGGGCCGGCTTGAGGCTTTGCTGAACTTTCAAACCATGGTGTCTGATTTAACGGGACTTGAAATCGCGAACGCATCACTGCTCGACGAAGCGACGGCCTGCGCTGAGGCGATGACCATGGCCCAGCGCGTGTCCAAATCCAAAGTGCGCGGGTTTTTCATCGACGAAAACTGCCACCCGCAAAACATCGCTGTGATGAAAACACGGGCCGCCCCGTTGGGGATCGAAATAATCGTCGGCAACCCTGATGATATGGACGCGGATGCGGTGTTCGGTGCGATATTCCAATACCCTGGAACGCATGGGCATATCCGCGATTTCACGTCTGAAATTAGCAAGCTGCACGATACGAAAGCCATCGGCATTGTTGCCGCTGACCCGCTGTCCCTGACGTTGTTGAAGGAACCCGGTGCCATGGGTGCGGACATTGCCGTTGGATCGACGCAGCGGTTTGGCGTGCCTGTCGGATACGGTGGCCCACACGCGGCCTATATGTCCACCAAGCAATCCTATGCGCGCAATATGCCGGGGCGGATTGTCGGCGTGTCCATCGACAGCCACGGCAACCGCGCCTATCGCCTGTCCTTGCAAACCCGCGAACAACACATCCGCCGCGAAAAAGCGACATCCAATGTTTGTACCGCGCAGGCTTTGCTGGCTGTCATGGCCGGATTTTATGCGGTGTTCCACGGCCCAGAAGGGCTGCGCGCCATTGCCCAGCGCATCCACCGCAAAACTGCGCGATTGGCCGAGGGCCTCAAGATGGCGGGCTTTGATGTGCGCCCCGCGTCCTTCTTTGACACGATCACCGTAGATGTCGGCCCACTGCAATCAGCCGTGATGAAATCGGCTGTGGATGAAGGCATCAACCTGCGCGCCGTGGGCAGCACAAAGGTCGGGATCACGCTGGATGAACGCACGCGGTCCGATACTATTGAGGCCGTCTGGCGCGCCTTCGGGATCACCCGCGAAGACAAGGATTATACGCCGCATTACCACATGCCTGATGCGCTGATCCGCACGTCTGACTACCTGACCCACCCCGTGTTCCACATGAACCGCGCCGAAACTGAGATGATGCGCTATATGCGCCGTCTTGCGGATCGTGACCTCGCGCTGGACCGCGCGATGATCCCGCTTGGGTCGTGTACAATGAAGCTCAATTCTGCCGCCGAAATGATGCCCGTGACGTGGGACGAATTTTCGCTGCTGCACCCCTACATTCCACGCGATCAGGCGGCAGGATACATGGAGATGATCGACGATCTATCCGCCAAGCTGTGCGACATCACAGGCTATGATGCGATTTCGATGCAGCCCAATTCGGGCGCGCAAGGCGAATACGCAGGGCTGTTGACGATTGCGGCGCATCACCGCGCCAACGGGCAAGGGCACCGCAACATTTGCCTTATCCCGATGAATGCCCATGGCACGAACCCCGCAAGCGCGCAGATGGTCGGCTGGAAGGTCGTGCCGATCAAGGATGACGCACGCGGCGACATCGACTTGGATGATTTTCGCGCCAAGGCGGCGGAACATGCCGACAACCTCGCTGCCTGCATGATCACCTATCCATCGACCCACGGCGTGTTCGAGGAATCCGTGCAAGAGGTGTGCCAGGTCGTCCATGACCACGGCGGACAAGTCTACATCGATGGCGCGAACATGAACGCCATGGTCGGCCTGTCCCGCCCCGGTGATCTGGGCGGCGACGTGAGCCATTTGAACCTGCACAAAACCTTCTGCATCCCCCACGGTGGTGGTGGTCCCGGCATGGGGCCGATAGGCGTTAAATCGCATCTGATTGAACACCTCCCCGGTGATCCGACAACGGGTGAAGGGGCTGTGTCAGCTGCGGCGTTCGGCTCCCCCTCGCTCCTCCCGATTTCGTGGGCGTATTGTTTGATGATGGGCGGCGATGGCCTGACCCAAGCGACGCGCGTCGCGATCCTAAACGCCAACTACATCGCCAAGCGATTGGAGGGCGCATTTGACGTCCTTTACAAAGGCAACACAGGGCGCGTGGCGCATGAATGCATCATCGACACACGCCCCTTTGCGGACAGCGCCCATGTGACTGTGGACGACATCGCCAAACGCCTGATTGATTGCGGATTTCACGCGCCGACCATGTCTTGGCCCGTCGCAGGCACGTTGATGATTGAACCCACAGAGTCGGAAAACAAGGCAGAGCTTGACCGGTTTTGCGATGCGATGCTCGCCATTCGGGCAGAAATTGCGGATATTGAATATGGCACGGTTGATCCCGACAACAATCCGTTGAAGAACGCGCCGCACACGATGGAAGACCTCGTGAAGGATTGGGATCGCCCCTACACGCGCGAAGTCGGGTGTTTCCCCCCCGGTGCGTTTCGGGTTGACAAATATTGGCCGCCTGTCAATCGCGTGGACAACGTGTGGGGGGATCGCAACCTGACGTGCACCTGCCCGCCGATGGAAGATTATCTAGAAGCCGCCGAATAGCGGGCTAGAGGTCTTTCAGGCTGACATAGGCCGCGCGGTAACGGGCGTGCGTATCGGTGAATTCGGATTGAAGCGCGGTATCTGGATCAACGGTTTTGGCAATCGGTGGCAGTGTCGCGACCTCAACCCCGACGCCGGTGACGGCCATAATCGCGAGCCGTGCAGCCCCCAAAGCCGCGCCAAAATCGCCGGTTTTGGGCACCATCAGCGGAATGTTGAGGGTGGTTGCGATGGCTTGCAACCAATAGTCGGATTTTGCGCCGCCCCCCATCGCAAGGGCACGTTCGATGGTCGTTCCTGTGGATTTCAACGCGGCGTGGCAATCGGCAAAGGCGAACGTCACGCCCTCGAGCACCGCGCGCGCAGCTTCGCGGGCGTCCGTGGCATGATCAAGGTGCAGAAATTGGCCGCGGATCGTCGTGTCGTTATGTGGTGTGCGTTCGCCACCCAGATAAGGCAGGAACAACGTGCGTGACGGGGCTTTCAACGGGCCAAGATCCGCTGTCAATTCCACCGCTGATTGTCCCGTCAATCGTGACAACCAATTAAGCGCATCGGTCGCCGCCAAAATCACGCCCATCTGGTGCCATGTGTCGGGGACCGCGTGGCAAAACGTATGAACGGCGCTGCCCGCATCAGGTTGATAGGCATCGGACGCCGCGAACAACACACCGGACGTGCCCAGTGACACAAACGCATCGCCGCTGTTCACAACGCCCGCACCAATCGCAGACGCCGCGTTGTCGCCCCCGCCCCCCGCAACGACGACACGCTTAGGCAAACCCCACTGGGAGGCGAGGGTATCACGCAACGTGCCCGATATTTCGGACCCCTCAATAAGGCGCGGCATGTGGCTGCGATCCAGCCCCGTGGCCAACAGCAATTCATCCGACCAGTCCCTTTTGGCGACGTCCAGCCAGCTTGTGCCAGCGGCGTCAGACATTTCCGCGACGTGGTCCCCGATCAACATCAAACGCAGGTAATCTTTGGGCAGCAATATTTTTGCGATTTTCGCAAAGATGTCGGGTTCGTTATTCTTGATCCACGCCACCTTTGGCGCAGTGAAACCCGCGAACACGATGTTGCCCGACAGATCACGAAACTTCGGGTCGCCGTCCAAAGCCGCAGCTTCTGCGGACGACCGCGTGTCGTTCCACAATATACACGGGCGCAATACCTTGTCCGCGGCATCAACCACCGTCGCCCCGTGCATGTGTCCCGACAACCCGATCCCCCGCACGCCAGACACATCCGCCGTTTGTCCAAGGGCTTGGATCGCCTGTGCTGTCGCATCAAACCATTGCTGTGGATCTTGTTCGGACCATCCTTCACGGGGGCGCCCCACCGTCATAGCAACGGTGTGTTCTGCCAATACCTGTTGGTCATCATCAATAAGGATCGCCTTAAGCGATGACGTTCCAAGATCGAGCCCGATATATGTCATGCCGTCGCTTTCAGGTTTTTATCAAGGAGGATCAAGAGTGGAGATTTGACCATCAGATGAGCCTACGCACCGCAATTTCGTACGACAAGACACACCACGAAAAAAGGGCCCGCAAGTCCTGCGAGCCCCTTCAAACTCAATGCGTCGGCTTACTTGCGCTTGCCGGTCGCTTTGTCAAAACGGTGTGCCAATTCAGGCTTGATCGTAAAGCCGATCGTCTCACCCTTAGCGGCAGCAGGTGGCTTTTCAGTCTTGGCGATAAATTCGACACCAGTGTGCGTCACAAGGTGAACAAGCGCATATTCACCAAGGTTTTCAACCAGCTCAAGCTTACCTTCAACAACCGCACCTTTTGTCGCTGGAACGAGGTGTTCAGGGCGCAGGCCGACTTCTTCGTTCGCCGTAATCGCGGCGCCCAAAACCTTGGCCGAATCTTTTGCCAGATCAACGTCAGAGAAGAAGTTCATCTTCGGGCTGCCGATAAACTGCGCCACAAACGCGTTGTCGGGGCGTTCGTACAGATCGATAGGTGATCCGACCTGTTCGATGCGACCATCGCGCAGCACAACGATTTTGTCGGCCAATGTCATGGCTTCGACCTGATCGTGCGTCACGTAGATCATCGTGTTGCCAAGGCGTTCATGCAGACGTGCAATTTCCAGACGAGTCTGAACACGCAACGCGGCGTCCAAGTTGGACAGCGGTTCGTCGAACAAGAACACTTCGGGGTCGCGCACAATCGCACGGCCAATGGCCACACGTTGACGTTGACCACCCGACAGGTTGCGGGGGCTGCGATCAAGGTAGTCACCCAGCTGCAAAATCTCAGCGGCGCCTTGCACGCGGCGGTCGATTTCGGCCTGTGGTGTTTTCGCCTGCTTCAGGCCAAATGCCATGTTTTTATAAACCGTCATGTGCGGGTACAAAGCATATGTTTGGAACACCATCGCCACGCCGCGCTTTGAGGCTGCGACGTCGTTTACAACCGTATCGCCAATCGCGACAGTGCCGTCGGAAATTTCCTCAAGGCCCGCAATCATGCGCAGCAATGTGGATTTACCGCAGCCCGATGGACCGACGAACACTACGAATTCGCCGTGTTCAATGTCCAAGTCGACGCCATGCATCACTTGGGTTTCGCCATATTTTTTGATGACGTTTCTTAGTGTTAAACCGGCCATTGTGTCTCCAATTTAGAAATTTCGTGCCGAAGTAGGTCGGCGAACGCAGGATAAGTGGTAGGTAAATCGCCCCAAAGCTGAGCGCTTTGAATGAAATCTTCGGTGCCCAGCATGGGCTTTAGGTCGTCCCAGCTGGGTTCGACATAATCAAACGGGATTTTGCCCGCCGCGACGTGGGATGCAAAAACATGCCAGCTGGCAATGCTGCGGATGGCATAAGATGGTGTGATGCCTTGGGCAAAACAGCCCTCAAGGGTTGGGCGAATAAAGATCGGGAATTTCGCCATGCCGTCAGCACAGATGCGCGCAATGGTATCGCCAATCGCGCGGTTGCCAAAACGGCGCGCGATGCTTTGAAGATAGTCCTCTTTTGAGAACGGCAGATCGAGGGTGATCGCAGGAAGAACTTCGCGGCTCTCAAACCCGTTGAAATGATCAAGCAGATCGGGATCACGCATTGCAGCGTCGAAGGTTTCTATCCCTTTGAGTGCTGCCATGTAGGACAACGCCGTATGCCCACCATTCAGAACACGAATTTTCGTTTCCTCATAAGGGTCGACATCCGGCGTCACCGTGACACCCGCCTGCGCGAGATCAGGCATATCAGCGGCGCAACTGTCTTGTAGAACCCACTGAATGAAATCTTCGGCCATAACAGGCGACGTTACCTCGGCCCCGACCAGTTTGGTGAGTTCAGCGTTCAAATCGCGCGGGGAACGCGGCGTGATCCGGTCCACCATAGAACAGGGGAACGCGACATTCTCTTTGACCCAGG
>JABBAI010000097.1:0-14440 GCA_018608045.1 Octadecabacter sp. | reverse complement strand
ACAAGATGCACGGATGGCAGTGACAAAAGACCTTCGGTCTTGGCACGATCAAGGCTCCAATCCTCAAAGGCGACATGCGACCGGACACGGCGCAATTCAACGGTCCCTTGCCATGTATAGGACTTGAGGAAATACCCGTCATGGCGTGCAATATCGTCAGCAGCGGTCTGGAAATGTCTGGCTTCTGATCCCCGCAAATTCACAGCAGCGATGCCCCAACGCAAATCGCCAGAGATCCCCATGTAGTCATCAAGATAGACGGCTTGGTGGGCGCGGTGGAACGCACCAAACCCAAGGTGAACCACACCAATCTGACAGTCAGACCGGTTGTATGTCGTGGCTTGTATAGGGGCGTGAACGGCGGTGTTCATTGCGCGACCTCCAATTGAGGAATTAGATCTTTACGGGCGGTGTCGCGATATTCCGACGGGGTCATGGCTTTGACTTTCAGAAAATGGCGGTTAAAATTGGCAAGGTTCTTGAACCCTGCTATGTGGCAAATCTCGGTGATTTGAAGTTCGGTCGCATAGAGCATCCCACAGGCTTCCCCGATACGCACACGGTTGACGAATTCAACAAAACGGCGCCCAGTGACAGTCTGGAAATTGCGGCTGAAGGTTTGCGGGCTCATGCCAGATATCTCTGCAGCGTGCTCGACCTTAATTTCCTCAGCGAAATTCTGCACAATATAGTCGATAACCAAAGCGATGCGCGCATGGCGATTGTCGCCTATTTTTTGCTGCAACTTGGCAAACGAAAGTTCCTTAGTGGAGCGCAAACCAGCCACATAAGACAACAGTTCGAAGAACGCGATCATGCTGGCCGTTCCGTTCAGGTCACGCACGAGAGAGAATTGATCACGCACCCAGTCGAAATCGAATTCGAAAAATTCTAGCCCCGATCGTGATCTTTCAATCAAACCCGCAACGTCGTTGAATTCCCCGAAGGCACCGGCAAGTTTGTTAATACGGTCTTGGTCAAACTGAATGACCATGTCGCGAAGATCGACCGATCCATCCCAGAATTCGTCCGTAATCCAATTGTGCGGCAAGTTTGGGCCTGTGAGGAACAAAGATTTCGGGCCAAAATCACCAATATAGTCGCCTACAAATGCTTTGCCTTGTGTGTCGAGGATCAAGTGCAATTCACATTCTTTGTGTGAATGCCAACGGCACAGCGGATCAGGCCAGCCGTGTTCAAGATAACGAACGCTGTGCGCATTGTTCTCAAGGATTTCGAGCTCGGGTTTGATCGGTGACATCTCGTTACCTCAGCACATTGCCACCATCGACGTTAATCGTCTGGGCAGTAATATAAGAGGATTGATCGCTGGCAAGGAACACAGCGGCGCGGGCCACATCAGATGGATCACCCATGTAGCCAAGTGGGACGGCTTCGCCGACTTCGCGTTTTTTCTGGCCCAAAGGCTTGTTTTCAAATTTGGCAAACAGCGCGTCGACACCTTTCCACATGGGCGTGTCGATCACGCCGGGGCTGATGGCATTGACGCGGATTTTATGCGGCGCAAGCGCGAGGGCTGCGGATTGCGTGTAGCTGATGATAGCGGCTTTGGTGGCGCAGTAATGCGCAACCAAGGCTTCCCCGCGATGCCCCGCTTGGGACGCCATGTTGATAATCGCGCCGTGTTGATCATTCGCGACCATAGATTTCGCAGCGGCCTGCATCACGGCATAGAACCCGCGTACGTTGACGCCAAACAGACGGTCGTATTGCGCAAGATCAGCGTCCAGAACAGACCCCATATCAAAGATCGCGGCGTTGTTGAACAAAATGTCCGGTTTGATGTAGGCAATCCAGTCCGCGCATTTAACCAGCTCAGCGTCATCTAAAAGATCGAGTTGCTCATACGTAGCAGGACCATCAAAACTGTCGGCGATATCCGTCGCGTAGACGGTCGCACCGAGGGCAGCAAAGTGCGCAACCGTACTTGCCCCGATGCCGCCGACAGCACCTGTGACCAAGGCAACTTTGCCGGTCAGGTCTGTGGGGGCCGCGTTTAGCATTACTTCACCGCACCAAAGGTCAAGCCAGCAACGAGTTGCTTTTGGCAGAACCAACCAAGGATAACGATGGGCGCAATTGCGGCTGTAGACACGGCAGACAAGCGACCAAAGAACAGGCCTTCGGGTGCGCGGTTGCCCTCAATCAGTGTGGACAAAGTGGATGCATTGAAGGTCGTCAGACGGACGGTCCAGTAGGCTTCGTTCCAGCAGAAGATGAAGGTCAACAGTGCTGTGGACGCGATGCCACCCCATGCCAGCGGGATCAAAATATCCTTAATCTCGCCCCATGTGTTCACGCCGTCCATTTTACCGGCTTCGATGATCTCTTTCGGAATCTCTTTGAAGTAGGTGAACAGCATCCAGATCACGATCGGCAGATTCACCAGACACAAAACAAGGACCACCAGAAAATGCGTGTCATAAATCTGCAAGAAGTTCTTCGTCAGGAATGTCATTGGGTACAACACCGCCGCCGCAGGAAGCATCTTGGTGGACAGCATCCACATCAGAATGTCTTTGGTGTGGCGTGACGGGTTGAACGCCATCGCATAGGCAGCGGGCACACCCACGATCAAGGCAAACAATGTCGCAAAGGTCGATGTGATTACAGAGTTGGTGGCGAATTTCCAGTAGTCATAGTTCTGCGTCATGTTGGTGTAGTTTTCCAACGTCGGCGTGAAGCGGAACAAGAATTCGGGGTTTACCGCGTCTTGGTCCGTCTTAAAGCTGGTGAACACCAACCAGAAAATCGGGAAAAAGAAGATCAGCGCGATTAACCAAGCGACAGCTGGCCAAAGGACTTTGCTGAAACGAGAGTTTTGCGTAATTGTTGCCATTTTCTTATTCCCTAATCCATCAAGGTTTTGCCAACCATGCGCAGCAAGAAGATTGCGATGATATTGGCAAGGATGACTGCGAAGATACCTGTGGCACTCGCGGCCCCGATGTTGTTGTTGGCGAATTCACCGATCAGATACGGCAGGTTTTTGTTCCCGTTCCCGCGGCTGACGATTTCGATTTCAGCATAAAGCGACAAGTGGAAGATCGATTGGATCATGATCACGATCGCAATGGGGCGGCCCAAATGGGGCACCGTCAGGTTGATGAACTTCGACCAGTTGCTTGCGCCGTCCAGCGTTGCAGCTTCTTTTTGCGATTCATCTTCGGATTGGAGCGATGTCATGAAGATCAAGACCGCGAAAGGTGTCCACTGCCATGTGACCATCATGATCACCGCATAAGCAGATGTTTGCGTGGCGCGGAACGATATCGGTTCAAGCGTAGGCCAAAGATTAAAGAAATAGCCTAAAACCGGGAAATCGCGAAGCCCGTCGATCAGGCTGTTGAGGCCGCCAACAGCAAGGCCCTGAAGACCAAGCACAGGATCAAGGATCATGTTGATCCAAAGAACCGCGTTCACCGCTGGCATCACAAAGAACGGCGAAATCAGCAGGACGCGAACGATGCCGCGACCGGGAAAACCGCGGTTCACAAGGACAGCGATGGCAAGGCCCAAAAGAACCGTGAGGATCAGGATACTACCAACGATCAGAACAGAGTTCTGGACCGCAAGAACGAAATCCTTGGCTTTTAGGACGTATCCATAGTTGCCAAATCCCCGCCAGTTACTGAGCGCAGGTGTTGTCCATTCAGGACGAACCGTACTGCTGAGTACATAGCGAATAAACGAGAAATACAGCGTCATGCTGAGAGGCACGATCATCCAGATCAGCAGCAAAATAACTGCCGGTGTCTGTAAAATCTTCGGGAGCGTTCTGTCGGCCATGGCTTGAGTACCCTTACAAATCAGAGGTTTGAAGCAGTCTAACATTAAGCGGGTGTTCGTTGGCAAGCGTCAGTTGTCTGCGCTCAAGCTGTCCAAACAAGAAACTAGAGTGAGTAATGGGCCCGATCACGAGGATCGGGCCCGAACTTAGTCAATCACGTAGAAGGTTTAGTAATAACCCGCTTCCGACATAATTGCGTCTGCTGCAGCTTGTGCTGCTGCAAGTGCTTCTTCAACAGTCTTGTCGCCGGACAGTGCCGCCGCCATTTCCTGACCGAATGCTGTACCCACTTCTGGGAACTCGGGGATCGATACGAACTGAACACCAACGTATGGCTTGATGTCTGTTGCTTCTGGAGCAGCAGAGTTGATCGCTGCGAGTTCAGCTTCCGCGAAACCTGCGACAGCCTGGAATTCAGGGATGTCGTATGTAGACGTACGTGTGCCTGTTGGAACAGAACCCCAACCGAAGTCTGGGTGGTTGCCTACAGCTTGGATGTACGCTTTGGAAGTTGCCCATTCGATGAATGCGATCGCTTCTTCAGTGTTGTCTGTCCCTGTTGGAACAGCCATTGCCCAAGCCCAAAGCCAGTTCGCACCAACAGGGTTACCAGCATTTGGTGCCTGTGCGTAACGAACATTTTCGTTCTCGAGGAAGGACGCAGCGATTGTCGCATCGATCCACATGCCACAACGGTCTTCGTTATACAACGCGAGGATCTCATTAAAGGAGTTACCCTCGGAGCCTGGAGGGCCGTAGTTCCCAAGCAGGTTCACGTACATCGTAACCGCAGCATTAAACTCAGGTGTGTCGAATGTTGGACGCATATCAGCGTCAAAATACGCGGCACCGAAGGAGTTTGCGATCGTACCGATGAACGCGCCGTTGTCGCCCCAACCTGGCTTACCGCGCAAACATGCACCATAAACGCCGTTGTCTGGATCGTGCATCGCAGCAGCAGCGGCTGTGATGTTTTCCCAGCTGTCGTTGTCAGCGATTGTTACGCCAGCAGCGTCAGCAAGATCGCCACGGTACATGACCATGGAAGATTCGCCGTAGAATGGTGCAGCATACAGCTGACCGTCAGCGGACAAGCCTGCAGCCATGGCTGGCAGAATGTCGTCTACGTCGTAATCGTCGCCGAAGTTCAGTGGTTCGATCCAGCCAGCAGCACCCCAAATTGGAGCTTCCTGCATGCCGATGTTGATGATGTCGTACTGGCCGCCACCGGTTGCAGTGTCAGAAGTAACCTGCTCGCGCAGAACGCCTTCTTCCAGGGATACCCAGTTCAGAGTAACGCCTGTTTCAGCTGTGTAAGCTTCAGCAACTGTTTGCATGTTGATCATGTGACCGTTGTTTACGATCGCAATTGTCAGCTCAGTGTGGCCGTCAGCAAATGCAGTTGTTGCAGTTGCAATGCCAAGGGACAGGCCTAGAGCCGTGTTCAGTAAAGATTTCATATTATTTCCTCCCAGAAATCACAGAGTTTTGTATCCGTGCGAGTAAGATGCTAGTTGCTCATGTGCCAAACAAATACATTTCGTACATTTACGCATATAAAATCATCATTTTTGCAGATTTTTTGCACAGAAACCCACAATTTTGGTTTGGCGGGCGCCTTCAAGCGGAATTTGACCCACCGAATTACATACAAAACTGTCAATTCCTGTCTTAGCGATTCGGGGCTGAATTTAAGGTGCTTTGCCGACGCCAGATTCGTGGTTTCAGGCTATAATATGCTGATTTACTATTATAATAGCCGTATCGGCGTGGACTAGAGCTTCACAAGAGCACGCCGTTGATACAATTTCCGAAAATAGAAGATTCGCATCAATCACGCCCTCAAACCCTCCATATAGGTCTGGATGGCGGAAAAGTGTTGCTGGATATGAAAGACGATGTCGTCCACTCAACCGAGCATCTAAATGTATGGGAAAGTGGTGCACCCGAGAGGATTCGAACCTCTGACCCCCTGATTCGTAGTCAGGTACTCTATCCAGCTGAGCTACGGGTGCATCGAAGGCGGATTTAACTGGCACGTCGCAGCAATGCAAGGGGCAAACTAGCCGATCAACGGGGAAAGTGTCAGGTTGGATTTTGGCAGGCTGATCACAAAGCGCGTTCCTGTTTCATCCGTGCGTTCCAGATCAAGACGGCCACCATGCCCGCGGATCAATTCCGCAGCAATCGCGAGGCCAAGACCCGATCCACCACGGGTCGTGCCACCTTGAAATGCTTCGAACAGATGCTCTTGGGCTTTGGCGGGCAAGCCGGGGCCCGTATCGGTCAGCGAAATTTCCCAGACGGCGTCGGTCTCTTGGGCATTGATGACGATCTCGCCGGGCTTGCCTGTCGCGACAATCGCCTGACGGGCATTGCGGACAAGATTGCCGATCACGCGGTACAACTGTTCGCCGTCCGCACGCACCGACATGGCCGGCGGGATGTCTTCGATAAAGGACACATCGCTTTCCCCCACCGCAAGGCGTTCACCCGCAACCACGTCATCCACAATCTCAGCGAGGGACACACGTGTCAGGCGCGGGGCGGGTTCATCGACGCTGCCAAAAGCCAAGGTGCTTTCACACAGGTTCACCGCGCGGGTGATTGAATTCACGAGCTTTGGCGCAAGGCGGCGCACTGTCGGGTCTTCTGAACTTTCGATGCGGTCGGTGAACAACACCGCAGACGTCAGGATGTTGCGCAAATCGTGGCTGATTTTACTGACCGCACCGCCCAGCTGGGCAAGCCGTTCTTTTTGCTTCAGGGCACCCGTAAGTTGGGTTTGCATCGACGCGAGCGCTTCTTCCGCTTCACGCAGTTCCGTAATCCCCGCCGTCGGCATGATAATGCGGCGCGCGTCTTCAGGATTTTTGGCGTAGGCCTGCATGTGGTCCACAACCCCCTTCATCGGTTTCACGATAAACCGGCGCACGGCAAGGAACAGCAAACTGGCCGTGATGATTGAAATCACAGCCGACAAGATCAAAATGTTGACCCCATATTCAATCAACGCGGCACGCAGGGGCGCCGTGGGCAACGTGATTTCGATCAAAAGCCCGCCATCCTGAACGGGGTTGCCGATCACGCGGATCACGCGTTCTTCCCCATCCCCGATCCGCATCATCGCATCACTGATCAAGACCCACGCTGACGGGTCGCGCATATCAAAGGTCTTGTGGATCGGCGTCGGGATCGGCGAAGACAGGATCAATTGGCGGACTTCGTCGCGGCGCAACACGACGTTATAGACGCCGGCGTTTTCCAAAAGCTCTGCCTCAAGCTCCTCTGAAATCATGTCCTCTGCCAAAAGGGTGAGCGACGCAATCTGCGCACGTTCAAGATGATTCAAGAAATAGTCTTCGCGAAAACGCGCCACGGACGGCACAAAGATCAACAGTTCTGCAATCAACACGAAAATCGTGGTGAGGATCAGAAAGCGCCCTGAAAGGGTATTGAGCATTGTGCCGTCCGTTCTTTTATTCTGCGCGTTTTATGGCAGCCAGCGCTGCACAAATCCAACAATCGATTTAACCTTGCTGGATTCAAACAGTCTTGGGGTGAAATAGGCACCCGCTGCACGCTTGTTAATCTCAGATACGGTTGGATAGGGCAGAACAGTTGCAGCAATCTGGCTCATTTTCATTTTATTGGCGATGGCCATGGCCCACATGCCGATCAGTTCACCCGCCATGGCACCCGCAATGGACGCACCGACGGGGCGGCCTTTCACGATCATCACCTTGATCAGACCTGTTGTTTTACCTTCCGCAATGGCGCGGTCGTTTTCGTGGTATGGGAAACGAACCACCTCAAGCCGGGCGCCGAATTTTGACTTGGCTTGGGCTTCGGTCAAACCAACCTGCGCCAGTTCGGGGTCAGTATAGGTCGCCCATGGGATGTGGTCTGTGCGTTGTTTGGATGGCAGGCCGAACAGCATGGACCGGATCACGACACCGGCGTGATAGCCCGCGACGTGCGTGAATTGCAGCCCACCAGCCGCGTCCCCCACGGCATAGACTTTTTTGTTGGTGACAGAGCGCAGGTTCGCGCCGACTTCAACACCGCCGCGGCCCCAGTTTACGCCAGCCTTATCCAGATCAAGCTTTTCGACGTTTACCTTGCGGCCGACTGCCATCAACAGATGTGAGCCTGTGAAATCACCCTTGGGTGTGTGAACAGTGACTTTGCCATTTTTGCCCGTAACCTTTTCGGCCTGCGCCTCTTCGATAATCTCAACACCCTCGGCGCGCAATTTATCGAGCACGACAGCGGCCATTTCTGGGTCATCCTTGCCCATAGCCTTCGCACCTTCGATCACGGTGACTTTGGACCCAAGCCGCAAATGCGCTTGCGCCATTTCCATACCGATGGGGCCACCGCCGACGACGATCAGGTGATCGGGCTTTTCGCGCAGATCAAAGATGTTTTCGTTGGTGTAGACATCGACGTCGTCCAAGCCTGGGATTGGCGGCACGAACGGGCCGGACCCCGTGGCCACGATAAAACGGCGTGCCTCAATAATCGTGTCACCAGCTTGCACTTCGGTCTTTGAAATGAATTTACCAAATTCGCGGATCACGTTGACGCCAAAGCCTTCAAACCGTTCTTGGCTGTCCACGGGTTTAATCGTCTCAATAACTTTGCGAACGTGATCTTTGGCAGCGGCGTAATCAATCTTTGGCTTCACGGCTGTCACGCCAAGGTCACCAGTGTTGGCCATGGCATAGGCCTGTTTGCCCGCGGCGATCAGCGCTTTGGACGGAACACACCCATAGTTCAGGCAATCGCCGCCCATTTTGTGACCTTCAAGCAGGACAACCGATGCCCCCATCTGAGACGCACCCGCTGCGATGGACAAGCCACCAGAACCGGCACCAATGATACAAACGTCTGTTTTAATGCGGTTCATGATTAGAGGCCTTTCTTGCCGCGCACGGCCTTGATGGCGATTGGGAGAACGGCCAGCACGCACAGGCCGATGATCGGGAACAGGATGTGGGGTTCAAAAATGATGCCAAGGTTTGGCGTTTCACCTGCGGCGAACACCTCACCCAGCCCAGCGCCCACGGATGTATAGACAAGCGATCCCGGGATAATGCCGAAGAACGTGGAAATCACAAAGCGGCGCAGTGGAACTTCAAGGAATGCAGGGATCAGGTTGGCGAGGAAAAATGGGACCGCAGGGACCAAACGGATCAGGAACAGCATGGACCATTGGTTTTCATCGATACCGTCTTTGATCTTTTTGACCACGCCGTCTGATGCTTCAAACTTCGCCCCCAGCTTCTCACCAAATCCCCACCGCGCAGCAAGGAAGATCGCGGTCGCGCCGATGGTGGCACCTGTGACGTTGAATAGGAAACCCGGGAAGGTTGAAAAAAGAAAGCCGCCCGTCAACGTCAGGATCAACGCGCCCGGAAGGCTGAAGGCCACTGCGACTGTATAGATGGCGATGAACACCAGCACCGTGAGAAGGTAGTTGGCGTCACGAAATGTGATCAGGCTTTCGCGATTCTCTGCCAAAGCATCAAAGGTCAGATAATCACGCAAAAAATACGCGCCCAAGATCGCCACCACGGCGATCACTATAATGGGCAGGCGTTTAACAAAGGCGTTTTGCTCAGAAGTCTCGGTCATGTCGGTCACGTCTCTTATCCTTGGTGTATGTCTTGTTGCACTCTAGCTGAACCAGCCGCGGCAATCTGGGTAGTGCTGCACGGGTTTAATCACGTCCCATTGATGCTAAAGCTTAAATAAGCGGTGTTTTGTTGCAAATCGCGTGAACACTGTAACATTTCGCACAAGCAGAATTCTGCATTGTTGCAGAAATTCACGCTCCAGCGCGTTGACACACGCTGATCCCCCTCCTATTAGCTGGGTTTCGAGATTAAACAGGGCTCGAATCCTATTTTAGGGTTCGCCCATAGACCGGAGAGACGCAATGAAGCGTACATTTCAGCCTTCCAACCGCGTTCGCAAGAACCGCCACGGTTTCCGCGCACGTATGGCCACAAAAGCTGGCCGTAAGATCCTAAACGCACGTCGTGCGAAGGGTCGCTCCGAGCTCAGCGCGTAAAAGCGTCGCGAAGTCTCATGACTTCGTTTGAGGATATTTCAGAAACCGCCCAGGACGCCAGCGATGGTCAGCCTGCGGCGGTTTTTCCGCGTGTTGAGATTATGAAAACCCG
Organism: Octadecabacter sp.; assembly: GCA_018608045.1. Classification (GTDB taxonomy): domain Bacteria; phylum Pseudomonadota; class Alphaproteobacteria; order Rhodobacterales; family Rhodobacteraceae; genus Octadecabacter. The sequence continues at coordinate 4,438 of JABBAI010000097.1, read as the reverse complement.
TGCAGATTTCGTAAACGCCTCCAAGGCACCTTATCAAACCTCCCCCAGTCTTACGGTGCAGATGCGCAGTCGGGGTGATGGTGATCCAAAGGTGCGGGTTGGATTCACCTGTTCCAAGAAGGTTGGCAATGCTGTGGCCCGCAACCGTGCAAAACGTCGATTGCGCGAAGTTGCGCGGCTTGATCTGCCAGCCCTCGCCAAAGCGGGGCATGACTACGTTTTGATCGGTAAAAAAGATGCGACAGCCACGCGGGACTTTGACGCGATGCGCGCGGACTTTGCCAAAGCGTTGGGCAAATTAGGATGACCCGCCGAATGTCCCCTTTGGCCTACGTCATATCCCTGCCCTTCCGGTTTTACCGTGTCGCGTTGTCCCCCTTGGTCGGGCGCAATTGCCGGTTCCACCCGACGTGCAGCACCTACGCCATGGAAGCGTTGCGCAAACACGGCGGGATCAAAGGCACGGCACTGACTATCCGCCGCATCGCCCGCTGTAACCCTTGGGGCGGATCAGGGATTGATAACGTACCAGACTAGGTTTTGTTGATGTGCCATCCCTGCGCGTCGCCATTGCGGGTCGGCATGGCGTTCGCGTCCTGCCCCCAAGCGTAAGCGCCACGTCGCGCAGTAAAACATCATCAGCCAGATACCAATTGTGGCTTAGCCTCGGGTTTCGATTGGGATGCACGTTTTTGAACCGCGCCGCCATGCTGACATCGACAAAGCGGTCCGGCGCATTTGACTTCAGCCCGTGTCGACCACTCCGCTTGCCGCCGCCGTACATCACCCGCCCGCTCACATCGAAGATATCGTCATTGATGGAATGGTAGTGCGTCAACCTGCGGCTGCGTCGATTGATCTATTTTCCGAACCAGTCATCCTGAACGAACGATATCATCGGCAATCTCGCGGTACTTGCAGACTTGGGATGTGGTATTGATCTAGATGATTTTGGCACTGGCTATGCGTCAATCACCAACATCAAGCGCTTCAGTGTTGGGCGGATCAAGATCGATCGGTCTTTTGTAACCGGCATCGATAGCGACCCCGAACAGAAGAATATGGTGGCTGCAATCCTCAATATGGCTGATCGTCGGGGTGCCAGCACCTTGGCCGAAGGGATCGAAAAACGTAGCGAACGCGATACTTTTCTGGCGCTTGGCTGCGAAGATGCCCAAGGCTTCCACTTCGCCCGTCCGATGCCGATTCAAGAAACTGTTGAGTGACGTCGGCCTACTTTAGGACGACACATGAACCCATTCACCTGCCCCGTCGCACAGGTTAGGGCAACTGAACGCGACAAACCCGCCCGAAATAAGGGAAAAGCGCTTGACCTTTGCCCCTTCGCCCTGTTGAACCTGCTGGATATTTAAATGGCAGTTTCAGGCGGCTTCAATGGACGACCAGAACAAAAATCTCATCCTCGCAACAGCACTAAGTTTCATTGTGATCTTGGTTTGGTTTGTACTTTTTCCGCCACCGGAAGCGACCGATCCATCTGCACCCACTGAAATTGTTAACTCAGATCCGCTCGCGCCCACGACCGAGGCAAGCGGTGATCCGGAAATTGCGTCGCCCACCGCTGACATCGTGGTCCCGGTTGCTGACGTATTGTCCTCTGGCGCACGTATCGAAATCAACACAGACCGTCTCATCGGTTCTGTTGCGCTTGATGGCGGCCGGATCGACGATCTGTCCCTGAAAGATTATCGCGAAACTCTTGATGAAGATGCCGACCTTGTCCGCATTTTGTCGCCGTTTGGAACTGCAGCCCCCTACTATGCCTTGCATGGTTGGATCCCCACTGTCGGGGCAGGACTTGAAGACGTTCCTGGCCGCGATACACCTTGGACCGTTGAGAACGGAAATACCCTTTCGGTTGGGAATGACGTCGGGCTGGTTTGGGAAAACGGATCTGGCCTGGTTTTCCGCAAGACGTTTAGCATCGACAATGATTTCCTGTTCACCGTCACTCAATCGGTGGAAAACTCGTCCGGTGCCGAAATCGCCCTTCGCCCTTACGGCCAAGTTGCGCGTCATGGTGAACCCGAACAAATCGGCTTTTTCATCCAGCATGAAGGCGTCGTTCGCATGTCCGACGGGTCGATGGAGGAAATCGATTACAACGATATGCCTGACCTGACGACAGAAGAAGGCCGTGTTGAAGTCGCTGAAAACGGCTGGGTTGGCTTCTCAGATCAATACTGGATGACCGCCCTGATCCCGTCACCGGGCCGCGATTTCCGGTCCGTCGCGCGCCACACCAATGATGTTTACCTCGTTGAAACGGTGTATCCGATGGTCACTGTCGCCGCTGGTGCCAGCATTGATGCGTCAACCCAGTTTTTTGCGGGCGCGCAGGAATGGGAAGTCATTCGTAGCTATCAGAATGATCTTGGCATTGACCGTTTCCTCGACAGTATTGACTGGGGCTGGTTCTTCTTCCTCACCAAGCCAATTTTCGCGGTCTTGCACTGGTTGAACGGGCTGATCGGAAACATGGGTTGGTCTATTATCGGCCTAACGCTGATCATCAAAGCACTGCTTTTGCCGCTGGCTTACAAATCTTACGTCTCAATGGCGAAGATGCGCGAACTTCAGCCCGAAATGGAAAAGCTGAAAGAAGCTGCAGGCGACGATCGTGAAAAGCTGCAAAAGGGGATGATGTCCCTCTACAAAGACAACAAGGTTAATCCCGCGTCTGGCTGTTTGCCGATCTTGATGCAAATTCCGATCTTCTTCTCTTTGTATAAGGTTATTTTCGTAACGATCGAACTGCGCCACGAACCGTGGGTTGGTTGGATCAACGATTTGAGCGCGCCGGATTCATCGTCTTTGTACAACCTGTTTGGTTTGTTGCCTTGGGGAACACCGGCACCGGATTCCATTCTTGCGTTAATCTTCATTGGCGTCTTGCCAATCGTGCTTGGTATTTCCATGTGGCTGCAGCAAAAGCTGAATCCAGCCCCCACGGACGCCACGCAGAAAATGATCTTTGCATGGATGCCGTGGGTCTTCATGTTCATGCTGGGCAGCTTCGCCAGTGGCCTTGTTTTGTACTGGATCGCGAACAACACGATCACGTTCATGCAGCAGTACGCCATCATGCGCAGTCAGGGATATAAACCGGATATTTTCGGTAACATCACGGGCCGCAAAAAAGCGGACACAAAGTAATGGGCGCCGTCGCTGAACTTTGGCGGCACCCAATCAAAAGCCACGGACGTGAGACGCTGGACGCAGTAGAATTTACCGCCGGGGCTTGCATGCCGTGGGACCGCCATTGGGCCGTGACACATGACGCGACCAAATTCGACGACACCGGCTGGGCGCATTGCCGCAACTTTATGATTGGCGCGCGCACCCCTGCTTTAGCGGGTATCTGGGCGGCGTTTGACGAAGATGCGGTACAAATCACGTTGCGGCATCAGGATTTAGGATCGATCACCTTTGATCCAGACCTGCAATCGGATGCTTTTGTCGACTGGGTCGCGCCGCTTTGCCCACACGATCGCACGTCCCCCAAGGCGATCATTAAGGCCGCGGATCGTGGCATGACTGACAGCCCGTTCCCATCCGTATCCATCATGAACCGCGCCAGCCACGCCGCCGTTGAGGCCGCGATTGGGCGTCCGGTTGAACAAGAACGGTGGCGCGCGAACATCTGGCTCGACGGGATAGATCCTTGGGATGAATTCAGCTGGATGGGTAAAACCATCCGCCTTGGCGAAGCAGAATTCGAAATTCGTGAACCCTGCGTGCGTTGTTTGCACACCGCTGCTAACCCGGTATCGGGTGCGCGCGATGTTGATACGCTCGGCGTTCTAAAAAACTCATTCGGTCATACGAACTTTGGCGTTTATGCTGTGGTTACGAAATCAGGCCATGTCGCGACAGGCGACCAAGCACAGGTGCTTTAGATGCAACTTCCTTTTCCACCCGCAGAAGATCCCGATGACGCAACACGCGAAGCTGGCCGCATTATGTTTGCGGGCGAAACCGACTTCGTCAAAGGCGTGGTTGCGATGGATGGCCTGCCCGAAGCTGATCGCCCCGAAGTCTGTTTTGCAGGCCGATCAAATGTCGGTAAATCCAGCCTTATTAACGCTTTGACGGGCCGTAAGGGATTAGCGCGCGCATCAAATACGCCGGGCCGCACGCAAGAAATCAACTATTTCACGGTTGGCGAAACCCACTACCTCGTTGACCTTCCGGGTTATGGATACGCCAACGCGCCGATTCCTGTTGTCGAAAAGTGGCAGCGGCTGTTGAAGAACTATCTGCGCGGACGCGTGACGTTGCGCCGTGCTTTCGTGTTGGTGGATTCGCGTCATGGGGTGAAACCCGTAGATGAAGAAATCATGGCCCTACTATCGAGCGCGGCTGTCGCATTTCAATGCGTGATGACCAAGACGGATAAACTCAAAAAGGGCGATCT
>JABBAI010000133.1 GCA_018608045.1 Octadecabacter sp. | reverse complement strand
ATCTTCCTCTATTCAAATCCTCAAATCTGTCCCACGGGTGCTGACGTCAGACACTTTGACCTCAGGACTTTGTTGCTGAGGGGGAGGTGGATGCTGTCGTTGTTAGGCCTAAGCTCTAAAGCACCCAGGTCACACAGGATGACCTCAACTGTACGGTCATAGGTTGCTTGGTCAGCCGGTCTGCGAGCTCTCTTAAGTGTATGGTTGAAAAACTCATACCCGCTCCACATGCTCCCGCATGACCTCCAGAGCATACCCTGAACCGTAGCTAGCTGCCACTCCGCCCGAGGTGGAAATGGCGGGAAGCAGCCCTTTGCTACATTCTGCCCAGATGTCTGCTTTGCGGACAAAGCTGCCTTTTGCAGGTGCGGCGGATTCTCATACGGGAAACAATCATATATACGGCATTCCTGGCCCCGCGATGGAGCTCATATCGCCGAAACGATCATTTAGATCAGCCACGAGACGCCATTTCCAGACCGACCATGCCCTGCGGTCATTTCCTACAATCGAGAGGCGGGCAAAGCTGCTCTAGCTGTTCGAAATGGAAGACAGGATTTTGCACCTAAACAGTAACTTGCGCGTCCGGGTGCTATGGGAGCTTTCCTTAAATCGGGACTTTTGGACGATCAGGAACAGCCTTCCCAACATGAAGTTAATTTTTATTCGGTATTCTTTTGGCCGACTAAGCCGCGCTATGTGTTTGCAAATACTGGTCTCATTTAGTCCTTAGCAGCTAGGGCCTGTGGCGCGGGGGGGGGCGACGCTCGCACGTTCCACGAGGCTTACCGGCAAGATCGTCTCAAGTGGGACTTCGGCGGCCTTCCTTTGCATGATAGCAAGAAGATGTCGTGCGGCTACTTCACCAGCTGTGTTTTGACGGATGCGGATAGTCGTCAGACCTGGCGGGATCATATCAAGAAACGGCATGTCATTAAATCCTGTGACAGATACGTCCCTGGGGCACGACAGCCCTCGTTCGCGCAGCGCCATGATCGCACCGAGCGCAAGGCGGTCATTTGCGGCGAGGATCGCTGTCGTTTCTGGTGATTTATCCAAAATTTCAATGGCACATCGACGGCCTTCGTCTTCGTCAAACCGGGTGGCTTCGACGATTGGCGCATTGAGCGGATCGATTCCGGTATCTGCGCATGCAGCGCTAAAGGCATTTCGGCGCAATAGACCTGTAGATAGATCGCTGGGGCCAGCGAGATGGGCAATGCGTTGGTGCCCATAGTTACGGAGCAAATCGAAGACGAGGCGGATTCCTCCGACTTCATCATTGATGACGTAAGGGACGTCTGTGTCATCTAGTTTGCGGTTCAAGGTAACTACAGACAGCCCGGATTGTGCGGCGCGAACAATTGAGGGCTCGTTGCGCAATGCAGCGGTATGGATGATCCCGTCGACTCCGCGATCCTGCAAAGTTTGTAGCAGTGCCGTTTCGCGCCCTCGTTGACTGTCGGTGTTTACGATGATTGATGCATATCCGGCGGGTTCCATAACACGTTCGATCCCACGCACGATCGGCGGGAAAATCATATTGGTAATGTCCGGAATCATCACACCAATGGTCATGGTACGGTTGGTGCGCAGGCTGTAGGCCACCCTGTTGGGATGATAATCCATTTCTTTGGCCGCGGCGCGAACCTTGTCCACGACCTCTGCTGTGAGTGGCAAAGACCGTTGCGGATCGAGCGCCCGTGAGACCGTCGAAACATGCACGCCGCTCGCCTTTGCAATATCCTTGAGCGTCGTACGCTTGGCCATTTTTTGTTTCACCCAAATTCGATCTGCCGGAACGGCGTATCCGACGGGTAGATTACAGAATTTTCTTGACCAAGCGACCCCTCTTTACTAATTTCCATGCAAACGTTTGCACGTTATGATTTTGTCGTAGTTTTGCGGATGATCGACAAATGGATCCGCAACGTTCCACACTGTGGGGCATCAAAGGTGAAATTTAAGAATTGCTCTTATCAGATTGAGCATCGCTTGGTCGAACTTGTTCGCTCTAGCGGGAGAAACGCATCGCTGGCAAGGAAAAACGAATGGCCGTAAAAGACCTTACTCTTTCAAACCTGATCTTGTCGACCGAGGACGAAGTGACGCCGAAGGTTCTTAACGCCATGGCCGACACAGATGATGCCCGCATCCATGAAATTACCACCGCGCTGGTCCGTCATGTGCATGCATTCATTCGAGAGGTGCGTCCGACAGAAACCGAATTCGAACAGGGTTTGGATTGGATCACACGGCTGGGACAGTTGACGAATGAAAGCCACAACGAAACCGTCTTGGCGGCGGATGTTCTGGGGATTTCTACACTTATTGATCTGATCAACAATGACGGCATGCAGGGTGAAACCATGTCAGCTCTCTTGGGGCCGTTCTATCGTGGCGAAAGCCCGCCGTGTGGCTTTGGCCAATCTATTGCGCGAAGTGATACGGACGGCGAAAGCCTTTTGCTGATCGGGCGAGTCTTGGATACGAATGGCGCGCCAATTTCAGGGGCTCGTCTTGATATCTGGCAGGCCTCACCTGTAGGGCTTTACGAAAATCAGGACCCCGAGCAAGCGGATTTCAATTTGCGCGGCGTTCAAACGACGGGGCCAGACGGGCGTTACCTGCTGTGCTCGGTCGTGCCATCGGGGTATCCGGTGCCGACCTTTGGACCTGCGGGTGATCTTTTGAACGCACAAAAACGTCGGCCATTCCGCCCTGCACATGTTCACTTTATTGTTTCCGCCCCAGCCCATAAAACGCTGATTACTCAGATATTTATGGATACAGATGAAAACATGTCGGACGACGTGGTCTTCGGTGCAAAATCGCAAATATGCGGCAAACTTGAACATCACACCGACCACCATCCAGACTTTCCAGACGTTCGAACACCGTATGCAACCTGCACGTACGATTTCGTTTTAAAACCCGGTGAGCCGACATTTCCAACTCCACCGATCAGCGGCAAGAAAGACAAGGAAAACACCAATGGCTGAAGACTTGCGTGGCAAGGTTGCCGTAATTGTTGGCGGGTCAGGTGGCATTGGCGCTGCGACGGCTCAGTTGTTTGCGGAGCATGGCGCAAAGGTGGTTATCGGTTACAGATCGAACGCTGACAAAGCACAAACCCTTTTGAACGGGCTGCAAGGCGAAAGCCATGTGGCGCTTCCTGTTTCAATCACAGACAGCGACAGCATCACGGTGTTTCGAGACGCGGTAACCGCTAAATTCGGACGTGCCGACGTTTTGATCAATGCGGCGGGCACGACCACTCCGGTCGCGCATGATGATCTCAACGGTTTGACGGACGAGGTTATCGACGAGGTTTTTGCATCCAATTGGCGCGGCGTGTTTTCGACGATCAGGGCGTTCACACCGATGTTGAAAGCGTCCGGTAACGGGGTGATCATCAACATATCCTCTATCGCGGCCTTTAAGGGTTTCGGGTCTTCTGTTGCCTATTGCGGCGCGAAGGCGGCGCTGGATTCCATGACCCACACACTTGCGCTAGCGCTGGCGCCGGAAATACGTGTGCTGTCGGTCAGCCCCGGCATGGTCGCCACCGGTTTTGTTCCGGGCCGGACATCCGAGCAGATCGAAAAGGCAGGTGCAGCGACGCCTCTCAAGAAGGTCGCGATGCCGGTTCATGTGGCGCAAACGGTCCTTGCAGCAGTGACCCTCATGCCACTGACCACCGGCGTACGGATACCCGTTGATGCGGGTCGAGCCCTCTGAATGCAGCGTAAGTCCATCATCACTTGTGCCGTCACAGGCAATCTGACAACGCGTGAGCAGCATCCGGCTTTGCCCGCGTCGCCTCAAGAAATTTGCGACGCCTGTATCGATGCTGCGGATGCTGGGGCGGCAATTGTACATATTCATGTGCGTGATCCAGACACGGCAGCGCCATCAATGGATCTGGATCTTTACCGCGAAACCGTGAAGCTCATTCGCGCAAGAAATGACGCGTTGATCCTGAACCTCACCACCGGGCCGGGCGGGCGGTATGTTCCATCAGACGACAATCCTGCCGTTGCGGGACTAGGGACAACATTGATGCCGCCCGAACAGCGCGTGGCCCACGTAGTCGACCTGAAACCAGAAATCTGCACGCTCGATTTCAACACGATGAATTCAGGCGGGCAGGTAGTGATCAACACACCGCGCAATGTCGGCGTCATGGCCGAGATTATTGCCGATGCAGGCGTAAAGCCCGAACTGGAACTTTTTGACACCGGTGATATAGAAATGGCCAATGATTTTCTTACGGCCGGAAAGATAAGCAAACCGGCTATGGCCTCGCTGGTGACGGGCGTGAAGTATGGGCTGCCCGCCACACCCGACATTATGGCGACAGCCGCCAGGATGCTCAGGCCCGGAACCCAATGGACCGGCTTTGGCATTGGTCGCATGGCCTTTCCAATGCTGGTGCAGTCCTGGCTTTTGGGCGGCCATCTACGCATCGGAATGGAAGACACCAGTTATATCGCGCGCGGACAGCTAACGCAGGGCAATGGCGAACTTGTAACCCGCGCCCGCGATATTATCGAAAAACTAGGCGGAGAGATCGCAGGACCCCAAGAAGCCCGCGCGATCCTTGGCCTGCCAACCTGACAAGTTACGTAAAGGAGAATAACATGAACAGCCGGACAGCCACCGATACAGGCACTGCCTTATGGATCAAAGAGAAGTCGCACGACCTCGACAACCTACTGATCGATGTGATCGAGACTGCGATGCCAACGCCCGGCCCCGGGCAAGTCATCGTGGAAATCAAAGCTGCCGGTGTTAACCCGTCCGATGTAAAGGCATCGTTGGGCCATATGCCGCAGGCCATCTGGCCGCGCACCCCTGGCCGCGACTATGCCGGTGTCGTCGTCGAAGGGCCGGATGATCTGATCGGAACCGAGGTCTGGGGCGGCGGCGGCGAACTGGGTATAACGCAAAACGGTAGCCATGCCCGTTTCATGGCGTTGCCCAAGGCCGCAGTCAGAGCCAAACCAGCCAGCTTTAGCTTTGAACAGGCCGGATCCGTTGGCGTGCCTTTCATCACCGCATTCGAAGGGCTGAAAGATGCTGGATGGGTTCAGCCGTGGGACACAGTCGCCGTTGGTGGCGCAAATGGTAAGGTGGGTCAGGCCGTCATCCAGATGGCTACACTGGTCGGAGCAAAGGTCTTTGCTTTGGTCCACCGTCCTTGCGAGTATATTGGCCACGCAAATGCCGACGTCGAAGTGATCGACATATCGCAGCAGGATGCCGCTGCCATCGTGCGCGAAAAGACTGGCGGCAAGGGTGCGGATATTTTCTATAATACGATGGGCAGCCCGTATTTCGAATGTGGCAATGCGATGCTGGCCAAGGGCGGTCGGCACATCTTTATCGCGACTTTGGATCGCGCCGTTGATTTCGATATCTTCACCTTTTACCGAGGAAAACAGCGGTTCATCGGTGTCGACAGCCTTGGATTGTCCAGCATCGATGGCGCCAAGATTTTCGAAACCCTCAAACCGCTGTTCGAGGATGGGCGGCTAAAACCATTCCCGATCAATCCCGATGCCGTTTACAGCCTTGATGATGCAACTGAGGCCTATGCATCTGTCCTGCGTTCGACGCAGGACCGTGTCATTCTGCGTCCGTGATCAGATGCAGATGACCCGCGCCGCCAGCGCACCATCCTATAGCGCGCCGGAACATAAAGGGATGGAGATGATCCGGCTGCAAGGCCGCGAAGCCACAGACACGCGCAGCGTCTGGGTTGGGAGGTCCCTTATCGCCCCAGGGGGCGGGACATCGTTGAAAGCCTCGCCGCAGGAAAAGATTTATATCTGCCTTGCGGGGGAGGTCGTGGTCAGCAACGGCACGCAAGAACTGACGCTTGCTCCGATGGACTCGGTCCAGTTCGCACCGGACGAACCGCGCCAAATCATGAACCGTGGTACAGAACCCGCGACCCTTTTGCTCATTATGGAAAACGGCTGAACCGCGCCTTTGTTGATCGGGCCATTCAACGTGTCAGTCGCACCCGATCCTCACCGCGACAAATGATCGAGCTTACACGCCGCAAAGTGTTCAGGCCCGCGTTCGGTCAACTGGACCTCGTCCACTTCGCTAAAGGTGGCGCGCAGGCGCGACCCTTCAACTGTCAATCTTTCTGTCGCGGCACGCATCGCTTCGGGAACGCTGGAAGATTTCATCGCTTCTTGAAGGGCTACGGCTGACGCTGGATCTTTGAAGATCAGATCGGCGTCGCGCGCACTGCGTCGCTCAACCCCTTGAAGCGATTGGAACAGGCTCTCGTCCGCTTCAAGGAAACGCACTATGTCGTCAATCTCCCAACCACAACTCGGCGTTACCCGCGGGCAACGGGTGTGAAAACGGCATCCTAAAGGGGGGCGCGCAGGGTCAGGGATCGTGCCTTCAAGCAGTGCGAACGGCTTATCAGGATCGTCTGCCAGATCGGGCTTCGCTGCGAGCAGGGCTTCAGTGTAGGGGTGCGCTGGCTGTTGAAAGACGGTCTCGGTCGGGCCCTGTTCTACCACCTTGCCAAGATACATCGTGATCATCCGGTCGGCCATGTGGCGCACAACGCCAAGGTCGTGTGTGACGAAAAGATAAGCCAGTTGCCGTTCTTTTTGCAGATCGCCAAGCAGGTTAAGGATTTGCGCCTGCACAGACACGTCCAGCGCGCTTGTCGGCTCATCCAGAATGATCAGTTCTGGATCAAGCGCGAGGGCGCGCGCAATCGAAATCCGCTGCCGCTGCCCACCGGAAAACTGGTGCGGGTAGCGATAAAGATGTTGCCGCCCCAGACCAACTTGTTCCAGCAGCGCCACAACGCGTTCTGTCAGGTCGGACCCTGATGCTTCTCGGTACACCTTGAGGGGGCGACCAATGATATCCACCACCAACTGACGCGGATTCAACGACGCAAAGTTATCCTGAAAGACCATCTGCACATTGCGACGGAATGTCCGGTAGCGATCTTTGGGCAGCTTATCGATACGGTCTCCATCGCCCAGCTGTGAACCCTGACCTGTATTGAACAGAATCTCACCAGAGGTCGGATCCGTCAAGCCAGCAACGCATTGAGACAACGTCGTCTTGCCACAGCCGGATTCACCTACCAGCCCCACTGTTTCTCCGCGGCGGATGTCAAAGCTGACACCGTCAACGGCACGCACTTGCCCCACAACTTTCTGAAGGATCCCGTCTTTGATCGGGAAGTGTTTGTTCAGGTTGCGTACAGACAGAAGAGTATCGCCAGCTTTCATGGCCACCGTGCTGTCAGTCTTTGGGGGTTGCATCATTCTGTCAGAGCTTTCTCTATTTTGGCGGCACCAGCGTGTGGCGGGTGTTCAAGGAAGCAGGCGACACTGTGGCCCTCACCGACGCTCCCCAAAACCGGGTCAAGCTGCGTGCAAGCTGGCATGACCTGGCTACAGCGATCCGCAAAGCGACAACCCGGAGTTGGATTAACGAGTTCCGGCACTGATCCGGGAATCGAGGCCAGATGCCCCCTGCGTGCGCCAGCGCGTGGCACCGCAGCAAGCAGGCCTTGCGTGTAGGGATGGCGCGGGTTCGAAAACACGTCACTGACAGTGCCGACCTCCGCCACACGCCCCGCATACATGACCGCGACGCGGTCACAAACTTTTCTCACCAAGCTGAGATCATGGGAAATATAAAGGACAGCGGTGCGGTGTCGTTCCTGAAGCGTTTTGATCAGCTCAAGAATGCGCGCCTGGATCGTCACATCAAGTGCCGTCGTCGGCTCGTCTGCAATAATCAGATCAGGATCACAGGCCAGCGCTTGTGCAATCATCACGCGCTGGCGCATCCCCCCTGAAAGCTCATGCGGATAGGCCCGCATCACCCGCAAAGGGTTCGCAATCTGTGTTTCGGCCAATGCTGCCGCCACCCGTGCATCAAGCGCTTGTTGTATGCGGCCCGCGGCTTGGCGTAGCGGTGGAAAACGTTTTAGGCGTCGGTCAAGCCAGCGGTCTTCCTGATGTGCGATCCGGCGCAGCGCATTCGCAGCAAGGTTACGATCATCCGCTGAGATTCCGGCATCTTGCAAAAGCTCATCGCTTTTGTGCTGCAAAAACACCTCTGCCATCTGCACGCCAATCGTCAGGGTCGGGTTCAGCGCCTTGCCAGGGTCTTGAAATATCATTGCGATCCGTGCGCCACGGATCTGGCGCATCCGGTCCTGCGGCAGTTTCAGCAGATCAAGCGTTTCGCCCCCCGTCTGACCGCAGGCATGACAGCCTGAACCAGCACAAGCCGGACAGGCCGCACCACCACGCGGACGAAAGAGAACCTCGCCTCCGGCAATGATTGCAGGCGGTTGCGGGATCAGGTTCAGGAACGCGCGCCCCGTCACCGATTTGCCGCAGCCTGTTTCACCGACAAGGCCCAGCATCTCTCCGTCGCGGATTTGAAAACCGACGCCATCAACAGCGTGCACGCGGCCTCGTTTTGATCCGAAATGCACGCGCAAATCGCGCACCTCTGCGATCACGGGCGGTTCAGTGCCTTCCAAATTGGATGTCATCGTTTGTCCTCTGTGCGGGGATCAAGCGCATCGCGCAGCCCGTCACCAACCAGATTGAAGGCCAGCGCCCACAGGAAAATCATCAGCCCCGGAAAGGTGGATGCCCACCAGCGCCCGGACGCAATTCCGGCCTGACCCTCAGATACCAATACGCCCCATTCGGCGATCCCGCTTTCGGCAAGGCCAATGAAGCTCAGCGTGGCACCCACGAGCACAATGTTTCCCATATCAAGGGTGGCTTGCACGGCAATCGGTGTAGACGCGTTGGGCAACATATCCTTGAAAAAGATACTAAGTTTGGTGTCACCAATGACGCGGGCTGCCTGCACGTAATCTGCCTGACGGATCAATATGATCTGTGCACGCATGATCCGCGCATATTTCACCCAGAACACGATACAGAGCGACAGGATGATATTGGTGAAACTTGGCCCAAGGATGGCTGCGACAGCGAGGGCAAAGATCAGTTCAGGGATCGACAGAAACACATCCACAATCCGCATCAACGTTTCATCAATCCAGCCACCGACAAGCCCGGCAATCGAGCCAATCGCAATTCCGATCACCACAGTAACCGACACCACGATGACCGATAGCTGGAGCGACGTACGAGAACCCCAGATCACACCATACAAAACGTCGCCGCCCTGATTGGTCGTCCCGAGAGGGAACCCGGGCGTTCCCGGCGGCATGCGTGTAGCCCCCCAATCTCGCGGCATCTGATAGGGATCAGGCACATTTGGCGGCGCAAGAAATGGCGCAAAAATCGCCATGGCGAGTAAAAGAAAGATAATCAGAAACCCGATAAAGGTCGTCGGATTTGACAGAAGGGTCTTTAACAGATCCCGCCAACGTCGCATGCGCACGCCAAAAGCAGTTTCGCGTTTAGGGGGCGTCGGGAGATCGGTCACAGCCATTGATCAGTCTCCCAGACGAACGCGCGGATCAAGTTTTGCATAGATGATATCCACGATGAGATTGGCAAAAAGGAACAACACGCTTGTGAACAGGACATAGGTCATGATCGTTGCCTGATCCCCGCGCACCACGGCAGACGCCATCCAGCGCCCGAGCCCCGGCCAACGGTAGATAATTTCGGCTGCGATTGCGCCTTGCATCAGAAACGCGATGGTCAGACCGATGACTGTTACAGTGGGTACCAAGGCATTGCGTTTTGCGTGTCGGTTCAGAACCAACCGTTCCGGCAAGCCTTTGGCGCGGGCCGCATCGACATAGTCTTGTTGCAGTTCTTCGACCAACGCAGATCGCATCATGCGCGTGATAATGGCGACGGCGCCAAAGCCCAATGTGATAGCAGGCAACGTCAGGTGCCAAAGCGCGTCAACAAGGCCTTGCCACGATCCTGCGAGGATCGAGTCTACAATGTAAAATCCTGTTGGATGTGCAATGGAGGCCCATATCTCGGCATTGGATCGCCCGACAGGGAACCATCCGAGGTTCGCCCAAAACACAATCAACAATATAATTCCAAACCAGAACAGCGGTAGGGATGCCCCTGAAACCGCGACCACCCGTGTGACATGGTCCTGCCATTTATTACGTCGCGTGCCTGCAAATACACCCAGCCACAGGCCAAGCGTAACAGCTACGGCCGCCGAAAAGATCGACAGTTCCATTGTGGCCGCGAATTTGGGCCAAAAAACCTCTGCAACGGGGGCCGATGCGACGCCGGAGTATCCGAAATCACCGGAAAGCGCTGCCTTCAGCCAGTACCAGTACTGGGTGTAAAGTGGCTCGTTAAGGTGAAAACGCTCTTCGAGTGCGGCAACTTCTTCGGCGTTCATTTCATGGCTGAGGTAGACCCCGATCGGTGATCCACCAATGCGCGTCAATGTAAACACGATGACGGAAACACCAAAAATCAAGATTGGCAGGATCAGCAGACGGCGGATGATATAGTCACGAAGCTGCATAGGCCCTCCGGAGAGCGGGTTAAATTGCACGAAGTGTGAAGTTCGGGGCAGCTATGATCGCCGCCCCGAACCAATGCGTAATCACTCAGTCTTGTCGAGGATCGCAAAGTTGATCGACGGACGTGGCCAGAGCGGTTGCAAGACCATGCCTTGAATCCGGTCACGGTAAGCTGTGACCGCGCCCTCTTGAGCGCCGATGATCCACATCGGATCTTCGTAAAGCAACGTCTGAAGTTCCGAGATCATACCAGCGCGCGTATCGCGGTCCAGTTCAACTGCGGCTGCGTCGATCAGATCGGCAATGCGGTCAGGATCCTGATACATGTTACGGAACCCGTGGATCTCACCCCATTCGCCATCTGGGTGCGCATAAGTTTGCAGATAATCAATGGGGTCCGCCGCAGGGTCACCATTCTTCGCCCACATCGGGTAGGTCAGTGGTGAAGATACCAAGGCTTCGTCAAACACGGCTTCTGCAACGCCTAGCACGTTGATGCGCATATCCGGGTTCATGCTCTCGATCGAATCCTTCAGGATCAAACCTTGAATTTCAAACAACGATCCGCTCTCGACAATCACAGTGACAGTAAATCCTTCGTCCCAAACGCCAGCTTCACGCAACAAACGCTCTGCCTCTGCAAGGTTTTGTTCACCATAAATTGGCGCATCAGGGTCATATCCGAAGACACCGATTGGCACGTAATGCGGATTGACCTGACCAAATCCACCCAAGGCACCTTGAATAAAGGCCCCGTAATCGAACGCGTGATTAAAGGCCTGCCGAATACGAACGTCGGCAAAGAAATCCGACGAGATTGTATCGCCAGAGGGCATGGAGCCTTCGGGGATGTTGGTGTTGAAACCGATGTGAAGCGGCTCAAGCAGCAGACCTTCGGAATAGACACTTACGCCTTCTGCCCCCGAAAAGTCAGGCACATAGGTGGGGTCGGTTTCGATGGTATCATATTCACCAGCGCGAAGACCCAAGACGCGAACATCAGGGTCCAGACCGAATTCCAAGCGAACATTGTCGTTGGCCTTGGTACCCCAATAGCCATCGTTCACAGTCAAAGACAGGTTTTCTGTCCGGTTCCATGTGCCAAATACATAAGGGCCGGTTCCGACCATGTTGCCTGATAAGAATTCGTTGGATTCACCGGCAACAATACCGCCATTCGCCTCGACGACCTCGTCGCTGACGATAGACGCAGTCATTGGCAGGACTGCCGAATAAAGGAAGCTTGCGTCGATGTCTTGCAAGGTGACTTCGAAGGTGAAGTCATCAACCACGCGGGTTTCGGCAACGCGATCTGACAGGACTTCATAACCGGAACCGGGGAGTTCCAATTCCATCACGCGGTCCCAAGAATACTTCACATCATCAGCTGTGAACGGAGACCCATCGTGGAATGTAACGCCTTCACGCAGCGGGAATGTATAAGTCCGACCATCCTCCGAGATCAGACCGTTTTCCAAGCTTGGCACTTCAGTTGCCAATTGGGGAACAAGATCGCTCGATCCGGCGCCGACCGTCAAAAGCCGCTCGTAGACGTGAAAGATAATCGACTCCCCACCTTCGCCCGGTTCAACCTCGGCCGGATCAAGCGTCGCCGGTTCCTCGTCCGCTCCGTGAACGATTGTCTGCTGTGCAAACGCGACAGCCGGTAGCATCAGGCTCACCACAGCGGCGCTTAACACGACTTTAATCGGGCCCATTTTCAGCCCTTCTTCTTGATGTGTCATTTCGGTCCTCTCCTCCAATTGACTTCAATTCAGTTTCCGGACTGGCCTCTGGCATTCTCAAAATGCCAACCCTACCAGCCGGTCTTGCCGTATTTTCTACCGAACGCGCATTTTGCGATGCGTCGCGGACCTTCAATTTGACGCGCCACGTTTCACTGAAATGTTTTGTGGTAGACTTTTAAGGCGATGTTAGGCAAACGATTGCATAGATTTGTATTGGAAAGCTAGATCAGCTGTCAACCATCGATGACACGAACCGGATTTAAGTGAAAAGGAGCAGGCCCATGTCACATGAAAAGCCACTGGTGATCGCCTTGGAAGAACATTTTATGGAGCCTTCGCTTGCGCAGTATCTGGGCAAGGCGGCATCTCCGCCGGCCTATGTTTCAGACCGGCTTTATGACTTCTTTGATCTGCGGCTTTCAGAAATGGATGCTGCAGGCGTCGACATGCAAGTTCTGTCCCACCAATCGCCCGGCAGCCAGCGCCTTGGCGATGACGTCGCCGTTGAGGCCTGTCGCAATGTGAACAATGCACTTGCAGATGTGATTGCCCAAAAACCGGATCGTTTCGCCGGTTTTGCGATGATCCCGACGAACACGCCCGACCTTGCGGCTGACGAGCTGACCCGCGCCGTCGAGGAGAAAGGCATGAAAGGGGCCATGATCCACGGCATGAATCACGGTGAATTCCTTGATTTGCGGCGTTATTGGCCCATCTTTGCACGTGCCGAGGCGCTTGGTGTACCCATCTATATCCACCCCAGCCTGCCAGACAAAACAGTGACTGAACGCTACTATGCACCTTACGACCAGACGCATTCAATGATGACAAAGGCGGCTTGGGGATTTGGCATCGAAGCGGGAACGCATACCGTGAGGCTGATCCTTTCGGGGCTTTTCCAAGAGCATCCAAATCTGAAAATCCTTCTCGGACATCTGGGTGAAGCACTGCCATTCTGGCTGTCCCGGATCGACGAAAGCTTTGCACGCCCCGGAAATCCACCGTCAGATTTTGCAGAGGTCTTCAAACGAAATTTCTGGCTGACGACCAGCGGCTTTTTCGACGACACGGCGTTTGGTTGTACCGTTGAAACAATGGGTATCGACCGGGTGCTCTTTGCGGTTGATTACCCCTATGCATCCTCAAAAGCTGGGGTGGACTGGCTGATGCAAACCCGGCTCACGAAAGAACATCTCGCCAAAGTTGCATCGGGCAACGCACAGCGTCTGCTCGGTCTTTAGTTGGCGACCAACATCATCTGAAAGGCGCTCGCCAACTGCTCAAATGTCACGGATGTTTCCGAAGCAGTTATCGATAGCCTGTACTCGCCAGTTCCATATTTCCACAACGAGTGTCTTTGCGAATGCCGGCTGCCATAATCTACCGTCCTCCAACAATACCCGCGGCGTTAAGCTCGGCTCAAAGCTAATTCAGCCTCTCGTTTGGCATACATCGATTGACGTTTTGGGCTCTTTCCTGCCGTTCGCTGCGCTTTGTTCGAAGGTCTGTTAAGGTCCAACACCTGTCCACTCCACCATCACCCCTGCCACACCCTCACCATTGTCTGACGTCAGCACCCGTGGGACAGATTTGAGGATTTGAATAGAGGAAGAT
>JABBAI010000085.1 GCA_018608045.1 Octadecabacter sp. | reverse complement strand
AGGCGTCCCAATCGGGGCGCCTTTTGCGTTTTGGGGGAAGGTCAGCTGTGCGGACAATGCCGACATTTGCAGCTATTTTTTTGGAGTGTTCAAATCGGTAGTCCAATTTGGTTTTGTTCAATTAAGTGTATTGCGACTTCTATCGGAGTCACGTGAATCATTCCGGGGTTGTTTTCTACAAAATACTCAATTTCAACTTGTTCGCCCTCCCTCATCTTAAAAACAGGTTCTTCAAAAACTGGGTAAGACGTAACTATTCCTGCGACACAGAAGTTTGATTCAGTTTTCTCCTGTGGTTGAAAGACTACTGGGCCGCTGCTGAAGCCCGGATTTGCGAAGCCGTCGAGAAGAATGTTGTCTTTTGTAATATGGCTGAGTGTCGCAGATTTTGCTAACGGTAAGCTCACTTGATAAACATCATCTAATGAGTAACCATATGGAAAACCGAGAAAAAATGCTCTCTGTCCAAAACCGGCCCCACCACAAGTTGCTGGCATTGGAAGTGTTGGAGACAATTGCTCTTCGGCTCTTAGGACGACTATATCTTCTTCCGTAGATGATTTTCCGACCACCTCGAAAGTCTTCGGGATGGGATCACCTTGCTCGAAAAGATCAAGTTTGCCTCGAGAAAAATCTTCTAAAACATGTTGGGCGGTTACAAAGTACTGCTTTGAATTGTGCTCAAGTGTGAACCCTGTGCCTGTGCTGCCCTGCCACCCAATTTTTTCCCCCTATGGAGAACATTAACTGTCAGCATCTGTTTATCCACTTACATCAGTTGGGTTCGAATATAAGGCTCAGTATCCCCATTGCGAATGTGCATACAGGACTCAAAGCGGACATTGCACCCCTTGGCCCATATCCCCCCTTGGCAAACACCTTCATCCAATCTAAACGATGCCTTGCTGAATAGCGCGCGATTCGTCACGCGCTTTTTGCATTCGTCCAAGACGGTGGGTTGTGATCATCCGATCCCTTTAATTCCTGCCTGAGACGGGTAGACCAAATTTCCTCGGGCTTCGGCTTCAGGCGGTTCGGGCGTCCCGTAGACTGGACCCAACCGCCGGAGCAATCCGGTAAGACTGAGCCGGGGCGCGGGATAATCCCAGACCCCAAACTTGGAGTGAAACTGTGGATAGAGCCCAGAAAGAACAATTGGTCGACGAACTCGGCCAAATCTTCGAAAGCTCTGGCGTCGTTGTGGTAGCCCACTACGAAGGCCTGACAGTTGCCGAAATGCAAGACCTGCGTGCCCGTGCACGTGACGTCGACGCATCCGTACGCGTTGCCAAGAACAAGCTCGCCAAAATCGCCCTTGAGGGTAAGCCATGCGCAAGCATCGCCGACCACCTTACGGGTATGACCGTTCTGACCTTTTCTGAGGATCCTGTGGCTGCGGCCAAGGTTGCTCAGGGCTTTGCCAAAGATAACGACAAGCTCGTTATTCTTGGTGGCGCTATGGGTGAGACGGCACTTGACGTCGCTGGTGTTAAAGCAGTGTCCGAAATGCCAAGCCGTGAGGAGCTTATTGCTTCTATCGCGGGTTGCATCGGTGCACCTGCCTCCAACATCGCCGGTGCCATTGGCGCGCCTGCTTCCAACATCGCAAGCATCATCTCTACGATCGAAGAGAAGGCTGCTTAACGCAACTTGAATGGCTGACGTAGGGATTGCCCCTGTCGTTGGAACACAAACTTAGAAATGGAAAAGCAAATGGCTGATCTGAAAAAAATGGCTGAAGACATTGTCGGTCTGACACTGCTCGAAGCACAAGAACTGAAAACCATCCTCAAAGACGAGTATGGCATCGAACCAGCAGCCGGTGGCGCTGTGATGATGGCTGGCCCCGCTGACGGCGGCGCAGCAGCAGAAGAGAAGACTGAATTTGACGTCGTTCTCAAGAACGCTGGCGCATCCAAGATCAACGTGATCAAGGAAGTCCGCGGCATCACAGGTCTCGGCCTGAAAGAAGCAAAAGACTTGGTCGAAGCCGGTGGCAAGATCAAAGAAGGTGTTTCTAAGGAAGAAGCTGAAGACGTTAAGGGCAAGCTGGAAGCAGCTGGCGCGGAAGTCGAACTGGCCTAAGCCCTCTTATAATAGCGGGGAGCGGTGCTTATGTGCCTAACTTGCTGTTAACCAAATCTGGCTGGAGCCGCTGAAAATGCGGGTCCAGCCAAATCCGTCTTAATAAGGGCTTTTAGAAAAAAGCCTTTATTTGGATTGGTTCAATGGTCGGGAGGCACCCTGTGGGAAGGGTGCCAAGAATTGGCCGAATACGATCTGTTCTCAGGGCTCTGCACCGTCGCCCAACGGTTCCAGCGCCCCTAGAGATTTTGAAAGGTGACAACGCACATGGCTCAATCATTCCTCGGCCAGAAACGCTTGCGCAAATACTACGGTAAAATTCGCGAAGTACTCGAGATGCCGAACCTCATCGAGGTTCAGAAATCGTCCTATGATCTGTTCCTGCGCTCCGGCGACAGCGACACGCCGCTTGACGGCGAAGGCATCAAGGGCGTCTTCCAATCGGTCTTCCCGATCAAAGATTTCAACGAAACATCCGTTCTGGAGTTCGTAAAGTACGAGCTTGAGAAGCCGAAATATGACGTCGAAGAATGCCAGCAGCGCGACATGACATATGCCGCACCGCTTAAGGTTACTCTCCGTCTGATCGTGTTTGATATGGATGAAGATACAGGCGCCAAGTCTGTTAAGGACATCAAAGAACAAGACGTATTCATGGGCGACATGCCTTTGATGACACCAAACGGGACGTTCGTTGTGAACGGCACCGAGCGCGTGATCGTTTCCCAGATGCACCGCTCCCCCGGTGTGTTCTTTGACCACGACAAAGGTAAGTCACACAGCTCGGGCAAATTGCTGTTCGCTTGCCGTATTATTCCATACCGCGGTAGCTGGTTGGACTTCGAATTTGATGCAAAAGACCTCGTGTTCTGCCGCATCGACCGTCGTCGCAAGCTGCCTGTAACGACGTTGCTGTATGCGCTGGGCCTTGATCAAGAAACGATCATGAATGCGTATTACGACCACGTTGATTACACGTTCGACAAGAAAGCGAATGCTTGGAAGACCAAGTTCTTCCCAGAGCGTGTGCGCGGCACCCGTCCATTGTTTGATCTGGTTGATGCCAAAACTGGCGAAGTGATCGCCGAAGCTGGCAAAAAAGTGACCCCACGTGCAGTGAAGGCGATCATCGATGCCGGTGAAGTCAAAGAATTGCTGGTCCCTTATGACCAGATCGTCGGTAATTTCGCAGCCAACGACATCATTAACGAAGAAACCGGCGCGATTTACGTCGAAGCCGGTGACGAGTTGACGTTGGAGTTCGACAAAGCGGATGAGCTGATCGGCGGTACGCTGAAAGAACTCGTTGATGCGGGTATCAAGACCATTCCGGTTCTGGATATCGATAACGTCAACGTCGGTCCTTATATGCGCAACACGATGGCGGCAGACAAAAACATGGGTCGCGAAACAGCGCTCATGGATATCTACCGCGTCATGCGCCCGGGTGAACCACCCACCGTGGACGCCGCACAAACATTGTTCGACAGCCTGTTCTTCGATTCAGAGCGTTACGACCTGTCTGCTGTTGGTCGCGTTAAGATGAACATGCGTCTTGCGCTGGATGCCGAAGACACCATGCGCACATTGCGTAAGGAAGACATCGTTTCCTGTATCAAGGCGCTGGTTGAACTGCGCGATGGCAAAGGAGACATCGACGATATTGACCACCTTGGTAACCGTCGTGTGCGTTCTGTTGGCGAACTGATGGAAAACCAGTATCGCGTTGGCCTGCTTCGGATGGAGCGCGCGATCAAAGAACGTATGTCGTCTGTTGAGATCGACACGGTCATGCCGCAAGACCTTATCAACGCTAAACCTGCGGCGGCTGCCGTTCGTGAATTCTTCGGCTCCTCGCAGCTGTCGCAGTTCATGGACCAAACCAACCCGCTGTCGGAAGTCACGCACAAGCGTCGTCTTTCTGCGCTTGGGCCAGGCGGTCTGACACGCGAACGTGCCGGTTTTGAAGTCCGTGACGTTCACCCAACACACTACGGCCGCATGTGTCCGATTGAGACACCGGAAGGCCCGAACATTGGTCTGATCAACTCTCTCGCGACATTCGCGCGCGTCAACAAGTATGGCTTTATCGAAACACCGTACCGCGTTGTTACAGACGGCAAGGTCACGGACGAAGTCCACTACATGTCCGCGACAGAAGAAATGCGTCACACCGTGGCGCAGGCCAACGCGAACCTGAACGAAGACATGTCGTTCGTGAATGACCTCGTGTCGACACGTCAGAACGGTGAATACACTCTGGCGCCGTCAGAGAACGTGAACCTGATAGACGTTTCACCAAAGCAGTTGGTCTCCGTTGCGGCCTCCTTGATCCCGTTCCTTGAAAACGATGACGCGAACCGGGCCCTGATGGGTTCGAACATGATGCGTCAGGCGGTTCCACTGCTTCAGGCAGAAGCACCGCTTGTTGGTACTGGTATCGAAGAAGTTGTGGCACGGGATTCCGGTGCTGCGATCATGGCGAAACGCGCAGGTATCATCGACCAAGTTGATGCCACACGTATCGTCGTGCGCGCCACATCCGACCTTTCGGTTGGTGACCCCGGCGTTGATATTTACCGCATGCGTAAATTCCAGCGTTCTAACCAGAACACCTGCATCAACCAGCGTCCGCTGGTGAAGGTTGGCGATACGGTTATCAAAGGCGAAGTTATTGCTGACGGTCCATCCACGGACATCGGCGAACTGGCCCTCGGTAAGAACGTGGTCGTCGCGTTTATGCCTTGGAATGGCTACAACTACGAAGACTCCATCCTGATCTCTGAGCGTATCGTGCGCGACGACGTGTTTACTTCGATCCACATCGAAGAATTCGAAGTCGCCGCCCGTGACACAAAGCTCGGCCCAGAGGAAATCACACGCGATATCCCTAACGTCGGTGAGGAAGCCCTGCGCAACCTCGACGAAGCGGGCATCGTGTACATCGGCGCCGAAGTTGAGCCGGGTGATATTCTTGTCGGTAAGATCACGCCAAAAGGCGAAAGTCCGATGACGCCGGAGGAGAAACTGCTGCGCGCCATCTTTGGTGAAAAAGCGTCTGACGTCCGTGACACATCCCTGCGCGTAAAGCCCGGTGATTTCGGAACAGTCGTCGAAGTTCGTGTGTTCAACCGCCACGGCGTTGAAAAAGACGAACGTGCGCTTCAGATTGAGCGTGAAGAAGTCGAACGCCTTGCACGTGACCGCGACGACGAACTTACGATCCTTGACCGTAACACCTACGCACGTCTGCGTACGATGATGACTGGTAAAACAGTCGCCAAAGGCCCGAAGGGCATCAAGACAGGCGCCACGATCGACGACGCCATGCTGGATGAATTCCCACGCAGCCATTGGTGGCAGATCGCCCTCAAGGAAGAAGAAGACGCACAGATCGTCGAAGCGCTCAACGAACAGTACGAGGCGCAAAAGCGTCAGCTGGACGCGCGTTTTGAGGACAAAGTAGAGAAAGTACGCCGTGGTGACGATTTGCCACCAGGTGTCATGAAGATGGTCAAAGTGTTCGTCGCGGTGAAGCGTAAGCTTCAGCCTGGTGATAAAATGGCGGGTCGTCACGGCAACAAAGGTGTTATTTCCAAGGTTGTTCCAATGGAAGACATGCCGTTCCTCGCGGACGGTACTCCGGTGGACTTCTGTCTGAACCCGCTCGGCGTGCCATCGCGTATGAACGTCGGTCAGATTCTGGAAACACACATGGGCTGGGCCGCACGCGGCTTGGGCATTGAGATTGACGAAGCGCTCGGTGAATTCCGCCGCTCCGGTGATCTGACACCTGTGCGTGAAGCGATGAAGATCGCCTACGGTGAAAACGTCTATGACGACGGTATCGCTGACATGACTGAGGCCGAATTGGTCGAAGCAGCGGGTAACGTCACACGCGGTGTTCCAATCGCGACGCCTGTTTTTGACGGCGCGAAAGAAGCTGACGTCAACGATGCGCTGACACGCGCTGGGTTCGACACGTCTGGTCAGTCCATCTTGTTTGATGGTCGCACTGGTGAACAGTTCAGCCGTAAGGTTACTGTTGGTGTGAAGTACCTTCTTAAGCTTCACCACCTTGTCGATGACAAGATCCACGCCCGTTCCACGGGTCCGTACTCGCTCGTCACGCAGCAGCCGCTGGGTGGTAAAGCACAGTTCGGTGGTCAGCGATTTGGTGAGATGGAAGTCTGGGCGCTTGAAGCCTACGGCGCCGCCTACACCCTGCAGGAAATGCTGACGGTGAAATCGGATGACGTGGCTGGCCGGACGAAAGTCTACGAAAGCATCGTCAAAGGCGAAGATAACTTCGAAGCTGGCGTGCCAGAATCGTTCAACGTTCTCGTGAAAGAAGTCCGGGGCCTCGGCCTCAATATGGAACTCCTGGATGCGGAGGATGAGGAGTAGGGCCCCGCGGCTCTACTCCACCCACCTCTTAACGCGCCCTATTCAAGGAATTGAAAATGAACCAGGAACTTACAAACAACCCGTTTAACCCGATTGCTCCGGCGAAAACGTTTGACGAAATCAAGGTGTCTTTGGCATCACCAGAACGGATCCTGTCGTGGTCCTTCGGTGAAATCAAGAAGCCCGAAACCATCAACTACCGCACGTTCAAACCAGAACGCGACGGTCTGTTCTGTGCCCGTATTTTTGGCCCGATCAAAGACTACGAATGCCTTTGCGGCAAATATAAGCGCATGAAATATCGCGGCGTTGTCTGCGAGAAATGTGGTGTGGAAGTTACGCTGCAAAAGGTACGTCGCGAACGTATGGGTCACATCGAACTGGCCGCACCGGTTGCGCACATCTGGTTCCTGAAGTCCCTGCCAAGCCGGATCGGCCTGATGCTGGACATGACTTTGCGTGACCTCGAACGTATTTTGTACTTCGAAAACTACGTCGTGATCGAACCGGGTCTGACAGACCTCGCTTACGGTGCTTTGATGACCGAGGAAGAATTCCTCGACGCGCAGGACGCCTACGGCATGGACGCCTTCACAGCCAACATTGGTGCTGAAGCGATCCGCGAAATGCTGGCTGCGATCGACCTTGAAGGCGAAGCAGACACGCTGCGCGAAGAGCTTAAGGTCGCCACTGGTGAGCTGAAGCCAAAGAAGATCATCAAGCGTTTGAAGATTGTTGAGTCTTTCATCGAATCTGGCAACCGCCCAGAATGGATGATCCTGACGGTCGTTCCTGTGATCCCGCCAGAATTGCGCCCGCTTGTGCCGCTTGATGGTGGCCGTTTTGCTACGTCCGATTTGAACGATCTGTATCGCCGCGTGATCAACCGCAACAACCGTCTGAAGCGTCTGATCGAATTGCGCGCGCCTGACATCATTGTGCGTAACGAAAAGCGCATGTTGCAGGAATCTGTCGATGCATTGTTCGACAACGGCCGTCGTGGCCGCGTGATTACGGGTGCCAACAAGCGTCCGTTGAAATCGCTGTCAGACATGCTGAAAGGTAAGCAGGGTCGTTTCCGTCAAAACCTTTTGGGTAAGCGCGTCGACTTCTCTGGCCGCTCGGTCATCGTGACGGGTCCGGAACTCAAACTGCACCAGTGTGGTTTGCCGAAAAAGATGGCGCTCGAACTGTTCAAGCCGTTCATCTATTCGCGTCTTGAAGCCAAAGGTCTGTCTTCCACAGTGAAGCAAGCCAAAAAGCTGGTCGAAAAAGAGCGTCCCGAAGTTTGGGATATCTTGGACGAAGTCATTCGCGAACACCCTGTCATGCTGAACCGTGCGCCAACGCTGCACCGTCTTGGCATTCAGGCCTTCGAACCTGTTCTGATCGAAGGCAAGGCCATCCAGCTGCACCCGCTCGTGTGTTCTGCGTTTAACGCCGACTTCGACGGTGACCAGATGGCTGTCCACGTCCCGCTGAGCCTTGAGGCACAGTTGGAATGTCGCGTCTTGATGATGTCGACAAACAACGTCTTGTCACCTGCCAACGGTGCGCCAATTATCGTGCCGTCACAGGATATGATTTTGGGCCTCTATTACACGACCATCATGCGCACAGGCATGAAGGGCGAAGGCATGGTGTTCAGCACGATCGAAGAAGTCGAACACGCGCTTCAGGCTGGTGAAGTCCACCTGCACGCCAAGATCCAAGCCCGCATTCCGCAGATCGACGCGGAAGGCAATGAGGTCATGAAGCGCTTTGAAACGACCCCTGGTCGTATCCGTTTGGGTTCGCTTTTGCCGCTCAACAACAAGGCGCCGTTTGATCTTGTGAACCAGCTTCTTCGCAAGAAAGAAGTCCAGCAGATCATTGATACGGTCTACCGTTACTGTGGTCAGAAAGAATCTGTCATCTTCTGTGATCAGATCATGACAATGGGCTTCCGCGAAGCGTTCAAGGCCGGCATATCGTTCGGTAAGGACGACATGGTTATCCCTGACACCAAATGGACGTTGGTCAACGAGACACGCGAACAGGTTAAGGATTTCGAACAGCAGTACATGGACGGCCTGATCACTCAGGGTGAAAAGTACAACAAAGTTGTCGATGCTTGGTCAAAGTCGAACGACAAAGTCACTGATGCGATGATGACGACGATTTCCACGACTCCGCAGATGGAAGACGGCGCTGAAGGTGAACCAAACTCGGTTTACATGATGGCCCACTCCGGTGCGCGTGGTTCTGTCACGCAGATGAAACAGCTGGGCGGTATGCGTGGTCTGATGGCCAAGCCAAACGGTGAGATCATCGAAACGCCAATTATCTCGAACTTCAAAGAAGGCCTGACGGTTCTGGAATACTTCAACTCCACCCACGGTGCCCGTAAGGGTCTGTCGGACACGGCGTTGAAAACTGCGAACTCCGGTTACCTGACACGTCGTCTGGTGGACGTTGCGCAAGATTGCATCGTACGTGAAGTGGATTGCGGAACAGAACGTGCAATCACAGCAGAAGCCGCCGTCAACGACGGTGAAGTTGTGTCGTCCTTGTCTGATCGTGTTCTTGGCCGCGTGTCTGCCGATGATGTTCTCAAGCCCGGCACAGAAGAAGTTCTGGTCAAGGCTGGTGAGCTGATAGACGAGCGTTCTGCCGACATCATCGAAACATCCGGTGTCGCCAAGATGCGCATCCGTAGCCCGCTGACATGTGAGGCCGAAGACGGCGTCTGTGCCATGTGTTACGGTCGTGACTTGTCGCGCGGTTCGCGCGTCAACCTCGGCGAAGCTGTCGGCATCATTGCTGCGCAGTCTATTGGTGAACCTGGTACACAGCTGACGATGCGGACGTTCCACATCGGCGGCGTTGCACAAGGTGGCCAGCAGTCGTTCCTCGAGGCGTCCGTTGACGGTATCGTTGAACTGCGCAATGAGCAGATCCTGCAAAACGCTGACGGCGAGCAAGTCGTTATGGGCCGGAACATGGTCCTCGCGATCATGGACGAGAACGGTGAAGAACGTGCGAACCACAAGGTTGGCTACGGTTCCAAAGTGTTCGTCAAAGATGGCGGGTCCATCAAGCGCGGCGACAAGATGTTTGAATGGGATCCATACACCCTGCCAATCATTGCCGAAAAAGCCGGTACGGTTAAGTTTGTCGACCTCATCAACGGTATCGCCATTCGCGAAGACACCGATGATGCGACAGGCATGACTCAGCGCATCGTGACCGACTGGCGTTCCGCGCCTAAGGGCAACGAGTTGAAGCCGGAAATCATCATCCTCGACGCCAATGGCGAAGCAGTGATGAACGATGCAGGCAACCCTGTAACCTATCCGATGTCTGTTGATGCGGTTCTGTCGATTGAAGACAGCCAGCAGATTCAGGCCGGTGACGTTGTGGCGCGTATCCCGCGCGAAGGTGCCAAGACCAAGGACATTACCGGTGGTTTGCCACGGGTTGCGGAATTGTTCGAAGCACGTCGTCCAAAGGATCACGCGATTATTGCCGAAATTGATGGTTATGTTCGCTTCGGTAAGGACTACAAAAACAAGCGCCGTATCGCGATTGAGTCCTCCGAGGATGCTGATCACAAGGTCGAATACATGGTGCCCAAGGGCAAGCACATCCCAGTGCAAGAAGGCGACTTCGTGCAAAAGGGCGATTACATCATGGACGGCAATCCAGCGCCGCATGACATCCTCGCGATTATGGGTGTCGAGGCGCTTGCCGATTACATGATCGACGAAGTGCAGGACGTGTATCGTTTGCAGGGCGTTAAAATCAACGACAAGCACATCGAAGTGATCGTGCGTCAGATGCTCCAGAAATGGGAAATCTCTGACAGCGGTGACACGACATTGCTCAAGGGTGAAAACGTCGACAAGGCCGAGTTTGACGAAGCAAATGCTAAGTCATTGGCCCGCAAAGGTCGCCCAGCACAGGGTGAACCAATCTTGCTCGGTATCACCAAGGCGTCATTGCAAACACGTTCTTTCATCTCTGCAGCATCGTTCCAAGAAACCACGCGCGTTCTTACGGAAGCATCCGTACAGGGCAAGCGGGACAAATTGGTCGGCCTCAAAGAGAACGTCATCGTGGGTCGCTTGATCCCTGCGGGTACCGGTGGTGCGACGCAGAACGTCACGAAGATCGCAACTGCACGTGACAACGTGGTCATTCAGGCCCGTCGCGAAGAGGCAGAGGCCGCAGCCGCACTGGCCGCACCCGAGCCCGCGTCCGAGGATGTGATCGGTGGCGATGTGTTCGATACAATCATCGCGGACACACCAGAAAACCGCGACGAGTAAGATCGACGACTAGAAAATTGAAAAGGCCCCGCTGGAAACAGCGGGGCCTTTTTCGTTCTGGGATACGTGCGACGAATTCCCAGCTAGACATAGCGGCGGACTTGTCGCCATATTCTTTTTGTCCCAAACCGACAGGTGAAATGATGGTATTGCGAACACGATCTATCCTCCCGATCCACGCCATCGCGGCAGGTCTTGCTTTGATTTACGCGGGGTACGTGTCGCAGTCGGGATTCGTGGCAACGGGGTTTCAGTTTGTAACACCGCTGATCATCATCATGGTCGTGCACCTGTGCTGGCTCGCGG
Source organism: Octadecabacter sp. (assembly GCA_018608045.1). Lineage (GTDB taxonomy): Bacteria > Pseudomonadota > Alphaproteobacteria > Rhodobacterales > Rhodobacteraceae > Octadecabacter. The sequence continues at coordinate 3,007 of JABBAI010000085.1, read as the reverse complement.
TGCGGGGCCATCTGACGCGCGGCTTTTCCCAAGTGATCTATCTGCGCAGCGCGCAACCCGCGGTCGGCTTGGCGATCGTCATTCTTCTGGCCAGCATCTTTGCGCCCCAACCCGCAGAGGCCGCATCAGCGGGGGATTTCGTCGGCGGCGTGCTGACCGTGGTGTTTTGCGTCGCGATTATTGCCGTCATTGCTGGGCTCATCGGATTGGTGATCTACATTTTCGCAAAGGCAGTTTCAGGAGTGAACAATGCAATTGGCGGCGATGATAACAACGACCCCGACAGCCGCCTTTTCGATATCGGGAGCCTGGCCGTGGCCGGAACATTTCTATGCCTTGCCAGCTTTGAGGGCGTCACAAGTGCGATGTCATTTGATCCGTCCAATCGCAGTGAAGCGACCTACCTTATTGAACAAACACCCGATGAGGTCTGGACCACGTTAGAAACCGCGACGTCGCCCGATTTTCCGTTGCCCAACATTTTGGAGTTGTTTCCGTAGCCTGTTGGCGTCGTCACGGATGAGGGCACATCATTGGGTGCGATGCGGCGTGTTCAATTTGAAGGGCGCGAAGGGGCGGGTTACCTGACGCTGCAAGTTGTAGAACGGACCGATAAGATCGCCGTGTTTGAGATCCTGTCTGACACCAGCCCGTTCGCAATGTGGGTTGCGCACAAGCACCTGACATACCGCGTCGAAGCGGCGGGCAATGATGCTACCCGCCTCACGGTCAGCCTTGACTATGACCGCATGCTTGCGCCGTCGTGGTTTTTCACACCTGCGACCAAGGGGGCCGCGCGTTTGGCAATGGATGTGCTGGCGCGCGATGTGAAATCCCGTGCGGAAGGTGCGATCTAGCACGATGTCGCGAATGGACTGGCCCAATCGATTGTGCCGTGCCACACCAAGACAATGATCCTGTCTGACAACATGCGCGCTGCGCTTTTTATGATGACGTCCATGTCGGCGTTCACCGTGAATGACGCACTTATGAAACTCGCAAGCGATGACGTGGCATTTTTTCAGGCCATCGCCATGCGCGGTATGATGATCACGGTTGGCCTGCTGATCTTGGCCTATCTGCGCGGCCAACTGACCTATCGCCCGAATGCGAAAGACTGGGGCCTGATTTCGATCCGCACAGTGGCCGAAGCGATCGGCACGATTTTTTTCCTCACGGCTTTGTTCAAAATGCCCATCGGTAATCTTTCGGCGATCCTTCAGGCTTTGCCGCTGACTGTGACACTCGCCGCGGCCCTGTTCTTTGGCGAAGCCGTTGGTTGGAAGCGTCTGATCGCGATTCTGGTCGGGTTTGTTGGTGTCGTGCTGATTATCCAGCCCGGCACAGACGGGTTTACGTTTTATTCGCTGCTGGGTGTGGCCGCGGTGATTGCGGTGACTATGCGTGACCTTGCCGCGCGCAAACTGTCGCGCGATATCCCGTCTGGGGTCGTGGCCCTTGCGGCGGGCGTCGGGGTGACATTGATGGCGCTGATAGGTGGTGCGGGAACCGCTTGGGTGATGCCTGATGCCGGATCGATGCTGTTGCTTGCTGCCGCCGCACTATGTCTGATGATCGGTTATATTTGTGCAGTGTCGGCGATGCGCACGGGCGACATCGGGTTTGTCGCACCGTTCCGCTACACATCCCTTTTGGTCGCGCTGGTTCTTGGGTTCTTTGTGTTCGGCGAATGGCCCAATACGTTAACCATTCTTGGCGCAGTCATTGTCGTCGCGACGGGCCTGTTCACGCTGTACCGCGAACGCGCCACAGCGGCCAAACCTACACAGGGTCTGCGCATGCGTTAGGCGCTGTTGACAGCTATCCCGAGTCAACCTATGAAGCGCGCATCTGCCGCTGGTTCGTCCTTTGACAGGCATCATAATCGTCGTGGTCAAGATCCGACCTACTATTGGTCCGATCCTCTGTAACCCAACCGCTCCGTTGCTCCGGTAAGGCAACGCCAGCGGGTTTATTGTGCTTTTTGGACGCGAGTGGCGCGTAAGAATAGAAACGGTGGACCATTCTGGTTCGCCACACATGTGAAGAAGTGGGGACACAAGCCCAATGCCAACGATCCAGCAGCTGATCCGCAAACCGCGGCAGCCTAAAAGAAGAGTTTCGAAGTCGCTTCACCTTGAAGGCAACCCGCAAAAGCGCGGCGTTTGTACTCGGGTTTATACGACTACCCCGAAAAAGCCGAACTCGGCTATGCGTAAGGTTGCCAAAGTACGCCTGACAAATGGTTTTGAGGTCATCAGCTATATCGGTGGTGAATCCCACAACCTTCAGGAGCACTCTGTGGTCCTGATCCGTGGCGGTCGTGTAAAAGACCTTCCCGGTGTGCGCTACCACATCCTGCGCGGTGTTCTTGATACGCAAGGCGTTAAAGACCGTAAGCAGCGTCGTTCGAAATACGGCGCCAAGAAGCCGAAGTAAGGGATACAGATATGTCACGTCGTCACGCCGCTGAAAAGCGCCAGATCCTTCCCGATGCAAAATTCGGTGACAAGGTTCTTTCAAAGTTCATGAATAACCTCATGGTTGACGGTAAGAAGTCCGTCGCTGAGCGTATTGTTTACAACGCATTTGATCGCGTTGAGAGCAAGCTGAAGCAGTCTCCGCTGGAAGTCTTCCACGAGAGCCTTGAGAACATCAAACCAAACCTCGAAGTACGTTCGCGTCGCGTCGGTGGTGCCACCTATCAGGTGCCCGTCGAAGTTCGCCCTGAGCGTCGCGAAGCTTTGGCAATTCGCTGGTTGATCGCTGCCGCTAAGAAGCGCAACGAAAAGACTATGGAAGAGCGCCTTGCAGGCGAGCTCGTGGATGCGGTTCAAGGCCGTGGCACAGCCGTCAAAAAGCGCGAAGACACGCACAAGATGGCCGATGCTAACAAAGCATTCAGCCACTACCGCTGGTAAGAGGAAAGCACCAATATGGCACGCGATTATCCCCTCGAACTGTACCGTAACTTCGGTATCATCGCGCACATCGATGCAGGTAAAAC
>JABBAI010000083.1:7991-14179 GCA_018608045.1 Octadecabacter sp. | reverse complement strand
TCAACGCCTTCGGCAATAACGCTGAGGGAGAGATCGTTCGAAAGTTCAATAATTTTCCGAACAATCTTTTGGCTCGTGGGATTCACTGAAAGTTCGCCAACAAGACTGCGATCAAGCTTAACGCCTGTCACATTCAAAGTGGCAAGATGAGACAGGCCCGCAAAGCCAACACCGAAATCGTCAAGATGGATTTGAAATCCCGCATCATACAATTGGCGAATGGAAGAGGCCTGAGGTGAGCCTTCGGCCAGATTGCCGAAATCAGTTGTTTCTAACACTTCTATGGTTATCTGGGCGTGATCAATGTTCGCGTTGTCGGCCTCCCACACCAAGCGGTCAAAGAAGTCCGGATGGACAAGAAGCTCAGGCGACGCATTAAAAGCGACGCCAACGTTTTCATAACCTGCTTCTGCCAATTTCTGTTTTTCACGCAACGCACATGTCATTGCAGGCCGCTCGGATCATTGGTTGCTCAAGCAAAGTACAATTACTGCTAGCGATCTTGAAAAAGCCACATGGGTCAGCCACGCCGAAGAAAGCCAGCTACAGTCCGACATGGCCGCGGCGCTGACGTATCTTGGTGTCAGAAATCTGAAAGTTGCGTTTCAAAGTGGATCTGCCGGGGCCATTTTAGAAATGCTGCGCAACACCGACTTTTTGACCGTGCTTCCAAGGTATGCGCTCCGTCACAGCGAAGAAAACAGCCAGCTGGCGGAGCTACCTGTGCAACTCACGCTTTCATCCGCGTCCGTCGGTATGGTGTCCCCAAAAAATCGACTTGAAAGCCCGCTGTTTGCTGCATTTGCGGCCTATATGCGCGATTACGTTGCAAAGGAACTACCGACTTTGCAGCGGGCGACAGCTAAATATTGAAACGACGTGTACACACCGTCAAGTTTTAAAGGCCGCTCGTTTCGCTTGAATGTTTGAACCGCAAAAGCTTTGACAGTGGATAGCGTTCTGCAAAAGGACGTCGAAACACGACAATCTGAACAACATTTCGGTTTGATGTTTTCAGATATTGAGACGGGGCCAGATTGAACATCCAGCATCTTCATAAAACAAGGAAAGACGCGGACACCAAAAAGGGGTTCAGTTAACCGCCAACATCTTCGTTTGAGATGGAAAATTCGCTTCAAAGTCGTTGGAGATATGGTGGGTTGTGAGAGGCTCGAACTCCCGACATCTTCGGTGTAAACGAAGCGCTCTACCAACTGAGCTAACAACCCGATGACAGCGATTTAGGCGAACCGAACGAGCGTTGCAACCCTCATATCAGTAATTCCTGCACTCCGTCCTTCAAATGATAAACGCAGCCCTGCCCGCCGTGGATCGACGGGTTCACGAGAGCGGGCGGCCCAACCACGGCGTTACGGATCACGCGGCTGGTAATTCCATGTGTTATCAATACGGTAGGGCCAGTTAATCCTATCAGAAAATCGGCAACCCGTGCCTCAACCGCGGCAAGGCCCTCCCCGTTTGGGGCCATTTCATATTGGGCCATATAGGGGTCGGGACCGCCCAGCATCGGTAATTCTGAGCGATTCCGCCCTGCCCAATCGCCCACACCAATTTCACGAAGTCGCAAATCAGTGTGGATCGCATCCGCCATCGGGCACGCAATACCCGCCGTCTGGACCGCGCGCCCAGACGGGCTGCACCAAAATGAAAACCCTACCAAATCAAGACCGCGCAGGATTTCACCCTGACGCGCAGCATCTTGTTCCCCTTTCGGGGTCAGGGGTGAATTCAACCACCCCTGCATGCGATCTGCTGCGTTCCACTCGGTTTGACCGTGGCGCAGAATATAAAGTTCGGGATATGTCATGACCTACTGCCTTAGCGCACCTTCAAACGACCATGTAGCAGGCGCCACAGATATTCTCTGTTGCGCCTTTTTTTCCATGTAAATGTCAGCGCGATCAGTGCGCCGTCGCAGAAGTTCCGCCATCGCGGGCACGCAACGCAGCCGCGGCCGCCGCTGCATCTTCCGCTTCTTGATCCCACTCAACCGCTTGCGGTGCCTGCGTCAACGCATGCTTGAGAACCTCGGACACATGGCTGACCGGAACAATCTCCAGCCCCTCTTTCACGTTGTCAGGAATATCCGCCAAGTCTTTGACATTCTCCTCAGGGATCAGCACGGTTTTGATACCGCCCCGCAGTGCTGCCAACAGCTTTTCTTTCAAGCCACCAATCGGCATCGCGTTCCCGCGCAAAGACACCTCACCCGTCATCGCGATATCTTTGCGGACCGGAATTTTGGTCAACACGGATACAATAGACGTTACCATCGCAAGACCAGCCGACGGCCCGTCCTTTGGCGTCGCGCCGTCTGGCACGTGTACGTGAATGTCGAGCTTATCAAACTCGGGCGGTTTCACCCCGATCTGCGGGCTGATGGACCGAACGTAGCTGCTGGCCGCGTCGATGGATTCCTTCATCACATCGCCAAGCTTACCCGTCGTCTTCATCCGACCCTTACCGGGCAGACGCAGCGCTTCGATATTCAGAAGTTCACCCCCCACCGACGTATAGGCCAGACCCGTCACAACGCCGACCTGATCTTGTTCTTCGGCCAGACCAAAGCGGTGCTTTTTGACTCCAAGGTAGTCGTCGATGTTGCCCTCGTTTACGACAACGCTTTCGACTTCCTTTTTCACCAACTTGGTGACGGCCTTACGGGCCACTTTCGCGATCTCACGCTCAAGGTTCCGCACACCTGCTTCGCGGGTGTAATAGCGGATCATGGACGTGAGAGCAGAGTCTTCAAGCGTGAACTCCTTCGCCTTCAGGCCATGATTTTTCATCACTTTATCAAGAAGGTGCTGCTTTGCGATCTCGCGCTTTTCATCCTCTGTGTAGCCCGACAGTGGAATAATCTCCATCCGGTCGAGCAACGGCCCAGGCATGTTGTAAGAGTTTGACGTCGTCAGGAACATCACATTGGACAGGTCATATTCGACCTCGAGGTAGTGATCGACGAACGTGCTGTTCTGTTCTGGATCCAAGACCTCAAGCATTGCAGATGCGGGATCACCACGGAAATCTTGCCCCATCTTATCAATCTCATCGAGAAGGATCAGCGGGTTCGTGGTTTTCGCCTTTTTCAGCGCTTGAATGATTTTACCGGGCATGGACCCGATGTAGGTACGACGATGACCCCGAATTTCAGATTCATCCCGTACACCACCAAGGGAGATGCGAATGAACTCGCGACCCGTGGCCTTTGCCACAGATTTACCAAGCGACGTTTTACCCACACCAGGAGGACCGACGAGACACATGATCGGCCCTTTCAGCTTCTGGCTGCGCTGTTGCACGGCAAGGTATTCAACGATGCGTTCCTTGACCTTGTCCAAGCCATAGTGGTCGCCATCAAGAATGGCCTCGGCTTTGGCCAAATCCTTCTTAACGCGGGATTTCTTGTTCCACGGGATCGACAAAATCCAATCGAGGTAGTTACGCACGACCGTGGCTTCCGCAGACATAGGCGACATGTTCTTGAGCTTCTTAAGCTCCCCGTCGACTTTTTCTTGCGCTTCTTTGGACAGCTTGGTGTTGGCGATCTTGCCCTCAAGCTCGGCCATTTCGCCCTCGCCCTCTTCGCCGTCCCCAAGCTCCTTCTGAATGGCCTTCATTTGCTCATTCAAATAGTACTCTCGCTGGGTGCGTTCCATCTGCGTCTTCACGCGGGTTTTGATCTTTTTCTCAACTTGCAGCACGGACATTTCGCCCTGCATCAGCCCGTAAACTTTCTCAAGCCGCTCAGATACGGACAGCGTTTCCAACAAATCCTGACGTTGGTTCACTTCAATACCCAAATGCCCCGCGACAAGGTCGGCCAGCTTTGCAGGCTCGGTCGCCTCGGACACAGCAGACAGCGCCTCCTCCGGGATGTTTTTCTTAACTTTGGAGTAGCGCGCGAATTCTTTGGACACCGACCGCGTCAGCGCCTCAATCGTCATCATATCGCCCGGCATCTCGGTCAGGTATTCTGCCGACGCTTCAAAGTAATTCTCATTTTCATGAAATTCAGTGATGCGCACACGCGCGATGCCTTCAACCAACACCTTCACGGTGCCATCGGGTAATTTCAGCAGTTGCAGCACATTGGCCAGCACACCCGCTTTGTAAATTCCGTCCTGATCGGGGTCATCGACACCGGGGTCGATCTGGCTGGACAGCAGAATTTGCTTATCATCGGCCATCACTTCTTCGAGCGCGGACACGGATTTTTCACGCCCCACGAACAGCGGCACAATCATGTGCGGGAATACTACGATATCACGCAGTGGAAGGACGGGGTAGCTCGCGCTCAGCGGCTCTCGGATCTGGTCTGACATGCTCTTTTTCCTTTATTGGCAAAAATGCCGGTCCCTCTTTGAGGCAACGCGACACCCTCCGGTTATGGATTAGTAATGTGGGGGTCTTTCGCCCGCTTTCAACCAATAACCGCCTCAGTTGTGCATATGGTGCCTGTGTCGCGCAGCACCCGCAAGGCAGCAATCCTTCAAATTTGGGGATAAAACGAAAAATCGTGTCAATTCGGGGTTTTTAAGCGCGAAATTAAGCGTTTCACGTCACTCTGGCGTTAGCAGTCCGACTTCGGTGACAAAGGCAATGCCCCAGTCGCCAGTGACTTCAACCTCGGAAATCATCACGATTTGGTCAGTAAAGTACGGAATAATCGTCAACGTTCCCTGCGCGAAATCCTGCACGTCAATCACAGTGCTCAGTTGCAACAGATCATCCGGCCCGCACGGCGTCAAAGACACCGCATCCGCGATCCAGTCTGCTTCTACTGTCTCCAGCATATCATCCACCGCGTCGACATCGTAAACGGGGCCGCCCAGCAACAATGATTTGCTGTTTTCATCGGTAACGACGTCCGGAATTTCGGCACCGTCGACCACAGTGACAGAACTGAACACCCCGTCGGGCGTAATCAGAACGCGCCCGGCGGTCACATCGGTCACTGAAAAGACCACCGATTCCACTGACATGGCCCCGCGCATCGACCATTCCCCCGCCATCGCAGCGCACACCACGTCAATATCCGTCACACCGCACAAACTGTCCGCCTGCGCCCCTGTCGCCGTCAATATCAGACTGAAAACTGCGTATTTCATAGCGGATCAATATCCCCCTGCGCACGGTTGGCATGAAAATCGGATTCCCACGTCGCAAACGTACCCGCCGCAATCGCGTCGCGCATCCCCTGCATGATATCTTGGAAATAGGTCAAGTTGTGCCACGTCAAAAGCATGCCCGAAATCATTTCCTGGCTGCGAAACACATGATGCAAATAGGCCCGCGAATAATTCGAGCAGGCAGGACAGCGGCACGCCTCGTCCAAGGGCCTCGGATCATCTGCATGGCGCGCGTTCTTGATGTTCACCACACCGTTGCGCGTGAACACCTGCCCCGTGCGCCCTGATCGCGACGGCAGCACGCAATCCATCATATCAATGCCACGCTTCACGGCACCGACGATATCATCCGGCTTGCCCACGCCCATCAAATAACGCGGCTTATCCACGGGTAATTGATCGGGGGCGAAATCAAGCGTGTTAAACATCGCCTCCTGACCCTCACCGACCGCCAGACCACCAACCGCATAGCCATCAAATTCAATCTCACGCAGCGCATCGGCAGATCGTTTGCGCAAATCTTCCTCAAGCCCGCCCTGCTGAATGCCGAACAGCGCATGACCGGGGCGATCCCCGAACGCCGCCTTGCTGCGCTTGGCCCACCGCATCGACATTTCCATGGACCCTTCAAGCCGCGTCCGATCCGCAGGAAGTGCAGGGCATTCATCAAAACACATCACGATATCAGACCCGAGGAGCTTTTGAATTTCCATGCTGCGCTCAGGCGTGAGGTTATGCTTGGACCCATCGTAATGGGACTGAAACACAACGCCGTCTTCCGTCAGCTTGCGCATTCCAGACAGGCTCATCACTTGAAACCCGCCCGAATCTGTCAGGATCGGCCGGTCCCAATTCATGAATTTGTGCAAGCCCCCAAGCGACGCGATCCTCTCAGCGGTTGGACGCAGCATCAGATGGTACGTATTGCCGAGCAAAATATCAGCGCCCGTTTCACGCACGGATTCAGGCATCATCGCCTTGACGGTCGCAGCGGTGCCAACGGGCATGAACGCAGGCGTGCGGATGTCCCCGCGC
>JABBAI010000083.1:0-7891 GCA_018608045.1 Octadecabacter sp. | reverse complement strand
ATGACGGATGACACCAATATCGCACTGGGCTGGGAAGAATGGCTCGGCCTGCCCGACCTTGGCTTGCCGACAATCCGCGCCAAAGTCGACACGGGCGCGCGCACATCTGCGCTGCACGCCTTTGACATCGAAACATTCGGCCCCGCGACCAAACCCAAGGTTCGCTTTTCGATCCACCCTATTCCGGGGCGTGATGATCTTGTGATCCCGTGTTCTGCCACAGTGGTGGACCGTCGCGAAGTCACGTCATCCAACGGCGAAACTGAAATGCGCTACGTTATTGAAACAATGCTGGACGCAGGTGACGGTGAACGCTGGCCGATTGAGGTCACCCTCACGGATCGTGGCGGCATGGCATCGCGTATGTTGCTGGGCCGCCAAGGCCTGCGCGAAGACGTGATCGTGCAGCCCACCGACAAATTCCTGCGCCCCGAACGCAACTATGACGTCTATTCCGCAAAACGGATCAAAGCCGTTACACCATCGCGCGCCTTGCGTGTCTGCGTGCTGTCGCGCGAACCCAACAGCTATTCCACCAAACGATTGGTTCTTGAGGGCGAAGAACGCGGCCATACCGTGGAAGTCATCGACACCACCCGCTGCTACATGGCAATCAACGCACTGGCCCCCGAAATCCACTATGACGGCAAACGCCTGCCCCGCTATGACGTCGTGATCCCGCGCATCGGCGCATCGATCACCAGCTATGGCACCGCCGTTTTGCGCCAATTCGAAACTTTGGGTACCTATTGCGTCAACGGATCTGTCGGCATCACCGCCAGCCGCGACAAACTGCACGCGCACCAAGTGCTTGCCGCCCAAAAGATCGGCATGCCAACCACAGCCTTCGCCGCGTCGCCCAAAGACACCAGCAACTTGATCGGCCTCGTGGGGACCGCCCCGCTGATCGTGAAGTTGCTTGAATCCACCCAAGGCAAGGGCGTTGTGCTGGCCGAAACCAAAAAGGCCGCCGAATCCGTGATCGACGCCTTTCGTGGGCTGAAGGCCAACTTCCTTGTGCAAGATTTCGTCAAAGAAGCCTCTGGCGAAGACATCCGCTGCTTCGTGGTCGCGGGTAAAGTCGTGGCCTCCATGCGCCGCACTTCTGCGGGCGATGATTTCAGATCAAACCTGCACCGTGGCGGCACCGCGGAGGCTGTGAAATTGACACCGGAAGAACGCAAAACCGCGATCAAATCCGCCAAGGCCTTTAACCTCGCGCTGGCAGGGGTAGATTTGCTGCGCTCAAACGATGGTCCAAAAATTCTTGAGGTAAACTCCTCCCCCGGATTTGAGGGCATAGAGGGCGCGAGCAAGAAAAACCTCGCCGGTCAGCTTTACGATCACATCGAAGACCAAGTCCGCCCCGTACCCCTCAAGACCAAGCGCAAAAACCCCGCCTGACGTTTTGTACAAAACCGCACGGTTTGCCGCAGGTCGGTCCCTTTACGTGTCCGATTGTAATCCCTATATGTTTAGTCAGGAATTACAGGACACGTGATATGACCGACACCGCGACACCCATGGAAGGCACTCCGCTGATCCAGCCCTCAACGACGGATCACCCGCTTTATGACAATGTCATTGAGGCGTGCCGCACAGTCTATGACCCAGAAATTCCCGTTAACATTCAAGACCTTGGATTGATCTACACCGTTGACATCAATGATGAAAACGAAGTGAAGGTGCTGATGTCCCTTACCGCACCAGGCTGTCCCGTTGCCGGTGAAATGCCAGGTTGGGTCGCCGAGGCCATCGAACCGCTTGCAGGTATCAAATCCGTTGATGTTGAACTCGTGTGGGAACCCCAATGGGGCATGGACATGATGTCTGACGAAGCCCGCCTTGAACTCGGGTTCATGTAATCTTAATCCATTAAGGAGGTCCGCTAAATGGTTGGAATTCCAGGGAAACAAGCGGTTTCAATCACCGACAAAGCCGCCACTCAAATCGCTAAATTGATGGCGAAAGATGACACGCAGGGCTTGCGTATTGGCGTCAAAAAGGGCGGCTGCGCGGGCATGGAATACACGATGGAATACGTGTCCGAAGTCGATCCAATGGATGAAGTCGTAGAACAAGACGGCGCCCGCGTGATGATCGCCCCGATGGCACAGATGTTCCTGTTCGGAACTGAAATTGACTACGAAATCAACCTGTTAGAGGCTGGTTTCAAATTTCGGAACCCTAATGTGACCGATGCCTGTGGCTGTGGGGAGTCGATCAAGTTTGACGAAAGCCTCGTTCCGAACGCATGAGCATCACACCCGAAGAGATTGAATTCGCTACAGATCTCTTCTCGGGTATGGGTCCGTTAACGACACGGAAAATGATGGGTGGACTGTGTTTGTATACGGACGGTACGATCTTCGCGATTATTCATTCAGACTTCGGTGTCATGATCAAAGATGCGGGTGAATTTCAGAATGAACTCAATGCTTTGGGCCTGACCCGATGGACATACCAACGGGACGGAAAAGACAAACCAACATCCATGCCCTACTGGAAATTGCCCGATAGCGCGCTTGATGATCCAGACGAGGCCTGCGACCTCGCACGGCGCGCCCTAAAACATCTTTAGGCGAGTGCGGACACAGCGTCTGCCGCTGCCTTAGGTGTCGTAAACACCTGATATCCCTTATCTTTTAATGCCGGCGTTGCGACAGCCATAGACGCCTGCGCCAACAGGATACGCGTGCCTTGACCACTCACCGCATCAACAATTTCATCGCTGAAACCTTGCATGTCACCGGCCTCAAAGAACGGCCAAGCGGCGTCGCACAAGATAAGCTTTGCAGTTGATGTATGTCCCGCAACCTCTTGAAATAAAGCCAGTGTTGCGTCTTTGGTGCTTTCTAAACAGATCGCCACGACGACCTCACCACCGCCCGCAGCAGCCTGTTCCATCGCAGGTCCATCAATGCGAACCACCGACGATATGCCGACCGCATCCACCAAAGGCCCGAGCGTTGAACAGGTGCACAAGACAGGCCCCGTCACCGACAATTCCTTCAAGGTTTCAGTCACTTCGCCCGAAACAGCGTCAAGGCCATCAGCACGCGCGCGATCCAGAAAATCCGCCCTCACGATATGGGTCGCATCAGGCAGCAGCGCGCTGAACGTCGCCACGTGAACCTCAGCGGTGTGCAAACAAGTGATCATGATGCGTCCTTGAGGTGCAAATAGGTTTCATCAAAGCGCTTTTGCAGATGATCGACCGCGCGAATGACCTGATCTGACCCAATTGGCGCAACATTTGTTTCGGCATTCGGATTATAAAACAGCGGGATAGACATCCTTTCCGCATCACCGCCGACCACACGATGCGGCGTCGCGACGACGCGTTTTTGCGTCCACATCTCAAGCATTTCACCGAAATTGATCACGAATTCGCCGACGGGCGCGGACACTGGGATCCATCCACCACCGCGCTTGCGCACTTCCAATCCCGGCGTGCCATCCATCGCCAACAAGGTCAGGCAGCCATAATCTGTGTGCATGGCGATGCCGAAATCGTTCGCCCCCGCCCAGCTTGGCCGCTCGGGGTAATAATTGCCGCGCAAAAGCGCCATGGGCTGGTCAAATTGCGCTTTGAAATAGACTGGGTCTTGACCAATAGCCCCCGCAAGCGCCACCAGTAAATCGGCCAAAATGCCAATGCGCGTGCATAGTAATTCTCAATCACAACACGGAAATCTGCTGGAACATCAGGCCATTGGTTTGGCGCATAGGCGGGCAAATCTGATCCAGCCATTTCAAACCCGCAATCAAACACCTGTTTGTAATCGGGGTTAGCGTCGGGATCGACTTGTTCGGACCCACCTGCCCCCCAACCGCGATTTGATTGCGTTCGCGCCATGTTCACAGCGTCTTTTTCCGCCACAGGACGGGCAAAAAAGGCGGCGTACGCCTCAAACACTTCGGCAATGTCGGATGTCGGGATTGGCGTGTTGTGCAGCGTCAAAAACCCTACGTCGCGCGCCGCGTCCCGCACTTGGGCAAGGACATCGCTGTCCCCCGCCAATAACAGTTCTGCATCAATTCTTGGGATCATGGCCTGCCCTTTCACTTCACGTGCCAGCTTGCTACATCACTCAAAACCAAATGGGGAGAGTGAGATGCGCAAACTGGCAGCCGGCAACTGGAAAATGAACGGGACTAGCGCGGATATCCCCCAGCTTGAGGCCCTTGCCGCGGCCCATGCCAACGCGGGTGTTGATGTCGTGATGTGTGGTCCTGCAACGCTTTTGCACCGCATGGCTGTAACAGGGGTGAGCATTGGGGGTGAAGATTGCCATCCAGAAACATCCGGTGCCCATACGGGCGATATTTCCGCCGAGATGATCAAAGATGCAGGGGCCACCCATGTTATCACGGGCCATTCGGAACGGCGCACAGACCACGGTGAGGACAACGCGCTGATTGCTGCCAAAACCACCGCTGGATGGGCCGCTGGTTTGCACGTGATCTTGTGTATTGGCGAAAGTGAGGCCCAGTACCGCGCCGGCGATACGCTGGAGGTCTTGCGCGCGCAGATGGATGCGTCGATCCCCGACGGCGCCACTGCCCAGACCACGACCATCGCCTATGAACCCATCTGGGCCATTGGCACAGGCCTGACCCCAACCCCGGAGGAGATTGCCGCTGTGCATGCAAACCTGCGGGCGTATTTGATGGATCGCTTTGAAACAGGGTCGCAGATGCGGCTGCTGTATGGTGGATCGGTCAAGGCCAGCAATGCCGATGAAATCTTTGCACTTGCGAACGTAGACGGTGCTTTGGTTGGGGGGGCATCGCTGAAGGCGGCTGATTTCTCACCTATCATCACGGCGCTCGAAAACGCCTGATCCGATCAGATAAAACGCAAAAGGCGACGCCCGATGGATTGGGCGTCGCCTTTTTTGTGCGTGGGTCAGTGATCAGTTCGTTATGATCTCTGGTCCCATGTAGGCGGTTGGCAATGCCGTGGACAGCCATGGGATGTAGGTCACCATGATCAAGAACACGAACAACACGGCAAGGAATGGCAACGCTGCTTTTACAACCCGCATCATCGACATATTCGCGACACCGGACGTCACAAAAAGGTTGAGGCCGACAGGCGGTGTGATCATCCCGATTTCCATGTTCACCACCATGATGATGCCAAGGTGGATCGGATCAATGCCAAGCTGGATCGCAATCGGAAACACCAAAGGCGCGACAATCACGATCAGACCCGACGGTTCCATGAACTGACCGCCAATCAACAGAATGATGTTGACGATAATCAGGAATGTGATCGGGCCAAGCCCTGCGGCCAACATGACCTCAGTGATGTGCTGGGGAATTTGTTCGTCCGTCAAAACATGTTTCAGGATCAACGCGTTGGCGATGATGAACATCAGCATGATCGTCAGCTTACCCGCCTCAAGCAGGGTCGCCTTCGTGTCGCGGTGAAAGAACGCGGGGATCGCGAAGACCACGTTTTCGACGTTTGCGCGGATCAGGTTCTTACCCCCCACCATCATTGATTGGCCAAATCCCCCGCCCGACAGCGACAACCGCTGCGCCCCGCGCACCAGCGAGAACGTAAAGACCGCAGGCGGCAGCAGCAGGACAAACACCACACCAAGAATTTGGATGATAGCGAACAACGCGGTGGTATCTGACACGATGATGCCACGGATCGCATACCCCGCGGGCAACACGCCAAAGATCACAACAGCAGCAGTGGCGAGCTTCATACCCCATCCATCTGGAACCGCCTTGGACATCAGCAATGCAAGGATGAACGCGATGACAAAGAACGCACCCGCAGCAGCAAAGGCGATCCACATTGGCGCGCTCAGCATGAAACATCCGATGGCGTACAAGATAAACGTCACCAGCGTGAAGCCCCAGACGCGCAGGCCAAGCAGTCCAAGATCAGCTTCGCCTTCTGGCAGCCAGTCACGGCCTTTAAGCGGCCCCATGTCGCGGTAGATAAAGATCGACACGATGAACGCGTAGATTGATGCGATTGCGGCAGCTTCGGTCGGGGTAAACACGCCGCCGTAAATACCACCAAGGATCACGACCATCAGGAACAAACCCCATGACGCGTCTAGGATTGAGGAAAAGATCTGTTCCCATCCCAACCATTCGCCTTTGGGCAAGTTCTTGATGCGCGCGATTACATAGATGGTGATCATCAACATCACACCCGCCAAAAGGCCGGGGATCACGCCCGCAAGGAACATCCGCCCCACGGAAACGTCCGTGGCCGATGCGTAAACCACCATCACAATGGACGGCGGGATCAAGATGCCCAGCGTTCCCGCGTTACAAATCACACCCGCTGCAAAGTCTTTGGTATAGCCGGATTTGACCATGCCCGCGATCACGATGGACCCGACAGCAACAACCGTCGCAGGGGATGATCCCGAAAGGGCCGCAAACAACATACACGCCAGAACACCTGCAATCGCGAGGCCCCCGCGCACGTGGCCGATGACAGCAATCGCGAATTCAATGATGCGGCGTGCCACACCGCCCGTCGACATAAACGACGACGCCAGAATGAAGAACGGAATGGCGAGCAACGTGTAGTGCCCGGCCATTGCCTGATACAATGACTGCGCCACAGACGCGAGGGAGCTGTCGGACAAAACCAGCAAAAACAGCGTGGACGACAGGCCAAGGGCGACAGCAATCGGCACACCGATCGCGAGAAAGGCAATGACCATGCCAAAGAGAATTGCGACATCCATTATTACGTCTCCTTGGACAGGGTTTCGCCTGCTTCTTCGACCGCATCTTCGGCCTCATGGCTGACAATAATCGTGTCGATTTCGCCGCGAATGATCCGCACAAGGCATTGCACAAGGCGGTACAGCATCAGCGCCATGGCGAACGGAACGATTGAATAGGGCACAAAGCGGGGCATCTTTTCGTAGGGTTCACCGACATTGAATGTATTTTCCAACCATGTCTGTGCAAACGGAATGGGCAGTTGTTCGGTTTCAAACCAACCTTGATCGCGGCTGTTGGCGAACCCCGTCGGGAACCAGCGCCCCGTCGTGGCATCAAGCCCGGCAAATGGCGCCCAATAGTCCCACGCGCCCTTCATCAACAAAATCGCGTAAAATATGCACACCAAAGTCGCCAGAATACCAAGGCGGCGGCGTGCAGGTTTACCGACCAGATTTAACAGCGCATCAACGCCAAGGTGGCTGACCACCTTGAAGCCGTAGGAAATACCGAACAAAACCAGCCACGCGAACAGGACGAGCGTTAGCTCAAGTCCCCAAATCAGCTGGCTGTTGAAACCGTAACGCATCACGACGTTGATAAACGTCACCAACGTCATCAATCCCAAAAGGATCGCGATAACGCTTTCTTCAATGCTATGAACGATCGCGCCCACGCGACCTTTGGGTGTGTAACCACCAGACATGCTCTGCCCCCCGTTGGATTAAGTTGGGTCGGCTAGAATACACCAGCCGACCCCATCACTTAACGTCAGCGTTTAGAGGCTGTCGTTGATCGCCTGTGCGGCGTCGATGTTTTCTTGGCCGACGTCTTCAACGAACTGCGCCCAAACTGGCATCATGGTTTCGACCCATGCTGTGCGCTGCTCTGGTGTAAGCGTCAGGATTGTGCCGCCTGCGTCAAGGATAGACTGCTTGGCGGCCTCGTTCACAGCGAACGCTTCTGCGTTACGTGCGGTTGTGACTTCGTTCAGGATCGTTGTGAACTGGTCACGGACTTCTGGCTCAAGGCTGTCGAGGAAATCAACAGACGTCACGACAAGGTAGTCGATGATGCCGTGGTTGGTTTCTGTTACACCGTCCTGAACTTCAAAGAACTTCTGACCCCAGACGTTGGACCATGTGTTTTCCTGACCATCAACAACGCCAGTTTGCAGCGC
>JABBAI010000018.1 GCA_018608045.1 Octadecabacter sp. | reverse complement strand
TCCACGATCTTGCCTTTGCCTTCGTCGCCCCACTGTGCGCCGACAACCACCACATTCGCCATTTTTCAAATCCCTAAGGTCAAACCCGTGCACGTCATAGGGCATCCACCGACAAGGGGAAAGCGGACATTTTCAAAGCGACCCTAGACAGGCGCACGCACCACCGCCAACATGGCCGTAAAATGAAGACTTGAGGAATGTTATGGGCGGTTTTGTTTTGCGCTGGCTGTTTGCGTTTTTGTTGCTGGCAGCGACCTATAATCCGACAGACTGGAATTTTACCCGCTGGGTGATGGCGTCCGGCGGTGACATGATGTCGGTCGCGGTTCTGGGCAGCCTGCTTTTGATTGTGGGTTACATTATTTACCTGCGTGCCACGATGCGATCCATCGGACCAATCGGAATGTTGCTTGTTTTGGGGCTTGTGGGCGCGCTCCTTTGGGTGGCGTTCGACCTTGGCTGGATGAACTTCGAAAACCCGACTGCCAATACATGGATCGCCCTTGTGGCTGGATCTTTCGTGTTGGGGATCGGCCTTTCCTCGAGCCATGTGCGCCGCCGCCTGTCCGGTCAGGCTGATATGGATGATGTGGACGACTGACATTTGCGCAATGGAGGGGTTGCAGCACACCCCTTTCGCTTCTAAGTACCACTCGTTCTTCCGCCAAAGGTCTCTTCCATGGAAAATGTCGTTCTTGTCGTTCACTTGTTGCTTGCGCTGTCGCTGATTGGCGTGGTGCTTTTGCAGCGTTCTGAGGGCGGCGGTCTTGGT
This sequence comes from Octadecabacter sp., assembly GCA_018608045.1. Taxonomy (GTDB): domain Bacteria; phylum Pseudomonadota; class Alphaproteobacteria; order Rhodobacterales; family Rhodobacteraceae; genus Octadecabacter. The sequence goes on along the minus strand of JABBAI010000018.1, from coordinate 13,483 downwards.
ATGGGCGGCGGTGGCGGTGGAAACGGCGCTATGTCCGGGCGCGCTGCGGCGACGGCCCTTGGCAAGATTACATGGTTGCTCGCGATTGCATTCATCATCACGTCTATCACATTGACCATTCTGTCTGCACGCCAAGCCAGCGACGCATCCGTTGTCGGTGGTGATGCCTTGCTGCCCCCAACAGAGCAAACCGGTGACGCACCAAGCGCTGGCGAAAGCCTGCTGCCCCCATCCGCACCCAGCGATGCGCCATTGGTTCCCAACGCGGACTAAGCACCACCACCTGTTGGGGGCTAAGGCCCTCTAACCACTCGATATTGTTATTTTTGTTCGTTTTTGGCGGGCTAATGTGTGTTGTGCAGGTTGCCAGACGCGCCCGAATCCGCCATAATTAAATCCCGTGATACATCGCATCTCGCATGTGATTTTGTTCGGTGTAATCCACATAATTTAGACTGTTTCGGGGGACACCAGCTTTATGGCGCGTTACGTTTTCATCACGGGTGGGGTTGTGTCCTCGCTTGGTAAGGGTCTGGCATCTGCCGCACTTGGCGCCCTGCTTCAAGCCCGCGGGTTTTCAGTGCGCCTTCGCAAATTGGACCCGTATTTGAACGTGGACCCCGGCACGATGTCCCCGTTTGAACATGGCGAAGTGTTCGTCACAGACGATGGCGCGGAAACCGATCTCGACCTAGGTCATTACGAACGCTTCACCGGTGTGCCAGCGCGGATGACAGATTCTGTGTCCTCGGGGCGCGTCTATTCCAACGTGTTGGAAAAGGAACGGCGCGGTGATTATCTCGGCAAGACCATTCAAGTGGTTCCCCACGTCACCAACGAAATCAAAGAGTTCCTGAAAATCGGTGAAGACGAAGTTGATTTCATGCTGTGTGAGATCGGCGGAACAGTCGGCGACATCGAAGGCCTGCCCTTCTTTGAAGCGATCCGCCAGTTCAGCCACGACAAGCCGCGCGGCGAATGCATCTTTATGCACCTGACATTGCTGCCCTACCTCGCGGCATCAGGCGAATTGAAGACCAAACCGACACAGCATTCGGTCAAGGAATTGCAATCCATCGGCATCGCGCCCGACATTCTTGTGTGCCGGTCCGAACATCCGATTCCCGAAAAAGAGCGCGAGAAGATTGCGCTGTTTTGTAACGTGCGCAAAGAAAGCGTCGTCGCGGCCTACGATCTGAAATCGATCTACGAAGCACCGCTTGCTTATCACAATCAAGGCCTCGATCAGGCGGTCTTGGACGCATTCAACATCAACCCTGCCCCAAAGCCTGATTTGACCGTGTGGAACGATGTCTATGACCGCATCCACAACACGGACGGCGAAGTGAACGTCGCGATTGTTGGCAAATACACGCAGTTGGAAGACGCCTACAAATCCTTCAAAGAGGCGCTGACGCACGGCGGCATGGCCAACCGTGTCAAAGTGAATGTGTCTTGGGTCGACGCAGAAGTGTTTGACCGCGAGGATGCAGCACCCCACCTTGAAGGCTACCACGCGATCCTTGTCCCCGGTGGATTTGGCGAACGCGGTACTGAGGGTAAAATCAAAGCAGCACAATACGCGCGTGAAAATAAAATCCCCTATTTTGGCATCTGTCTGGGCATGCAAATGGCCGTGATCGAAGCGGCACGCAATGTCGCGGGCATCAAAGAAGCCGGATCAGAAGAATTTGATCACGAAGCAGGCGGCAAGCGGTTCGAACCTGTCGTCTATCACCTGAAGGAATGGGTGCAGGGCAACGCCAAGGTTAAGCGTAAGTCAGATGACGACAAAGGCGGCACGATGCGTCTTGGGTCTTATGACGCCACGCTGACGGCGGGGTCCAAAGTCGCTGAAATTTACGGATCGCTCGCCATCGAAGAACGCCATCGTCACCGCTATGAGGTCGACACAAAATACCGCGAACAGCTTGAGGCAAAGGGCCTTGTGTTTTCGGGCATGTCACCAGACGGCAAACTGCCTGAGATCGTGGAATGGTCTGATCATCCGTGGTTCATCGGGGTGCAGTTCCACCCCGAGCTAAAATCCAAACCGTTTGCGCCGCACCCCCTGTTCGCTGATTTTGTGCGCGCTGCTATGGAAACGTCGCGGCTCGTTTAATGCTGTCATATCAACACCTTTATCATGCCGGAAACCTCGCGGACGTGCACAAGCACGCGACGCTGGCTTGGGTGTTGGACTATATGACGCGCAAGGACAAACCTCTTAGCTATATTGAAACGCACGGCGGGCGTGGCTTGTATGATCTTGAGGCTGATGAGGCTTTGCACACAGGTGAGGCCGCTGCGGGCATCGTTGCGGTGGCGGATTGGTTTGACCAAAGCCACCCTTACGCGAAAACGCTTGCTGATTGTCGGGAAGAAAACGGTGAAACCAACTACCCCGGTTCGCCTTGGATCGCGTCCCATATGCTGCGCGGGGATGATGTTTTGCATGTGGCCGAACTCCACCCGATGGAACGATCGATCCTCGAGATCATCGTGCCGGGTGTGCATGTCTATGGTCAGGACGGGTTTGACATGGCTTATTCCCAGTGCCCGCCAACGCCGCGCCGTGGGCTGATGCTGGTTGATCCGTCCTATGAAATCAAAGACGATTACCGCGATATTCCGCGCCATTTGACCAAAATTGCTAAAATCTGGCCCGTTGGCGTTCTGATGCTTTGGTATCCGATCCTTGTGGATCAACGTCATCGCGGCATGACCCGCGCGTTGGGCAACGATATCCCCAACGCAGTCTTTCACGAAGTCGCCTTCCCCCCTGCGCGCGACGGGCACCGCATGGTCGGGTCCGGCATGATGATCGTGAACGCCCCGTGGGGTCTTGAGGATGAGCTTGCGCGGCTCGGCGAAAAGTTTGCAGCACGCTGACACTTGCGAGAATGGTTAACACGCCTAAAGTGGTTCTATGTTTGAACGTATTATAGCACGCCTTCGCGCCCCCGTGGCTGATTTCACCTCAATGCCGGAAGCGGACGCACGCCACGCACTTGGTGCGTTGCTTGTGCGGGTTGCCAAAGCGGACGGCGCGTACCTGTTCCAAGAGATCGAAGAAATCGATCATTTGCTGGCGGACCTTTACGGTTTGAACGCGGTTGAAGCTGCGCGCATGCGGGCCGAGTGTGAAAAGCTTGAGGATGCGATGCCCGATACGGACGAATTGGCCCATATCCTGTCATGTGATGTGACAAGCGGGGAATGTGATAACCTCGTAAGCGCTTTGTGGAAGGTCGCGGATGCGGACGGACAGCGCCACGATACCGAAGAAAAGGTGGTTGCGATTGCCACACAAGGCTTTGGTATGTCCCCGGAAGCGGCAGCAGCCCTGCGCTCATAACTGCCCCTTGGCCTTCGCACGAAGCAGGCCTATATCACTCCCCATGTTTGGTGATTTTTTCAAGCGGCTGACCGCCCCCGACCCCGCCCCGTTGTCTGATACAGATGCACGGATTGCACTTGGTGCATTGCTTGTGCGTCTGGCGCGCGTCGATAATTCCTATGATGCGAACGAGATCGCGCAAATTGATGCGATTTTGATGCAGCGATACGGTCTGACAGATCTTGAGGCGGCAGGTTTACGCGCCGAATGCGAAGCCGCCGAGGCAGAGGCCCCCGATACTGTCCGCTTCACCCGCGCCATTAAAGACGCCGTCGAGTATGATGACCGCATCGCAGTGATTGAAGCCATGTGGTCCGTCGTGATGGTCGATGGTGTGCGCGATGATCACGAAGATGCGATGTTGCGGATGGTCGCGCCCCTGTTGGGGATCACGGATCAAGACAGCCACAAAGCACGTCTTCGGGTCACCCCCGAATAATGTTCGCCAGCCTGCCAATGTACGACCGCCCCGAAAACGCGGCGGCGCATGATGCCGTGTGGCATGGCGTATGTGATCGGCTTGATATGCCCCGCACCCAACTAGACCGCGGCACGCAATATGAAGACGGATGGGCGCGCCCTGATCTGTTTTTCGGCCATATCTGCAATCTGCCCTACCGCGCGAAATTTTGCGATCGTGTGACGCCGATTGGCTGTTCGGATTACGGCCTGCAAGACACGCCCGCAGGGTATTATCATTCGTTGTTTGTCGTTCGCGCTGAGGATGCGCCGCGTGGATTGGCCCCTGCCACGCTAGGGCGCTTTGCCTATAATGATGCGCTGTCGCATTCCGGTTGGGGCGCGCCGTTTGCTGCGGTGACGTCACAAGGTCTGCGGTTTCACACGACACTGTGCACCGGCGCGCATGTCGACAGCCTTTATGCGGTGGCGAACGGGCATGCCGATCTGGCTGCTATTGATGCCGTGTCTTGGCGCATGTTTGAAGCTTGGGAACCGCGCGCCGCAGATTTGCGCGTCATCGGGCGCACGCGCGCATCACCGGGGCAGATGTTCGTTACGGGGCGCGACCATGATCCTGCCCCCATCCGTGCCGCCCTGATCGACAGCATCAAAACCCTTGCCCCTCATCATGCTGCAACGCTTGGATTGCGCGGTATTGTGCAACTGTCTGACGCCGCGTTTGACATGCCACTGCCAGATGCCCCGAAAGGCGCGTTGCAATCAGCGTAAAAGTCGGCCCTACTCAGGCAGATTAAACCGCGCGAGAGGCCCCATGTCCGCACCCGTCATCGAAATCCGGAACCTACACAAAGCCTACGGTGATCTTGAGGTCCTTAAGGGTGTCGATATTTCGGCGCCGTCAGGTCATGTGATCAGCCTGATCGGGTCGTCAGGGTCCGGAAAATCCACGCTTTTGCGCTGTGCGAACCTTCTTGAGGACAGCCAGCAGGGCGATGTTTTATTTTGCGGTGAACCCGTCATATGGAAGGGCAAAGGGCGCAATCGCCAACCCGATGACCACGCCCAGATGATCCGTATCCGCACGAACCTGTCCATGGTGTTTCAGCAATTTAACCTCTGGGCGCATATGACGATTTTGCAAAACGTCATGGAAGCCCCGCTGACTGTGTTGAAACGGGATCGCGCCGAGGTTGAAGCCTCTGCGCGAAAGTACCTTGATAAGGTGGGGATCGGCGACAAATGCGATGTCTATCCCGCGATGCTGTCAGGCGGACAACAACAACGTGCCGCCATTGCGCGGGCGCTGTGCATGGAACCAAAGGCCCTGCTGTTTGATGAACCGACCAGCGCCCTTGATCCTGAACTAGAACAAGAAGTCGTTAAAGTTATCAAAGACCTGGCGGCTGAAGGGCGTACGATGTTGGTCGTCACCCACGATATGCGCATGGCGCGCGATATTTCTGATCACGTCGTATTTCTCCATCAAGGATTGATCGAAGAACAAGGCGCGCCAGAGGAATTGTTTACCAACCCAAAGTCAGAACGCCTGCAAGGTTTCCTTTCCGTCACGCAAACCGCTTAATCTATTGCCTTTTCACGTCACACAGACAATTCTGCGCGACAGTTTGGCGACCACGCTCGCGAGTCGCCCCAACACCTACGGGAGAACGAATATGAAAAACCTTATCCTCACGACAGCAGCCTTCGCGCTGACATCGTCCATGGCATTCGCTGACGGTCACTCCGTTGTGCGCATGGGCACTGAGGGCGCGTATGCCCCTTGGAACTTCATCAACGACGCCGGCGAAGTCGACGGTTTTGAACGTGAGCTCGGTGATGAGCTGTGTGCACGCGCTGAGCTGACCTGCGAATGGGTCACAAACGAGTGGGACAGCATCATCCCGAACCTCGTGTCCGGCAACTACGACACGATCATCGCAGGCATGTCCGTCACAGACGAGCGTGACGAAATCATCGATTTCACAATGGCTTACACGCCAGCTGACCCAACATCTTTTGTGGCCTTGTCCATGGACGTTGATATTGAAGGCGGCGTGATCGCGGCACAGACGGGCACAATCCAAGCGGGCTACATCGCTGATCAGGGTTGGACATTGGTCGAATTCGCAACACCAGAAGAAACCCTTGCAGCCGTGCGCGGCGGTGAAGCGGACGCTGTGTTTGCTGACAAATCCTTCCTTATGGCGGCGCTTGAAGGCCAGACCGAACTGATGATGCTTGAGCAGGAAGTGTCCTTGGGCGCTGGCGTTGGCATGGGTATTCGTGAAAGCGACAATGAACTGCGCGACACGTTCAACACAGCGATCCAGTCCATGAAGGACGACGGTTCCCTGAACGCATTGATCGAAAAGTGGGAAGTTGCTTCTACTTTCGAATAAGCACCTTTCGCGCCCCGCCCATTTTGGACGGGGCGCACCCTTTCGCCTGATTGAGGCACTTTTATCTTTGAATTTTGCGCAGATCCCGACGTCCTAGGGACGTTCCAATGGCTCTCTTGCTACCTGACCACAGGCAAGCACATAAGCTTTTATGTGTCGTTCGGCACGGTTCTGCTTCTGCTCGCGATCACAGCGCCCCTTGCTTTGTCATTCGGAATGGGCGGCGCGATGGCCGCACGGTCCAAAATTGCGCCTGTGTCGTGGCTTGGCAAAGGCTATATCGCCATTGTGCGCGGCGTTCCCGACATCGCATTTTTCCTGTTTTTCGTCATCGCGCTGGATCAGGGTATCGAATACCTGCTGCACCACGCACGTTGCCCCGACTGGCCCGACGCCATCCGCCAAGGCAATGATTTCCGCGTCTGCCCTGACGCCAAGATGCCACTCGGCAATGCAGACCAAACCGTGCATGACCGATACGGATTTTTCACCGCTGTGTTCACCTTTGCCATCGTGTTCGGTGCGTTCGCGGGCAACGTGTTGTTTGGCGCGATGAAGGCCGTGCCCCGTGCGCAGGTCGAAACCGCCGAAAGCTACGGCATGACACGCCGCCAGACCTTCTGGCGCATTATCGTGCCGCAAATGTGGGTTTATGCCCTGCCCGGCCTTGGTAATTTGTGGATGGTGCTGATCAAGGCAACCCCGCTGTTGTTCCTGCTTGGCGTGGAAGACATCGTCTATTGGGCCCGCGAACTGGGGGCGACCAAAACACCGCGCTTCACCGCCTATCCGCACGGTGATTGGCGGATGTGGTATTTCTTGGCACTGCTGGTGTTTTACCTCGCCTTCACCCGTGTGTCTGAAATTGCACTGGACCGCGCCATGCGCCGCCTCACCCGTGGTCAGGCCACATCAGGCGGCGAAGCCCAGGGCAAGGGGCTCGCGTAGTGGAATGTCTTGATACCATTGCCGATTTCGGCTTGCGATCCATCGGGATCGGGGAACGTCGCTTGCCGAGTTCCGATTTCACCCTGTGTCAGCAATTCACGCTGATTGGGTCGGGCATGTTGTGGAACATCTATTTCGGGGTGCTGGCGCTGCTCACTGGCTTTGGCCTCGCGACAGCGGTCGCCCTTGGCAAAGCCAGTAAAAACCGCGTCCTGCGCAAGGCTAGCGAATGGTTCATCTTCATCTTCCGTGGGTCACCATTGTTCATCCAGTTCTTCTTTGCCTATTTCTTTTTCCTATCCCTCAAAAGCTCGTACCCGTTCTTTGATCTGTTCACCTCTGCGTGGCTCGGGGCGTTGATCGTGTTGTTCCTCAACACCTCCGCCTATACGGGGGAGATTTTTTACGGCGCGCTGCAATCCATTCCCAAGGGCGACACTGAGGCGGCGGATGCCTATGGCCTGTCCGGTTGGACCCGCTTTCGCCGCGTGATCTGGCCGACGATGTTGCGCCTTGCGTGGCCCGCCTACACCAATGAGGCGATCTTTCTGTTTCATTCCACGACACTGGTCTTCTTTAGCGGTTTTCCCGTCTGGGGCCAAAAGGGTGACGCGCTGTATTATGCCGCCTACTTTGCCGACAAGACGTTCAATCCGTTTGTGCCCTACCCCATTCTGGCGATGTATTTCATCTTGCTGACGCTGGTCATCATCGCAATTATGGGTCGCATCGGGCGGCGGTTGAACCACCATTTGCCCCAAGATGCACCGCGCCCCAAGTTTCGCTTTCGCCCTCAAATTATCAGGTAACGTCCCATGTCATGGCTCCACGATCACCCCGAGATTAAGACGATCCGCGTTGCAGCCTCTGATCTGAATGGCGTCGCGCGTGGTAAGCGGATGCCAACCAAATTCGCCCAAGGGATCGAAGAGGATGGCACGCGGTTTCCGCTGTCCGTGCTAAACCTCGATATCTGGGGCGAAGACATCGACAATTCCCCATTGGTGTTCGAAGCCGGCGATCCTGACGGTGTGTGCCTGCCAACAGAACGCGGGTTTATGCCGATGCCATGGCTCGACAGCCCGTCGGCCTTGTTGCCGATGTGGATGTATCGCGAAGATGGCCGTGCCTTTGACGGTGATCCGCGCCACGCACTTGCCGCCGTTCTGAAACGCTACAGCGATCGTGGCCTTACGCCAATTTGCGGCACGGAGCTTGAATTCTACCTTGTGGATGACAGCGGCAAAGACCTTCAGGTCGTGCGATCACCGCGATCGGGCAAACGCCGCCCCGGTGCCGAAATCCTGTCCCTGCGCGCGCTGGATGCTTTTGATAACTACTTCACCGCCCTTTATGACGGGGCCGAGGCGATGGATATCCCCGCTGAAACCGCGATTTCCGAAGCAGGCCTAGGGCAGTTCGAAATCAATTTGTCCCATTCGGACGCGATGAAGGCGGCGGATGATACGTGGCTGTTCAAACTGCTGGTGCGCGGCGTCGCGCGTCAGCACGGGTTCGCCGCCAGCTTCATGGCCAAACCCTACCCCGAATATTCCGGCAACGGGATGCATGTGCATTTCTCTGTTCTGGACGAAAACGGCAACAACATCTTTGACGATGGCGGGCCAGAGGGCACCGATGTGCTGCATCACGCCATCGCAGGCTGCATGAACGGATTGTCGGCCAGCGCGCTGATCCTTGCGCCACATGGCAATTCCTATGACCGCCTCGTGCCCAATGCCCATGCCCCGACGTCGATTTGTTGGGCCTATGAAAACCGCACCGCCGCGATCCGTGTGCCCGGTGGCAATAACAAAGCGCGCCGCATCGAACACCGCGTTGCGGGTGGTGATGTGAACCCGTACCTCATGCTCGCGGCCGTTCTTGGCGCGGCGCTGACGGGGATTGAAGACGCGCAAATGCCCCCCGCCCCGATTACCGGAAACGCCTATGATCAAGGCCTGCCGCAGCTGCCAGGCAACTGGGCCGACGCGATTGATACCTTTGAAACAGACGAGCGCATCAAACGGATTTTCCCCGCCGCATTGATCCGCAATCTTGTGGCAACGAAACGCCAAGAACTCAGCGCGTTTGCGGATCTAAGTTCTGAAGAACAGCTCGACCTGTACCTCGACACTGTCTAACGCTTGTGCGCCCGAACCGCAGCGATTAGCGTAGGTGTACAACAATATTGGTGTTCCATGAAAATCGGCATTCTACAAACTGGCCATGCTCCCGATGAGCTTCGGCCCGCTATTGGTGACGTGAATAACCTGTTTGAACGTCTTTTGGACGGTCAGGGGTTCACATTTGAAACCTATCCCGTGGTGGATGGTGATTTTCCTGACGGGCCGGATGTCTGCGATGGGTGGCTTATCACAGGGTCAAAACACGGCGCGTATGATGACCTGCCATGGATCCCCCCGCTTGAGACGTTGATCCGCGATGTTTACGCGCTGGGCCGCCCGTTGGTCGGGGTGTGTTTTGGTCACCAGATCATAGCGCAGGCGTTGGGTGGTAAGGTTGAAAAGTATAAAGACGGATGGGCTGTGGGTCGCCAGACCTATGATTGGGACGGCGAAACGGTATCCCTGAACGCGTGGCACCAAGATCAGGTCGTTGAACGCCCCGCCGACGCGACGGTCGCGGCCTGTAATGAATTTTGCGAAAACGCAGCACTGGTCTACGGCAATCGCGCCTTCACCCTGCAAGCGCACCCCGAATTTGAATCCTTCTTCATCCAAGGTCTGATTGATGCGCGCGCGGGCACTGTCCCGCCAGAATTGATCGAGACAGCCAAGGCCAATCTGAACACGGGCGTCGACAACGCCCGACTTGCCGCACAGATCACTGCATTCTTCAAAGAAGTGGCCGCATGACTTGGCTTGATGAAATCCCCAAAGCGGCGCGCGATTATCTGGATGCCAACCGTTTGGATGAAGTGGAATGTATGATTTCCGACCTACCCGGCATTGCACGCGGTAAGGCGGTTCCTGCGGGGAAATGGGAAAAGCAAACGCAGTTCCATTTGCCTGAATCGATCTTCTTTCAGACGCTGACTGGCGGTTGGGGCGAAGCTGCGGGGGACGCAGGGTTTACCGAACCCGACATGATCCTGATACCGGATTACAGCACCGCGACTGCCGCACCGTGGACGGCTGACGGCACATTGCAGGTCATCCATGACGCCTTTGGCACCAACGGCGAACCGATCCAGTTTTCACCGCGCAATGTCCTGAAACGTGTTGTGGCATTGTACGAGGCCGAGGGATGGACGCCTGTTGTGGCCCCCGAAATGGAATTTTTCCTTGTGGCGCCAAACACCGATCCTGCCAAGCCGATTGAACCGATGATCGGGCGTTCTGGTCGCCCCGCGGCGGCGCGTCAGGCCTATTCTATGACCGCCGTTGACGATTATGGCCCCGTGATCGACGACATCTATGAATTCGCGGAAATCCAAGGGTTTGAAATCGACGGCATCACCCAAGAAGGCGGTGCTGGGCAACTTGAAATCAATCTCAACCACGGTGATCCCATTGCGCTGGCGGATGAAGTGTTCTTCTTCAAACGCCTCCTCAAAGAAGCGGCGCTGAAACACAATTGCTTTGCGACGTTCATGGCCAAGCCGATAGAAAATGAACCTGGGTCTGCGATGCACATCCACCATTCCATTTTGGACAAAGCCGGCAATAATATCTTCACCGGACCAAACGGCGAAGAAACCGATGCGTTCTTCCACTTTATTGGTGGTCTGCAAAAGCACCTGCCATCGGTGGTCGCGATCATGGCCCCCTATGTGAACAGCTATCGCCGCTACGTCAAAGATCACGCCGCGCCGATCAACCTGTCTTGGGCGCGTGACAATCGCACAACTGGCCTGCGTGTGCCGCTGTCCTCCCCGAATGCACGGCGCATTGAAAACCGCCTCGCGGGGATGGATTGCAACCCCTACCTGTGCATCGCAGCGTCACTGGCCTGCGGGTATCTGGGCATGAAGAACGCCACCAAACCCGACACACGGTTTGAAGGCGATGCCTATGAAGGGGACGGCGAATTGCCACAAGGATTGTGGGCGGCCCTTGATTTGTTTGATGAAAACACCGCGATGCATGACATGCTCGGCCCTGATTTCGCGCGGGTCTATTCCATCGTCAAGCGCGCTGAATACGAAGAATTCTTACAGGTCATCAGCCCTTGGGAGCGTGAACACCTCCTGCTTAACGTATGATACGCCTCGCGTTTTTTGGTGTTTTCGCGATTGCGGGGCTTCTGGCGTTCGGCGCGTTCTTTCTGGCGCGGGGAACAGGAAGTAACGGCACGCAAGCCATCGCCCCCGCCCCAACACTCCAAAGCGTTCCAGAGGTCGAACCCGTCCCCGATGTGTTGATGTATTTCCTCAGCGATGTTGATACCGCAAGCGGAACCATTACGATTGTGCTGCGCGATCAGCTGACTGGTCAGGGCGATATGGTAGTGCGCGATCAGGCCGCGATTAAGGCGGCCAGAACCGTCGCATACATCAACACCACCCCCAGCGGAGGCGAGGTTTTGGGCATGGTCGCCATGGCCATGATGGGTGCGTCGCCGAAAGAAACAGTCCTTCAAATCTACCGGGATGATGTTCTTATATCAGCGGTTGAATGCACCAGCACGACTTGTGGGCGCTTCGCATCTGATCGCGACGCTGATCTTGGGCCCCTTCTGGGAGCAGCACAGCCGTTAATCCTCGAACAATCGTTCGCGGAAAACTACGATGACTATCTTGCTGATCTTGATGCCGTGACCCAGTCACCCGACTATATGTTCCTTGATCTACGCCCCGAAAACGCGGCCCCGCAGGTTCGCCAAACGGCACGGATGGACCTGTTCCTGCCAACACTTTCCGTATCAGCAGGAACGAGCATTGATCCCAGCGTGACCTCGGCGTTGGCGCGCAGCATTGTAAATCCACTGCTGCCAGAGGGGGCGAACATCAACGGTGTGACGTTCATGGGCACAGGCGCGGGCATCGTGACGGACATGGACAGTGGCACCCAGATCCTTGCTGGCGGTGCCCAGATCGCGTTTCCTGCTGTCGAATTCACCAATGTTAAGGTCTCAATCGAAGGGGCGTCTGACTTTGATGATGCCGCACTGCAAACCCTGACGGAACAACCCCTGTCCCAATTTGACTATGCACAACCTTTCGCCGATTTTGTCCGCGACCGCCTGCAAAGCGACTGCGCTGATTGCTTCGCCGTCAAGGTGAACGGCGATCACTACACCATGGCGACCGTGACAGTGTCCGAACCTGAGGGCTACCGTCTGGATTACTACGATCTGCGTGACCCACCTTAGGACAGTGAAATGACAAATCCGCTTTATCGCAATGACCGCCCCGCCACGTTTCCGCCCAGCTATTACGCCGCGACCGCCGACATCCCGCCTGAACGCCCGACACTCAAGGGTCAGATCAAGGCCGATGTGTGCATCATCGGTGCGGGCTACACAGGGCTTATGGCCGCGTTAGAATTGGCAGAGGCCGGACGGTCCGTTGTCGTGCTGGATGCGCACCGTGCGGGTTGGGGCGCGTCGGGGCGCAATGGCGGTCAGGTCGGGTCGGGCTTCAATCAAGATCAGCGCTGGATCGCGGCCAAGGTCGGCAAAGGTGCGGCCAAAGCGTTGTGGGATATGTCCGAAGAAGCCAAGGAATTACTCAAGGCGCGATTGGAAAAACACGCGCCCGATGCAAGGTTTCGCCCTGGTGTGGCCCATGGTGCCTATGACGCCGTCGAAGCCCGCGATCTGCGCGACGAAGTCGAATATCTTAAGCGAACCTATGGTTACAAAGACGCCGAAGGACTGACACGCGATGCGTTCCAAGGCCTTGTTAAATCAGCCCTTTATCAGGGCGGGTTGATTGATCGTGGCGCGGGGCACATCCATCCGCTGCGCTATGCGTTGGGGCTGGCGCGCGCGGCGGAACGGGCGGGCGCGGTGATTTATGAACGCTCCGAAGTGCACCGCATCGATGAGGGTGATCCTGCCGTTGTTGCCACAGGACAGGGCCGTGTCACCGCCCCTTTCGTGATTTTGGCAGGCAATGGATATCTTCCGAACCTCAACAAAAAGGTTGCGGCACGGACTATGCCTCTTAACTCGTTTATCGCGGCGACTGAACCGCTCGGGGATCGCGCCAAAGACATCCTGTCTGAGGACATCGCCGTCGCGGACAGCAAATTTGTCGTCAATTATTTCCGCCTGTCCGAGGACAATCGCCTGCTGTTTGGCGGGCGCGAAAACTATTCCGTAGGCTTTCCACAAAACATCGAAC
>JABBAI010000062.1:57945-66876 GCA_018608045.1 Octadecabacter sp. | reverse complement strand
ATCCCGCTGGGCCGCTTTTCCACCCCCGAAGACATGGGCGCCGCCGCTGCGTTCCTATGCAGCGATGAGGCTAGCATGATCACCGGCGTCGCGCTCGAAGTCGACGGGGGGCGCTGCGTATGAACCTGCTGCGCATCCTGTTTTTCCCACTGTTCGGGATCATGCGCAAAAAGGAAACCTCGGACACGGCGACACCGCCACCCGCCAACCCCAACCGCGTGCATATCTTTTATGGCGGCTTTGGATCCGAACTCGAGGCGACGGATTATTGCCTCAAACCGATGGGGCGAAACAAGCCCGAACAGCTGACCCACGATCTGCCCGACGCCATGATCGATACCTCTGAGGTTGAGATTATTTTTGGTGCTGCACGGATCAACGACGTGGTTCCGATGCTGTCACCCAGACCCGACAGCCTGCTGGGCGAAATCGGGGCGAATAACACAATTATCATGATCGCGGACGCCGCCTTTGGTGGCTTGCCCTACACCCTGAACGACACCCTGCGCCTGACCTATGCAGGCGCATTCGACGTCAGCTAAGCAGCGCGCGCATCATCGGGCTGGTCGCATCCTCGAGCCCTTCAATCACATCAAAATGGTGACGGCCCGGATCAATCGTCAGATCACAGCCCCACGCATCATGCAGCCCCTTGGCTTGCTGTAAAAATGCGGGGCGTTCATCCCCGCCAACCCACGCCGTCACCGCAACATCGCGCACTCGGTGATGTATCGGGCTTTCCAACCTCGCCTCCTCAGTCGTCAGGCCAAGCGTGTCATTCATGGTTGTTCCCATCAGCGGCGCAAGATCACCCAGCGGTGAAATCGCCATCACACGTGCTACGCGGTGCGCCCAATCTGGCGCGATGTCTTCGCACGCCATACGTGCCACCAAATGCCCGCCCGCAGAATGCCCGACCAGATACAGTGGCCCGTCTGTGCGCGCCGCGATCGCATCAATGGCCGTCTTAATTTCAGCGGTGATATCGGCGATCCGTACATCGGGGCACAAGGTGTGTGATGGCATCGCACAGGCCAGCCCCCGCCCCAAAGACCCCGCCGCAAGGTGGGAAAACATATCGGGCGACCCCGCCAACCAATATCCGCCATGCACGATCACAACTGTGCCAAGCGACGGCCCTATGGGGCGATAAAAATCATATGTCTGACGCGCACCACGCCCGTAGGCCACGCCCAAATCCTTGTCCGTGGCCGTGTTGCGAAAGGCCGCCGCCGCTGCGTCCCAGCGCGCATAATAAGCCTCCCCATCGGGGATATAGGCCGAATTGGCATAGGCTTCGTCAGGTGTCATGATCCATCCCCTTGGACATCGCGCTTATCGCGGCTATTTATGGTGCAACTCATTTGCCGCGGAGGCTACCATGCTTGATTCCACCACAGACCTCAAATCCATGCTCACCCGTCCTGATCTCGTCTGCGAAGACGCGCTTGTAGCCGGTAAATGGGTGCAAGCCCGCAGCGGCGACACCATCGATGTCATCAACCCCGCACGCGGTGACGTCATCGCACGCGTGGCCGATCTGTCCCGCGCTGAGGTGGCCGAAGCCATCGCCGCAGGTGAAACCGCCCGCCACACATGGGCCAAACGCACCGCCAAAGACCGCGCGAATGTGCTTCGCAAATGGTTTGATTTGATGATGGAACATCAAGAAGACCTCGCCAAAATCCTGACGGCTGAACAGGGCAAACCCATCGCAGAAGCGCGCGGCGAAATCGGGTATGGCGCGTCCTTCATTGAATGGTTCGCAGAAGAAGCCAAACGCACCTACGGCGAAACAATTCCGGGTCATGCGCCCAACATGCGCATCCAGGTCATCAAACAACCCATCGGCGTCGCGGCGGGCATCACACCGTGGAACTTCCCCAACGCGATGATCGCACGCAAAGTCGCGCCGGCGCTTGCGGCGGGCTGTGCGTTCATCATCCGCCCCTCTGAATTGACGCCATTGTCCGCGCTCGCGATGGGCAAGCTTGCGCAAGAAGCAGGCGTTCCCGACGGCTTGTTTTCTGTCGTCACATCCTCCGACGCGTCCGGCACAGGTAAGGAATTTTGTGAAAACGAAACCGTGCGCAAGCTGACCTTCACAGGGTCAACTGCGGTGGGTCGTATCCTGCTCAAACAGGCCGCCGATCAGGTCATGAAATGTTCTATGGAACTCGGCGGCAACGCACCGTTCATCGTCTTTGATGACGCGGACCTCGACCATGCGGTCGCGGGTGCCATCATTTGCAAATTCCGCAACAACGGCCAGACCTGCGTGTGCGCCAACCGCATCTATGTGCAAGCAGGTGTTTATGATGCCTTCGCCCAAAAACTCAAAGCCGCTGTCGAAGACCTCAAGGTCGGGGACGGTTTCGCAGAGGGCACAACCCTCGGCCCCATGATCGAACCCAAGGCCGTGCAAAAGGTCAAAGACCACCTGGAAGACGCGCTGTCCAAAGGCGGCACCCTTTTGACGGGCGGCAGATCCCACAAAGACGGCGGCATGTTCTTTGAACCCACAATCATCACGGGCGCCACCAAAGACATGATCGTCAGCAAAGACGAAACCTTTGGCCCCTTCGCGCCGTTGTTCAAATTTGAGGACGAGGACGACGTGATCGCACAAGCCAACGACACCATCTTCGGGCTCGCGTCCTACTTTTACGCCAACGATCTGTCGCGCGTGTACAAAGTGGCCGAGGCGCTGGAATACGGCATGGTCGGCGTCAACACAGGCATCATTTCCACCGAGGTCGCCCCGTTCGGCGGCGTCAAACAATCCGGTCTGGGCCGCGAAGGGTCGTCCCACGGCATCGAAGACTACCTTGAGATGAAATACATCTGCATGTCTGTCTGATCACACGCGCGAAGGCGGCTGTCGCAACACGGACCGACCGCCGCCTTCATGCTTTATAAACATCACCAACCTACCCTCAAACATGGTTAACCCGCGTGCTTAAACCCCACGCGCCATGGAATTTCGAAACGGCAGCCGGTCCCACAGACTACCTCGTTCTATGCAGAGACCCTGGTAGAGAAAAGGTGTAGGGACGGGTCGCAGCGCACAGACCGTGGGGACGTAATACACCCCCACGGCATCGCCCTTGCCCCAAAGATCCACGTATAAACCCCACCCGATTTTCGCCCGTCCGCCCCCGCTGCCTCGGGCCGCTTGCACGCGCCTTCGCCATCAGCCATGTATGGCCTATGGATTGGATTAAAATCATACATATTCTGTGCGTTATGGGCTGGATGACCTCTATCTTCGCCGTCCCCCGCGCGCTGATCTATTGGAAACGTGATTTTGCAAAGACGGGCGAAGACGGCCCCCTTGGTGATCTGACATACCGTCTTTACCGGTTCTCGGCTGGGTTGATGGTGCTGGCCTTGATCACAGGCATTTACCTTGGTGCGGCGGTCTGGTCGTTTGCGCCATGGGTGCTGGTCAAACTCGGCCTCGTGTCGCTGTTGTTCGTCCACTACATGATGACCGGCGGCATGGTCGTGAGGGCGCGCAAAGGCACGTTCAAGGAATCCGATTTCTACCTGCGCATGTTCAATGAAATCAGCGTGCTTGGCGTCATCGGAATCCTCTGGGTCGTCGTCACAAAGCCGTTTTAGGCTTTTGCACATAAAGATCCGTCACAAAGCCGTTCTAGAAAAAGTTTAACTTTCTTCCAAGGATTGACGCAGGCCGCGCGTCATACCCTAGTGATGCGCATGACAGTAACAGACGAAGACTTGGCCGTGGCGGCCCAAAATGGCGACGAACCGGAACGGACGCCGCCCTCGCACGGGCCTCATCTGGCAACACGGCCTCAATCTTGACCAGCGCTTCTTCGGCGGCGGCGGCCATGGATGCACCACCCCAAGCACGGATCATCCAGGCGCCCGCGACCAACGCCACGATTTCCTCTGAGTTGAACATCAAGGGCGGCAAATCATAGCCCGCGCGCATCACATACCCAACGCCCGCCTCCCCCTCAATCGGCACGCCAGAGCCGATCAAATCAGCCACATCGCGGTAGATCGTCCGCTTCGTGACCTCCAACCGTTCAGCGATCATTTGTGCCGTCAGCAGCCGACCGCCTCTCAGATATTGAACAATCTGGAACAGGCGGTCGGCGCGCCTCATTAGTGGGCCTGCGTTTCAATCAGCGCGATAGAATTGCCATCCAGATCGGTCGCATATTGGAACCGCCCTTGCGGAATATCGATCACGGGGCCCATCACTTGGCCGCCTGCCGCGACGCACCGCTTGGCAGCGTCTTCGACAGTTTCGGGAACCGCGGTGTGGATGGTAGATCCAGATCGCGCCGCTGGCGTGCCGGGATAAAGGTGCCTCGCGACCGAATTGGGATCAGCGTCCGTCAACGCATTGAATGTGGCCACTTCGTTGGGGCCCATGTTGGTGATTTGCATGTTCCAGCCAAAGACTTTGCCATAAAAATCGGTAGACTTTTGCAGGTCGGTTACGGGAATTTCTGTCCAAACGACGATCGGTTGCATGAGGTTTCTCCTTGTTGAGCAATCTGTCTATACCCACCTTGTGACACACCCCTGCTAACAGCATTATGTCAGCAGCATGTCAGCTGATCCAAGAAAGATTTTCTTCCGTACGTCCGGCGGGCGTGTATTCACCGCTCACCCAGCCCTGAAACTTCTGTTTATCAAGGGTTTTAAAGAACGCAGGATAATCGAAATCACCCCCCGTCGGCTCTGCGCGGTCCGGCACACCACCGACCTGAATATGCGCTGTGCGGGCGCGAACCTTGTCCCATGTGCCCAAAACATCGCCCATGATCTTGGCTGCGTGATAGGCATCAAATTGCAAAAACAGATTGGGCGCGTCGATTTCCGCCAGCACATCCATCGCCAAATCAAAATCGTTCAGAAAATACCCGGGCATGTCGACGCCATTGATCGGTTCAATCGTAAGCTTTTGTTTCGGCGCAAACGCAGCAGCCCAGCGCAGGTTTTCAACAAACACGGCGCGCGCATCTTCGCCCGTGCCAACGCGGTGTCCAGATCAGCCGCGTTTTCATCGTAGGGAAACAGGATTTCCACCGCATCGAACCCCGCATTCGCCGCAGCCATCGGGCGTTCCAAAAGCGGGTATTCAGTGAACAGCATCGTCAGGTTTGCGCAGAACTTTGGCATTAGTCAGACAGCTCTGCTGCGGGAATAATCGGAAAAAACTGCCCCGCTGACGTCAAGCCAAACCAATCAACGCCCTCAAATTCCACGACCTCACCCAGATCAACGAGGCGGTAAAACGATTTGCGATCAATCAGCGCCTCAAGGTTGCGCCGGATCAAAATATAGGGGCTCGGCTCGCCCGTTTTGTCGTCCCGAACCACCCGAATGGGATGATCGGGGCTAGCAACGGCGACATCACCCACATTGGTGACAAACTGCAAATCAGCACCGACGCGATCAAAGTCCACGGCCACAAACGGCGCGTCATCCACCACGATTCCAACCTTTTCAACGGGTGTGACAAGGAAATAATCATCCCCGTCGCGCCGAATAATGGTCGAAAACAGCTTAACCAGTTCAACCCGCCCGATGGGTGTACCCAGATAAAACCACGTCCCGTCCCGCGAGATCCGCATGTCCAAATCCCCACAAAACGGGGGATTCCACTGATCCACAGGCGGTAAACCACGCCCTTTGCCTGCCGCGCGCGCGGACGATGCGAGGCTTTCCGCCGAAACACTCACACGTCCATCACTTTGGTTTGTTTTTGCCATTGGGGTCCATCGCGATATCTGTTCAACTATTGAGAGTAACTATATGATCCTAACGAGGACGATTGCCATGCCTGCCGATGCATCAAATGACGCGCAACTTGTGACCGACATCGAAACGCTGGGCGGCAAATTGGCCGAGGCCCGCGCATCCATTTCCAAACGCTTCATCGGACAGGACCTCGTTGTTGACCTGACGCTGGCGTCTTTGCTGTGCGGCGGCCATGCCTTGCTGATCGGTCTTCCCGGTTTGGGCAAGACGATGCTGGTCGACACGCTGTCCACCGTGATGGGCCTGAACGGCAATCGTATCCAGTTCACCCCTGATCTGATGCCCGCTGATATTCTGGGGTCTGAAGTTCTGGAAACAGCCGCTCACGGCACGCGGGATTTTCGTTTCATCGAAGGGCCAGTATTCTGCCAGCTTTTGATGGCGGACGAAATCAACCGCGCGTCCCCGCGGACGCAATCCGCGTTGCTTCAGGCGATGCAGGAAAAAGAAGTCACCATCGCGGGGCAACATCGCCCCCTTGGCGTGCCGTTCCATGTCCTCGCCACGCAGAACCCGATTGAACAAGAAGGCACCTATCCTCTGCCAGAAGCCCAGCTTGACCGCTTCTTGGTGCAAATTGATGTGCCCTACCCTGACCGTGAAACCGAACGCGATATCCTGATCGCCACAACAGGCATCGCACAGGGCGAAGCGTCCGCTGTATTCACCGCACAAGAACTCCTCGCCGCGCAAACCTTGTTGCGCCGCATGCCTGTTGGCGATGCGATTGTGGAAATGATCCTTGATCTTGTGCGCGCCTGTCGCCCTGATGATGAAAGCGCGCCAGACGTGGTCAAATCAACCGTAAGCTGGGGGCCCGGCCCGCGCGCCGCACAGGCCTTGATGCTGACCGTGCGCGCCAATGCTCTGCTGGATGGCCGCCTTGTGCCGTCCGCCGAAGACGTGCGCGCCATGGCTGCACCTGTTCTGACCCACCGCATGGCGTTGTCGTTTGCGGCCCGCGCGCGCGGCGAAAGCCTGACATCGGTGATCGACCAAGTGGCGACCCAAATCACGAGCGTTTCAAAAGCCGCATGAGCGACGCGCTCCTCACCCTACGAACGCAGGCAGAGGCCCTCGCCGCGCCGTTCCCGCCACTGCTGGCAGAGGCTGAACACCTCGCCTCAACGGTGCTGGTCGGGGATCACGGGCGGCGTCGTGCAGGTGTGGGCGATACGTTCTGGCAATACCGACCCGCGCAAAACTACGATGAAATGCGCAGCATCGATTGGCGGCGCAGCGCGCGCAGTGACGCCCTGTTTGTGCAAGACAAAGAATGGCAGATCGCGCAGTCGATCCTGCTGTGGGTCGATCAATCCGCATCCATGTCGTTCACATCCCTGAAGGACGGCACCACCAAAGCCGCCCGTGCGCGCACCCTCGCGCTGGCCACGGCCATTCTGCTTTTGCGCGGCGGCGAACGGGTCGGGCTGACGGGTGGTCTGCTTCCCCCACGGCGCGGCGCCCCTCAGATCGAAAAGATGGCGGCTCTCCTCAGCGAAGATCAGGCCGATGACTTTGGCACCCCGAACGCCGATGGTATGCTGCCCCATTCGCGCGCGCTGTTCGTGTCGGATTTCATGGGCGATCTCTCAGCGATCGAAAAGGCCATCGAAAAGGCCGCCAACCGCGATGTGCGCGGTGCGCTGGTTCAAATCCTCGACCCCGCAGAAGAAGCGTTTCCCTATGACGGACGCACGATTTTCGAATCCATGTCGGGTGCGATGATCCATGAAACCCTGAAGGCGCGTGACCTAAAATCCCGCTATCTTGAACGGCTGGCAGAGCGCAAAGACCGCCTCGCATCCCTCGCGCGCAGTGCGGGGTGGCAGTTTCACACGCATCACACCGACGCATCGGCCACGTCCGCCCTGCTGTGGACCTACACCGCACTGGAACGCCGCGCATGATGACGCTTGGCCCCATTGCGTTTGCAACGCCGTGGCTGTTGCTTGGCCTGATTATCCTGCCGATTTTATGGCTACTGTTGCGCGCCGTGCCACCCGCACCGATCAGGCGTCGATTTCCCGGTGTGGCGCTGCTGCTGGGTCTGACAGATGATGACAGCCAGACGGACCGCACGCCGTGGTGGCTTTTGGTGCTGCGCCTTTTGGCTGTTGCCGCGATCATCACCGCCTTTGCAGGACCCGTTTTGAACCCCAAAGACGAAACACCGGGCACTCGCCCGCTGTTGGTGTTGGTTGATGGTACATGGGCCGACGCCCGCGATTGGGCGCGCCGCACGGACCGCATTGATGCCGCGTTGAGTGAGGCCGCGCGCGATGGGCGCACAGCCGCCCTCGTGACGCTGACCGACTTGCCACCAGAACCGCCAGTGTTCCAAGACGCGCAAGCGGTACAGCAGCGCATCGCGAACCTCAAACCCCACCCTTATGCGCCAGATGTCGATGCGGTCACGGCGTGGGCCGACAGCCTGACCGGAAATTTCGATACGTTCTGGATGTCGGACGGTCTCGCGCGTGACAGCCGCGATGCCCTTTTGGCCGCCCTTGAAACCCACGGCACGGTCACCGCGTTTCAATCACCGCGCCCGATCCTTGCCTTGCGCGCGCCAGTTTTTGAAGACGGCGAGATCACTGTCACCGCCCTGCGCGCCGCACCAGGCAACGACACCGAAACAACGATCACAGCCATCGGCCTTGATCCCGCGGGGGTAGAACGCCGCCTGTCATCGGCCACGGCGACCTTTGGCGCCACTGATACCGAGGCCACAGCGATCTTTGACCTCCCCCCCGAACTGCGCAACCGCGTGTCCCGATTTGAAATTCATGGCGTGCAATCAGCCGGTGCCGTGTCCCTCACCGACGATGCCTTGAAACGGCGTGAGGTTGCCCTTTTGGCAGGTGCGAACGACCGCGAGGCGCTTGAGCTGTTGTCCCCACTCCATTACCTCGAACAGGCGCTGATCCCAACGGCGGACCTGATCGAGGGCACGTTAGAGGATGTTCTTCTCGCCAACCCCGATGTCATCATTCTGGCAGACGTCGCGACCCTGACGGCCATTGAAACCGACGCGATGCTGGACTGGATCGAAAAGGGCGGGGCATTGGTGCGGTTCGCGGGGCCACGCCTTGCTGCGTCAGACATCAGCCGCATCGACGAAGA
>JABBAI010000062.1:0-57845 GCA_018608045.1 Octadecabacter sp. | reverse complement strand
GATTTAGGCGACGGATCTGTCGTTTTGTTCCATGTCACCGCCAACGCCGAATGGTCCACTTTGCCGCTTTCAGGCTTGTTTGTTCAGATGCTCGAACGCCTCGCGATTTCGACTCGTCCCTCAGCGCCGACCGAAGAAGACCTCGCTGGGACATCGTGGAAACCTGAGCACGTTTTGACCGCGTTCGGCGATCTTGAACGAGCTGACACGTTGCCGGGCGTGGCAGGCGAAGACATCGCAACCGCCGTGCCCTCCGCCACGCTCCTGCCCGGACTTTACGCGGGCGAAGACCGCCGCATCGCCGTGAACGTCATTGGCACGGATCAGGTATTGGCCCCCGCCCTCTGGCCCGCGCGGATTGCAGTAGAAGGATTGGACGTCGTGCGTGAAACGCTTCTTAAAGGCTGGTTGCTGACGGCGGCCTTGGTGATGTTGACGATTGATATCATCGCATCCCTCGCGCTGTCGGGGCGCCTTCGGGGGCCGCGTGCGGCGACTGTCGCGGTGGCCTTGATCGCGCTGATGATCGCGCCGGGCGCGCGTGCACAAGACGACAGTTTCGCCGTCTCATCGACCGCTGATGTGGTGCTTGCCTATGTTATCACCGGTGACACCCGCGTGGACGAGATGTCGGATGCAGGCCTTTACGGGCTATCAAACACGTTGTTCCAAAGAACATCGATTGAACCATCCATCCCCGTCGGCATTGATATCGAAGTCGATGAATTGGCGTTTTTCCCGTTTATCTACTGGCCTATGACCGCGGACCAACAGCTTCCGACCCGCGGAGCATATGCCAAGTTGAACCGCTATTTGCGCAGCGGCGGGATGATCCTGTTTGACACGCGCGATGCGGATTTGGCGCGCTTCGGGTCGTCATCCCCCGAAGGTCGCAAGCTTCAGGCGATTGCGCGCGGCCTCGATATCCCAGCACTTGAACCGATCCCACAGGACCATGTTCTGACGCGCACCTTTTATCTATTGCAGGACTTTCCAGGCCGCCATCCCAGCCGCGATGTCTGGGTTGAAGCCGCCCCTGCGGGTGCTGAACTTCAAGACGGCATGCCGTTTCGTGACCTTAACGATGGGGTGACGCCTGTCGTCGTCGGCGGGAATGATTGGGCGGCTGCGTGGGCGACGGATCGCTTGGGCAATCAGCTGGTGCCCATCGGGCGGGGTCAGGCGGGGATACGACAGCGCGAAATTGCACTGCGGTTTGGTGTGAACCTGATCATGCATGTGCTAACGGGCAATTATAAATCGGATCAGGTCCATGTGCCTGATCTGTTGGATCGGTTGGGCCAATGATCGCAAACATCATTCTGGACCCGTTGGTCCCCCTTGTCGTGCTCTATGCTCTAGCAGCGCTTGCCGCCGTTGGATTGATCTTTGCCGTCTGGCGCAGGCTTCTGGGCTGGGGCCTGCGCGCCTTGGCGGCCATCGTAATTTTGGGCGCCATTGCGAACCCAAGCTTGCAACAAGAAGACCGCGCCAATCTGTCTGACATCGTGATCGCGTTGGTCGACGAAAGCGCGAGCCAGCGGATTTCGGATCGTGAAAGCCAAACATCTGAGGCCTTGGAAAACCTGCAAGCCGAAGTCACCCGCCGCCCCAACACAGAATTGCGCGTCCTGACCTTGGGCGACGGTGAAGGGGACGCGGGCACCGAACTCATGACCACCCTGTCAGAAGCGTTGGCCGAAGAACCCCAAGCACGTGTTGCGGGCATGGTATTGCTGACGGACGGGCGCGTGCACGATCTTCCCGCCGCCCCGACAGTCCTGCCCGCCCCGCTACATGTGTTGCTTACGGGGCGCGATGACGACTGGGACCGCCGCCTTGTGGTCAGCAACGCGCCTGCCTTTGCGATCCTCGGTGAACCTGTCACCCTGACTTTACGCGTTGAAGACCAAGGGGCCGCTCCCGAGACAGGTCTAGTGGGGCTGAGCATTGCGATTGATGGCGGCGCACCGCTGTCCTTCCAGATCCCTGTGAACGAAGACGTCGAATTGCCGATTGATCTGCCCCATGGCGGCATGAACGTCATGCAATTCGCGACCCCTTTCATTGAAGGCGAATTGACCGATCGCAACAACGAGGCCGTGATCCAGATCAATGGCGTGCGTGACCGTCTGCGCGTGCTGCTTGTCAGCGGCGAACCCCACGCGGGGGAACGCACCTGGCGCAATTTATTGAAGTCCGACAGTAGCGTGGACTTGGTGCATTTCACGATTTTGCGCCCCCCTGAAAAGCAAGACGGCGTGCCGGTGAATGAACTGTCCTTGATCGCTTTCCCCACCCGAGAGCTGTTCTTGGAAAAGGTCGATGAATTCGATCTGATCATTTTTGACCGCTACAAACGGCGCGGGATTTTGCCGTCTCTGTACCTCGAAAATATAGGGATATATGTGCAAAACGGTGGCGCGGTTTTGATTTCTGCTGGGCCTGATTATGCATCGGCGGATTCGATTTACCGATCCCCGCTTGGGGCGGTGTTGCCCGGTGCACCCACCGCGCGTGTCTATGA
Organism: Octadecabacter sp.; assembly: GCA_018608045.1. Classification (GTDB taxonomy): domain Bacteria; phylum Pseudomonadota; class Alphaproteobacteria; order Rhodobacterales; family Rhodobacteraceae; genus Octadecabacter. Next base: position 55,318 of record JABBAI010000062.1, on the reverse strand, counting down.
ACAAGGGTTCACGCCGCTGATCACCGACCTTGGCCAGCGCCATCCCGTCACCGAAGGACTTGAAGCGTTTTCACCCACCCCCGCGTCCGAGGATGGCACACCGACTTGGGGCCGCTGGTTCCGCCAGATCGAAGTTGAACCAACCGAAGGGTCCGATGCCGTAATGTCGGGCATCGACGGCCAGCCATTGTTGATGTTGGAACGCATTGGTGAGGGGCGCGTTGCGCTGATAGCGTCGGATCATTCATGGCTGTGGGATCGTGGCTATGAAGGGGGCGGGCCACAGTTGGAACTGCTGCGCCGTCTGGCACACTGGATGATGAAAGAACCGGAACTGGAAGAAGAAGCCATGTGGGTCGAACCCAATGGGCTGTCCATGCGGATCATCCGCCGCACGCTTGAGGATACAACCGGTGAGGTCACGATCATTCATCCCGATGGGACCGAAACTGTCGTGACCTTGGATGAGGTCACGCCGGGCCGTTTTGAGCTGCTATGGGAGGCGTCCGAGGTCGGCCTTTACCGCCTTCGCGACGGCGATGTTGAAACCGTCATCGCGCTTGGCCCCTCTGCGCCGCGCGAATTTGAACAAACGATTGCGAGCGGTGAATTACTGGCCGATTTGGTCGCAAGCACGAATGGCGGAATTGTCAAGATGACTGACGGATTACCCTCCTTGCGCGATGTCCGTGCGGGTCGCCCCGCCGTAGGCAATGGCTGGATCGGCATCACCCCGCGCGACGCCTATCGCACCGCAGACGTCAGCGTCACACCGTTGTTACCCGCATGGTTGGCGTTGCTGTTGGCGGCGTTGTTGGTCGTGGGTGCGTGGCTGCGCGAAGGGCGGCGTTAATACAGCGTAAACGGTGTCGTATCATCTGCCCAGCCGCCGACTGAATCCGAAGCCCGAATGAACACTTCGTTTGCGGTGGGTGGCAACAACAACCACATGGACCGTGTAAAAGGTTGTTCGTTCACATGCGGATGCGTCAACACACGGGTGCCGAGGATCGTACCATCGGCCAGTTCAACGCGCCAACCGTCGGCGTAATCTTCCCACCCCGTATCGGCGTGCGACAGGGTCACGTCAAAGCGGCCATCGCTATAAGTGACGTTTTCAACAACAGGGGCGTCGGCGAGAACGGGGGACGCGGCAAAGGATCAGGGGGGATAAGATATTTCATGGAGCTAGAATAACGATACGGGCCGCCGCGCCAAATCACGCTTTGGTGTCTTCGTCTGCGGGCATGTCTTCCATGATAATGGCGCGCGGCACTGATGCGAATTCACGGCTCCAGATGACCCAAGATGTGACGGTAACGGCGGCGAACAACGCGATTGGCCCCGCCAGCCACGCCACTGCGCCCAGCGCGAAATACATGGACCGCAAACCGCGATTGAAGTTCACCGCAGAGCGGATGTTCAGCTCTGCGGCTTTGGACGCCATGGGGTGTGCCATCGGGTCAGCGGGATCGTTCGGGACCGCCGCGATCATCACCGAACAGTAGCCGAACACGCGGTTAGACCAGACGAATTTTAGGAACGCATTACCAAGCAAAAACAAAACAAGGCCAAGCTTGATTTGCAGCACGAGTGTCGGGCTTTGCACCGTTGTGATTTCTTGCGCCACACCGCGCAGGGGTTCAACATTGCCGATCAGCGCCAGAACACCACCCACGGCCAGCAGGCTGGTGGAGGCGAAGAACGCGGTGCCTTGGCGCAGGCTTGCGATGATCTGGGCGTCAAAGATGCGCGTGTCGCGGGTGATCATGACGCGCATCCATTCACGACGGTATTCCGACATCACGACGGTCACAGACGGGCGCGCGGCCGTGGGATGTTCGATTATCCAAGTCAGAGCCGCCCACACCATAATGAGGGTCGCCACCGCAATGGCATCAAGCCCGTTCAGGCTGTTGAAATCTGTCATGAAATCCATGACCGCACCCTATCTGGGAACTCCCGCATAGACACGGGGTCAAATTGGTTATATTTCTTTACCAATCGGAGGATGTACCCATGGAAATGCCAATACCAAATCAAGACATTCTAGCCCGAAAGGCGCAGATTGTTGAACGTTTACAATCCATTTTGCCCGACGCGGCGGTGATCCACACCGAATCCCAAGTGCGCGCCTATGAGTGCGATGCCTTGACCGCTTACAAATGTCCGCCCCTGTGTGCGGTGCTGCCGACCTCCACACAAGAGGTCGCGGCGGTGCTGAAGATTTGTCATGACATGGGCGTCCCTGTCGTGCCGCGCGGGTCTGGAACGTCTCTTGCGGGTGGGGCTTTGCCGACGGCGGATTGCGTGATTTTAGGAACTGCGCGCCTGAACGGCGTTTTAGAAACCAACTACGATGACCGCTACATCCGCGTGCAATCAGGGCGCACCAACCTAAGCGTCACAGGCGCGGTTGAGGAAATGGATTTCTTTTACGCGCCCGACCCGTCCAGCCAGTTGGCCTGTGCGATTGCGGGTAACATCGCGATGAATTCAGGCGGGGCGCATTGCCTGAAATACGGCGTGACCACTAACAATCTGATGGGTGTCACGATGGTGCTGATGGATGGCACCGTGACCGAAATTGGCGGCGCACATCTGGATGCGGGTGGTCTTGATCTGTTGGGGCTGATCTGCGGATCCGAAGGCCAACTGGGTGTTGTCACAGAAGCCACGCTGCGGATTTTGCGCAAGCCGGAAGGCGCGCGTCCTGTGTTGATGGCGTTCAATGACAACGAAGTCGCGGGTGCCTGCGTGGCCGACATCATCAAGGCGGGCGTGTTGCCTGTGGCGATCGAATTCATGGATCGTCTGTGTATCGAAACCACCGAAAAGTATGCCAAAGCCGGATATCCCGATTGCGAGGCACTGTTGATCGTTGAGGTCGAGGGCGCGCCTGAGGAAATTGACGAACAGCTTGCTGTGATCCTCGATATTGCGCGCCGCCATGACCCTGTTGAGCTGCGCGAAGCGAAAACAGCGGATGAGGCCGCGCGCATCTGGCTGGGCCGCAAATCGGCGTTCGGCGCGATTGGCCAAATCAGCGATTATATGTGTCTGGATGGCACGATCCCCGTGTCGTCATTGCCCATGGTGCTGCGCCGCATTGGGGAGTTGTCGGAGGAATACGGCCTCAAGGTTGGGAACGTGTTTCACGCAGGCGACGGCAACATGCATCCACTGATTTGTTATGACGCCAATAAGCCCGGCGATCTTGAATTGTGCGAAGCCATGGGTGCCGAGATCCTAAAGCTTTGCGTGGATGCGGGCGGATGTTTGACGGGCGAACACGGCGTCGGCATCGAAAAACGCGATTTGATGAGCCACCAGTTTGCGCCCCAAGATCTGGAAATCCAGATGGCGGTGAAAGATGTGTTTGACCCTCAATGGCTATTGAATCCCGCCAAAGTGTTTCCGCTTGTTTCAAGCCAGTCCCGCCGCATTGCCGCAGAATAGAGGGCAAGATGACCCCCCAAACCGAACAAGAACTGGCCGATGTGATTGCGTCCGCCAAAGGCCCGTTGCGCATCAGCGGCGGCGGCACGCGCCCGATTGGAAATCCTGTCGTCGGCGAAGCCCTAAGCACATCCGGCTTGTCAGGGATCAGCCTGTATGAACCCGGCGCGCTGACGATTGTGGCCCAAGCAGGCACGCCTGTGGCCGAGATCGAGGCCGCGTTAGACAGTGAAAATCAGCGCCTTGCGTTTGAACCGATGGATCACCGTGCGATGCTTGGAACGGACGGCGTGCCGACCATTGGTGGCGTCGTATCTGGCAACATCAGCGGGTCACGGCGCATTTCTGTGGGGGCGTGCCGCGATCACATGCTGGGTGTACGGTTTGTCGACGGGGCCGGCGTGATTACCAAGAACGGCGGGCGGGTGATGAAGAACGTCACGGGCTATGATTTGGTCAAATTGTTGAGCGGGGCCTATGGTACTTTGGGCGTGTTGACCGAGGTATCATTGAAGGTACTTCCCAAGCCCGAAACCAGCGCGACACTTTATTTGAATGGCCTAGATCTGTCGCGCGCTGTAGAGGCCATGTCGAAAGCCTTGGGATCACCATATGAGGTGACGGGGGCGGCTTACAATCAAGCGGTATCTTTGCGCATTGAGGGCTTTGAGGCGTCGGTTGCGTATCGCATGGGACAGCTGAAAACGCTCCTCGCTGAGTTTGGTGATTTAACCGAGCAGCCTGACAAAAAAACATCCGAAGAAATTTGGGACAGCGCCACAAATGTTCACGGTTTTTCAGATGCGCCAGCCGTTTGGCGGATATCGGTGAAACCAAGCGAAACGCCCGCATTCATCGATGTTTTGCAACAGATGCATGGGTTTGACTACGCCCTGGATTGGGGTGGTGGTTTGATCTGGCTTGCAGCCTACGACGACCATCTGAGCGAGGCCGCGCACTATCATCAGGATTCAGCGCGACACAATGATACGGTAGCCGGAGCAGAAGTACTGCACACGAATTTACAACACAACGCGGGACGCGCCGGCGGACATACAACATTGATCAAGGCACCCGACGCTGTGCGCGCCGCCGTGCCGGTCTTTCAGCCTGAAAACCCGACCGTGACGGCGCTGTCCAAAGGGCTGCGCGCGCAGTTTGATCCGCGTGGCATTTTGAATGCAGGATTGATGGGATGATATCGAGCCTTGGCTTCACCTTCGTTGTTATCCCCTGCATCGGTGCAACCGCGATGGCCGCACTTTTGTGGGACTGGCGGTTGGTGGCGGCGGCGGCGTTCGGCGCGTTGGGTGTCATCGCGCTGGGGCCCATGTTGCCCGAAACCGCGCGTCTGATCACATTGCCAGCCCTGATGGGCGTCGTCATCGGCGCGTCCGCCCTCGCACCCCGTTTGTGGACGCGACCGACGTCTGACATCTGGTCGCGCATGTTGTGGGCGCTTGTCCCGACCTTCGCGCTTACGTTTCTATTTTTGATCACCAATTCGTCGGGGGCCTGACATGCAAACTACATTTACCCATGAGCAGCTTAAGAACCCTGGCACGGCGCGCGCCAACGAGATTTTGCGCACCTGTGTACATTGCGGATTTTGCACGGCGACCTGCCCCACCTATCAGGTTTTGGGCGATGAGCTCGACAGTCCGCGCGGGCGGATTTACCTGATCAAGGACATGCTTGAAAACGAGCGTGTGCCGGACGAAAAGACCGTGGGCCATATCGACAAATGCCTGTCCTGTCTGGCCTGCATGACGACCTGCCCCAGTGGCGTGCATTACATGCATCTGGTCGATCACGCGCGCGAATACATTGAAAACACCTATAAACGCCCCCTGTCGGATCGTGTGTTGCGCTGGACCCTTGCGAAAATTCTGCCCTACCCGATGCGGTTTCGTTTGGCGCTGCTTGGCGCAAAGATTGGCCGCCCCTTTGCGCGCCTGATGCCCGATCCGCGCCTGCGTGCCATGCTTGAAATGGCACCGAAAACCATCCCGCCTGTGTCGCGCAATGATGACCCCCAGACCTTCCCCGCCAAAGATAAAAAGATGCGTGTCGCGCTGATGACGGGCTGTGCGCAAAAGGCGCTGAACACGGATATCAATGATGCCACGATCCGCCTGCTGACCCGTTTGGGCGCAGAGGTTGTGGTGGCTGAGGGGCAAGGCTGTTGCGGCGCGCTGACCCATCACATGGGCAAGACGGCAGAAAGCCATGGCACTGCCGCCAAAAACATCCGCGCGTGGCGGGCGGAAATGGACAAAGGCGGCCTTGATGCCATTGTCATCAACACGTCGGGCTGCGGCACAACCGTGAAGGATTACGGGCATATGTTCCGTGAAACCGATCTGGCAGAGGATGCAAAAGCGGTGGCCGCGATTGCTATGGATGTGTCCGAAGTGTTGATGAAACTGGACCTACCAGAAGGCGGCGCGCCGGACGTCACCGTGGCCTATCACGCGGCCTGTTCGTTGCAGCATGGCCAACAGATCAAAACCTTTCCAAAGGATTTGCTGCGGCGTGCTGGCTTTAAGGTCGCCGAACCTGCGGACAGCCATCTGTGTTGCGGATCGGCAGGCACCTATAATCTGATGCAGCCCGAGATTTCAAAGCAGCTTAAGACGCGCAAAGTTCAAACCCTTGAGGCCGTGAACCCTGATATCATCGCCGCCGGAAACATCGGCTGCATGATGCAGATTGGCGGCGGCACAGACGTGCCGATTGTGCACACCGTGGAATTGCTGGACTGGGCAAGCGGTGGGCCAAAGCCACCCGCGCTCGACGCACCCGGTAAGCGCGCGCCGCAGGTGCCGATCCTGCGCTAGGATGGCCCTGAAAGCCCGTGCCACATTTGTGCCCTAAACGCGCATTAATCATGGGGAAACAAGTGGGCGAAACATGCAAAAAATTCTTATTTCATTGGTGTTTTTGGTTACGACTGCCTTTGGCGCGCAGGCCCAAACCACAGCACTTCAGGAACTTTCAACCGGAAATGACGCCCGTGGCTGGGAAGCCGTGGGCCGTTTGGACCTTGACGGCAGAGGGTTTTGCACTGGCGCGCTGATCGCCCCTGATCTGGTTTTGACGGCAGCGCATTGCATGTTTGATCGCGCCAGCGGGTCCGAGTTCGACCCCTCCCGCATCGAATTTCATGCCGGTTTGCGCGGTGGCCGCGCAGAGGCCAGCCGCACTGTGCGCAGCGCTGTTTTGCATCCGTCATACGCCCACACAGAAGACACGTCGCCGGATACCGTGCGCTATGACGTGGCCCTGTTGCAGCTGGATCGCCCAATCAGATCGACGCGCATCACACCTTTTGAAGTCTCGAACTCCGTGCGCAGCGGCACCGAAATCAGCGTGGTGTCCTATGCGCAAGATCGATCAGAGGCGCCATCGTTGCAAGAAACCTGCAACATCCTTGGCCATCAAGACGGCGTGTTGGTCATGGATTGCAGCGTGAATTTCGGAAGCTCCGGCGCGCCCATTTTTCGCGATGAAAACGGTGTGCCACGTCTTGTGTCAGTTGTGTCCGCGATGGCCGAACTGGACGGAGAGAAAATTTCCCTCGGCGCGGATCTGGCGGAACCGATTGCCATTTTGCGACTGGCGTTGGCGCAAGGGCGCGGATTGTTCGGCTCCCCCCCAACGTCCGCGCGTGTGATCCGCCAAGGTGAACACGCCGATACGGGTGCCTTGTTCGTGCGCCCCTAAAATCGCGATGAGGCAGGTCTTGAAACCTGCACAACTGCCCCCCAAATAATCTTCATCGGGATGCCAATGATGGGTCCCGTTACCACCTGCCTTGCCCGTTTCGGGAAGGCACAAATTGTTATCGCTTTGAAAAGGATACACGCTATGCGTACTTTGAATCTTGCCCCGCTGCACCGCGCCACTGTCGGTTTTGACCAGATCACCGATATGATGGATCGCATCATGTCCAACGACCAAGGCAGCCAGAGCTACCCACCCTACAACATTGAAAAAACCGCCGATGACGGCTGGCGTATTTTCATCGCCGTGGCCGGATTTGCCGACGAAGACCTCCATGTTGAGGTCAAGGAAAACGCCCTGCACGTGACGGCGAAAAAGGCCGATGATGACGTGGAGCGCACCTACCTGCACCGTGGCATCGCGACCCGTGCGTTTAGCCGCCGGTTCCATCTGGCCGATCATGTGAAGGTCACAGGCGCGGCCCACGAACACGGCATGTTGCACATCGATCTGGTGCGCGAAGTACCCGAAGCGCTGAAACCCCGCCGGATTGAAATTGCGAAATCTGCGGGTAAAGCGGCTGATGTGATCGAGGCCGAAAAGGTCAACTAAGACTGAAACGAAACGGGCGTGCTGATCCTCCCCTCAGCGCGCCCGTTTTGCATCGTCCCGATCCGATCGCTAAACACAGCGTCATGTATTGGCCCATCACAGGAATCAAAAAACATCCCCGAAAGGCGCTGGAATCAACCAGACCGCGTCTTTTTCGGATTTGGAGCGTGCCATATTTTGGCTGGTGTCTTTCTTGAAGACACGCCTCGCGATGAAATTTACGCTGAATGGATTGTTCCGGACGACGGCTTTGCGGGGGACCATATGTTCGTGACAGACGGACAAATTGCCTTCGATTTCCACGGCTACTGCAATCGTGATGCTCTCTTGGTGAGGTATTGGAAACGATATCGATCACGACAGCTCGAATGAAATGCAACCATCACAAAAATCGACTTTCCGCTGCTCTGCACCGATGAACTGAATGCCCGCCAACATCGTGGACCCGACCAATACTTCGGTGATCCAATCCCAAGAGCACGCAAATTCATCGCGTCCCGAAAATGCCCATCAGCCAATAGATTACTTCTCGATTGAGGGTATTAAACGTCCCTCAATGCGCCTCTGCCCACGTCGCGCCAATGCCTGCGTCCACAACCAGCGGCACGTCGAATTTGACGACCGGATTGGCGGCGTTTTCCATGACATTTTTGGCAACGGCGATCAGATCATCGGCGGCATCTTTGTCGACCTCAAACACCAGTTCGTCGTGGACTTGCAGCAGCATTTTGGCGGGCAGGTGCGCAATCGCGTCGTCCATGCGGATCATTGCGCGGCGGATCACGTCGGCGGCGGTGCCTTGGATCGGCGCATTGATCGCGGCCCGTTTTGCGAACCCGGCTTGTGGCCCTTTGGCGTTGATGTCAGGCGTGTGGATTTTGCGCCCGAACAGAGTTTCAACGCGGTTGTGTTCTTTGGCGAAGGCCACCGTGTCGTCCATGTAGGTGCGGATGCCGGGGAATCGTTCGAAATAGCGGTCGATAAACCCCTGTGCCTCGGCGCGCCGGATGCGCAGATTGCGCGCAAGGCCGAAGCCCGAAATCCCGTAGATGATCCCGAAATTGATGGCCTTGGCTTGGCGGCGCACGTCGCTTGTCATTTCATCCAGCGGCACATTGAACATCTCGCTCGCGGTCATAGCGTGGATGTCGTGGCCGTCTTTAAACGCCTGTTTCAATGCGGGAATGTTGGCGACATGGGCGAGGATGCGCAGTTCAATCTGGGAATAATCCAGCGCCACGAGGACTTTGCCATCCTCAGCGATAAACGCCTCTCTGATTGTGCGGCCCTCATCCGTGCGGATGGGTATGTTTTGCAGGTTTGGTTCCGTCGATGACAGACGGCCTGTGTTCGCGCCCGTGATCGAATAGGACGTATGCACGCGGCCCGTGTCAGCGTTGATGTGGGTTTGAAGCGCGTCCGTGTAAGTCGATTTCAGCTTACTCAGGCTGCGCCAATCCAGAACACGCGCGGGAAATTCATGTTCCGTCGCGAGGTCTTCGAGGATGTCGGCGCCGGTCGAATATTTCCCCGTCTTGCCCTTTTTGCCGCCCTCAAGCCCCATTTCGTCAAACAGAATTTCACCGACCTGTGCGGGCGATCCAACGTTGAATTTATGGCCCGCCAGTTCAAACAGCTCATCCTCGAGCCCTGCCATTTTCTGCGCAAAGGCGTTGGACATGCGCGACAGCGTATCGCGGTCCACCTTGATGCCGGACATTTCCATTTTCGCCAGTACGGGAACCAAGGGGCGTTCCAGCGTTTCATAGACTGACGTGACCTGCTTTTTGTGCAGCTGAGGTTTGAGGATTTGCCACAGGCGCAGGGTGATGTCGGCGTCCTCAGCTGCGTATTTCACGGCCTCATCCACGGGGACACGATCAAACGTGATCGCGGATTTACCCGCGCCCAACAGCGGTTTGATCGGGATCGGGGTGTGGCCGAGGTATTGTTCGGACAGCACATCCATGGAATGGCGGTGCGTGCCCGCGTTCATCGCGTAAGACATCAACATCGTGTCGTCGATGGGGGCAACTGTGATGCCGACGCACTTAAAAATCTTGGCATCGTATTTCATATTTTGCCCGATCTTGAGGATACTGTCGTCCTCCAGCATGGGTTTCAAAAGCGTCAGGCAATCTTCGAAATCCATCTGCCCGTCGGCCAGCGCATCGTCACCAAACAAATCATCCGCAGCGCCGCCTTTGTGAGTCAGCGGGATGTAGCAGGCTTGCCCAGCTTCAACGCACAGCGACACACCAACAAGGTCAGCGCGCATTTCGTTGAGGGCCGTGGTTTCGGTATCGACAGCGACGTAGCCGCGCGCATAGATGCGGTCGATCCATGCTTGCAAGGCTGTGGCGTCCTGCACCCATTCGTATTTCTCAGCGTCAAAGGGGGGCTGTTCGGGGGCGTCCACAGGCGTGGGTGCGGTGTCTTGGATCACGGGTGCTTCGACGTTCAGCTTTTCGGAAATCCGTTTGACGATGGTGCGGAATTCCATTTCGGCCAAGAACGCCAACAGGACATCAGGATCAGGATCGCGCACCTCAAGATCATCGATGGTGAACGGCAAGTCCATTGCGTCGTCCAGCGTCACGAGGCGTTTGGACAATTCAATCTGGTCGCGGTGGTTGATAAGGGTCTCGCGGCGTTTGGGTTGTTTGATCTCACCCGCGCGGTCCAGCAATTCTTCTAGCGATCCGTATTCGTTGATGAGCAAGGCGGCGGTTTTAATGCCGATACCAGGCGCGCCGGGGACGTTGTCGGCGGTGTCACCCGCCAGCGCCTGAATGTCGATCACGCGGTCAGGGCCGACGCCGAACTTTTCATGCACTTCGTCTACGTCGATGATTTTATTGCCTTTCATGGCATCCATCATCACCACGCCGTCGCCGACCAGTTGCATCATGTCTTTGTCGCTGGAAATAATCGTGCAGGCCCCGCCTGCTTCGCGAGCTTGGCGCGCGAGGGTCGCGATGATGTCGTCCGCTTCAAAGCCCTCAATCTCTTCGCAGGCGATGTTGAAGGCGCGGGTCGCATCGCGGGTCAGCGGCATCTGGGGGCGCAAATCCTCTGGCATGGCGTCGCGGTTGGCTTTGTATTGGTCATACATATCGTTGCGAAACGTGTGGCTGCCTTTGTCGAAAATCACCGCAACATGCGTGACATCGCCCCCGATGTTGCCTTCAACATAGCGTTGCAGCATATTGCAAAATCCCGACACGGCCCCGATCGGCAAGCCGTCCGATTTGCGCGTGAGCGGTGGCAGTGCGTGATACGCGCGAAAGATGAACGCCGATCCATCGATCAAATGAAGGTGACAGCCTTTGCCGAACGCCATGTGTGTAATCCCCTTGTGCAGAACCCTTTGGTAACGGGGACTGAGGGCGGGTTCAATCGCTCAAGCGGTTGCGGCGAACCTTCGTGCGCAGGCCACCATGATCGCGCCGACCACAAGGAACACTGATGTAAGCCCCACGACCCAAATGGCGACACCGCCCGCGCCTAATTGATCCAAGTTAAGGAAAAAGTACGGATGCACTCCGTCAAACGTGCCGCGCAAGATGGCGTAGATGGAATAGGCGATGGGATAGGCGCTCCAGATTATCAGGTCGCGCCATGCGAGGCGACCCTTGGGCAGGGCCAACATCCAGAACAAAATAAACGCGGCGGGGACAACAGTGTGCAACATCGTGTCCACGACAAGATCAAGGCCTGTCAGGTTGCGACCCTCGGCCAGCAGTGCGTGATAGACCCCCGCGACAAGGGCAATCGCCAATGCAGGACCAGCCGTCAACCAGTGCGGCGGCACACGACCCAGCGCAATCGCTGCGCACACCAGACCGACCAGCGTGTTCGCCCAAATTGTGAAAAAACGGTAATCAATCCACAGCGCGCCCGCCACCGACGCGCCGTTTTCCTGCATCGTCATGCCTGTGCGAACACAAAGCGTCACAGCAACCGCAAGGGCAATCACCCCGGCCACTGCCCGTGTGATTTGTATCAATCGGCAGCCTCACCGTGGACGTATTTGCAATCGCAGTACGGGCATTCGACCCAGCCCTGTTTCTTGGCGATTTGCAGCCAGACGCGGGGATGGCCCAATGCGCCTTCGCCACCGTCACAGGCGATCCGCCATTGGTCTGTGATCTTGGTTTCCGGTGCGGAGAGTGTCATGAATTTGCCTCTGGGCTGGGGGCACGCTAGGTGCCTTTGATGTTGGGGGACTTTAGCGATCCTGCCCCACGCGAACAAGACGGGAAAATACCAATGACCGAGAACGCCCTTGAGATCACGGACCTGCGCAAAACCTACGCAGCAACCAAGCGATCCGCTGCCAAAGACGCCTTGAACGGTGTTGATCTGGTGGTGCCGCGCGGATCAATCTTTGGTCTGCTTGGGCCAAACGGGGCGGGCAAGTCTACGTTGATTAACATTCTGGCAGGTCTGGTCACCAAGACATCGGGCAACGTGACGATCTGGGGGTTCGATCAGGACAAAAACCCGCGTCAGTCACGGGCCAGCATCGGGATCATGCCGCAAGAACCCAACCTTGACCCGTTCTTTACACCGCGCGGGTCACTGGACGTTCAGGCGGGGCTGTACGGCGTGCCAAAGGCGCAGCGGCGCACGGATGAACTGCTTGAACTCACCGGCTTGACCGACAAGGCGCACGCCCATGCGCGGTCTTTGTCCGGTGGCATGCGGCGGCGGTTGTTGTTGGGCAAAGCGTTGGTGCACAGCCCCCAAATCCTCGTGCTGGATGAACCGACAGCAGGCGTGGACATCGAGCTGCGTAAAATGCTTTGGCAGAACGTACGCCGTCTGAATGACGAAGGTATGACGATTATTCTGACGACGCATTACCTAGAAGAAGCCGAGGAAATGTGTGACCAGATCGCGATTATCAACCACGGCACGGTCATCGCCAATGACACGACCGCGAACCTGCTGAGCAAGCTAGATGCGAAAACGATGGTGATCACGCCAGACGGTGACGCTGATTTGCCCGCCCTGCCGAACGGAATTTCCGGCACAAAGCGCGACAATGGCACCTTGGCATTTACCTATAAAACAAGCCTGACACGCGCTGACCAAATCCTGTCAGTGGTGCATGATGCTGGGATCGGGATTAAGGACGTGCGCACGCAAGAACCTGATCTGGAAGATGTGTTTCTTGATCTGACGCGGGATTAACCCGCGAGCATCGGACCAAGGTTGCGACCCGCCAAGATGTGCATATGATAGTGTGGAACTTCTTGGACGCCGTCCTCGCGGGCATTGGAAATCGCGCGAAATCCTGCATCGACGCCTTCAAGGCGGCACACCTCAGCAACGGCCTGCATGAAGCCGACCTGCTCGTCGGCTGACGCATCACGGGCAAAGTGATCGAGCGTGATGTAGGGCCCTTTGGGGATCACGAGCACATGCACCGGAGCCTGAGGGTAAAGATCACGGAACGCCAGCGCATGATCGTTCTCATACACAGTCGTGTTGGGAATTTCTCCCCGCAAAATCTTGGCGAAAATGTTTTGATCGTCGTATGCGAAATCCATGGGGTGTCCTTAGTCGGCGAATAAATAGGGGTTTGGGCAATGCCGCGTGGTTGGCGACGCGCCCCTAGATCAGGCCATGTTCTGAGAAGACTTTAATCATGCTGACTTCCGGCCGTGGGCCGATGTGGCCGATGACTTCTGCGGCGCACAACACGCCCATTTGCGCCGCAACATCCAGCGTTCGGCCTGTAGAAATCCCGTACAAGAAACCCGCAGCGAATTGATCGCCCGCGCCTGTAGCATCCACGGGTGTCACCGGAACGACATCCGCCGTGAACCGCTGATCGCCCTGCTGGACCCAAACCGCATCGCCAGACCGTGTGCAGGCCACGATGTCACAAACGGCGGCGGCTTGGCGCAAGGCATCATCTAGATCGTCGGTTTCATACAGCGTCATCCATTCAGCTGCGTTGCCAATGGCGATGTCCATGTCCTCAGCAATCAGGTGTTTGAAATCGCTCCGGTGGCGTTCGGCGCAGAACGGATCAGAGATCGTGATCGCGGATCGCCCGCCTGCGGCTTTCATCTTTACAGCCGCTTCGGAAAACGCGGTTTTGCCGTCGTCTTTGTCAAACAAGTATCCCTCAAGAAACAACAGGCCTGTGCCGAATACGTCGGGCACATCGCGCGACGAAATATCAGCCCCCGCACCAAGGTATGTGTTCATCGAACGCTCCCCGTCGGGGGACACGAAAATCATCGACCGCGACGTCGGCAGGTCAACAGTCTGGGGTGGCAGAGGGAATGCAGTGCCCGCTTTTTCCAACGATGCGGCAAAGAATTTACCCAGCGCGTCGTCTTTGACTTTACCGATGAAGGCGGTTTTCAGGCCGAGTTCGCCAATGCCCGCCAATGTATTTCCAACGGATCCGCCCGGTGCCTCAACACGGCTGTCCATCGACGCATACAGCAATTCGGCGCGGTCGCGTGCGATCAGTTGCATGATGCCTTTGGTGATGCCCATCTGGTCCAGAAACGTATCGCTGGAGGGGGAAATCACGTCGACAATTGCGTTGCCGATGCCGATGACGTCGAAATTTACGGGAGAATTCATTCGGTTTTTTCCTCGAAAAGGCACAAATCACGGATGTGACAGGCCTGACATTTGGGTTTGCGTGCCACGCAGATGTAGCGCCCGTGCAGGATCATCCAGTGGTGCGCGTGAAGTTGGAAATCTGCGGGAATGTTGTCTTCAATGGCGCGTTCAACCGCGTCCACGTCTTTGCCCGGTGCGATGCCGCTGCGATTGCCAAGGCGATAGATATGCGTGTCCACGGCTTGCGCGGGCTGGGCCCACCACATGTTCAACACGACATTGGCCGTTTTGCGCCCGACACCGGGAAGCGATTGAAGCGCCGCGCGGGAATTGGGCACAACGCCGTCATAGTCATCCACCAAAATCTGGCTGAGCTTGATGACGTTCTTGGCCTTGTTGCGATAAAGCCCGATGGTTTTGATGTGATCGATCACACCGTCCAACCCGAGGTCGAGCATCTTTTGTGGCGTATCGGCGATCTTGAACAATTCAGCCGTGGCTTTGTTCACGCCTTTGTCGGTCGCTTGCGCGGACAATGCCACGGCGACGACCAGTGTATAGACGTTCACATGATCGAGTTCGCCCACAGGTTCGGGTTCGCCCGCATGAAACCGCGTAAAGATTTCCCTGATCGTGTGATAGTCGAGCTGTTTGGTCAGTTTTGCCATGCGCCCCTTTTGCCCGTCTGTGCGCGCGGCGACAACCCAAACCGCAACATTCGGGTCGCAAGGCCGCGCGCCCGTCGTTACGTTCATGGCATGGAACAATCAGACCGATATCATTACCACGTGATCCGCCGCGCCTTGGGCGAAATTGATAGCGCCGATGCGCCGCTGTCCTTGGACGAGCTTGCGCAGCGCATGGACATGTCGCCCGCGCATTTTCAGCGTGTGTTTTCACGATGGGTCGGGGTGTCGCCGAAGCGCTATCAACAATACCTCCGGCTGGATCATGCCAAAACCATGTTGGCGGAAAATTTCACCACACTTGCGACGGCGGACGCTGTTGGGCTGTCGGGATCGGGGCGGCTGCATGATCTGTTCCTGAAATGGGAGGCCATGTCGCCTGGGGATTATGCCAAAGGCGGTGCGGGGCTAGTGATCCGGTGGGGCTGTTTTGAATCCGCCTTTGGCCCTGTGATTGCCATGGCGACGGACCGCGGCATCTGCGGCATCGGTTTCACGTCCGAGCAATCTGAGGAGGACGCCCATGCCGATCTTGCGCAGCGCTGGCCCAACGCCGCGTTCACCAAAGACCCTTACGCGATCCGCACATGGGTCAATGCGGCGCTGTCCATGGAGGGCGAAACCAAGTTGCATATGATTGGCGCGCCGTTCCAGCTCAAGGTGTGGGAAGCGTTGCTGTCGATCCCGTCGGGCCACGTCACGACATACGGTGAAATCGCGAATGCCATCGGCAGCCCGCGTGCGGTGCGGGCCGTGGGGACCGCCGTTGGACGCAATCCCGTTGGATGGTTGATTCCGTGCCACCGCGCGTTGCGCAAATCAGGCGGCCTTGGCGGGTATCATTGGGGTCTTCCGGTGAAGCGCGCGATGTTGGCGTTTGAATCCGCGCGCGAAGATGCTGGGTAACCTTCGATTTCATTGAATAAAACGCAGACCTTCGGCGGAACCCCGCTGCCACGCCCTGCGTTATTGAATAACAGTGCGGTTTGCCTGATATAAAACCAATCAAGCGCACCACGTCGGTGCCAAATAGGAATTAATAGAATGACCCTGTCCAAAATGTCCCTCGCCGTTGCTTTGTCTGGCGTCATGGTTCTGACAGCCTGCGAGACAATGACCGATCCAAACAACCCGAACCGCAACGCACAATCCCAGGCCGCCATTGGTGCCGGTATTGGTGCCGTCGCCGGTCTTCTGTTGGGTGACACAGCACAAGAACGCCGCAATGGCGCGCTTGTTGGTGCAGCCATCGGTGCCGGTATTGGTGGTGTGAATGGTGCCGCACTTGACCGTCAAGAGGCCGAATTGCGCCAGCAACTTGGATCGAACGCACGGATCGTAAACACAGGCAGCCAGCTGGTTGTGACCTTGCCTCAGGATATTCTGTTCGCGACGGGTGATGCAACGCTGACAGGTGGTCTGCGCAACGATTTGAACGCGCTGGCGTCTTCCATCAACAACTTCCCAAATACGACGGTGAATGTCATTGGCCACGCCGACAACACAGGCGGTGCCGCGTTCAACCAAGACCTGTCTGCGCGCCGTGCTCAGTCCGTATCATCAGCGTTGATCTCGTCTGGTGTATCACCGAGCCGAATCCGGTCCATTGGTCGCGGTGAGGATGCGCCAATTGCATCCAACCTGACAGCTGAGGGCCGCGCGCAGAACCGCCGCGTTGAGATCACGATAACGCCAAACGGTTAAGATGATCTGGCATTGATTGGAAAGGGGTCGCCGTTTGGTGGTCCCCTTTTCGTTTGCGGGTTTGCGCGATTGGTCATATGATTTTACCAACTACCGATAGGGCCAGATCTTAAAAGGGGCAGCTATGCCATTCGAACCCGTCCAGCCTGAAAAGATTTCCCATTCCGTGGTGCGCCAGATCGAACAGTTGATCCTGCGCGGCATTCTGAAACCGGGGGAACGCCTGCCATCGGAACGCGAGCTGTCGGACCGCCTTGGCGTGTCACGCCCATCCCTGCGCGAGGCACTGACCGGGCTTCAGGCCAGCGGGTTGTTGACCACCCGCGCGGGGTCAGGCGTGTTTGTGGGCGATGTGTTGGGGTCCGCGTTCTCGGACACCTTGGTTCGTCTGTTTGCGGGTCACGGCGAGGCGGTGTTCGACTACATCGCGTTTCGCCGCGATATGGAGGGATTGGCCGCTGAACGTGCTGCGATGCGGGGGACGGATACGGACCTCAAGGTCATCGACGCGATTTTCAAGAAGATGGAAGCGGCGCATTCCAAACGTGACCCGAGCGAGGAAGCAGGCCTTGATGCGGACTTCCACCTGAGCATTATCGAGGCGAGCCATAACGTCATCATGCTGCATATGATGCGATCGATGTATCAATTGCTGCGCGAGGGTGTGTTCTACAACCGTCAGATCATGTTCAAGCAACGCACGACACGCGACACGTTGTTGGACCAGCACCGACGGATCAACGATGCCCTGCAAGCCCGTGATGCAGATGGCGCGCGCAAAGCGGTTGAGGCGCATTTGGGCTTTGTGGAAGACGCGCTGTTTGATCAGGACAAGGCCGACCGCAACGAAGCGGTTGCGCAAAAACGGTATGACCACGAAATGCGGTCCTGAAACGAAAAAGGCCCGCGCGATGTGCGCAGGCCCGTTCCAAACTATGTAAATTCGATCAATGCAGTTTTGCTCCGACTTCGACGATTGCATCATCAATCAGCTTGTTGGCATCGGCTGCCGTTGTCTGCTTGGCAATCACGTCTTGTGCGGCGGCCACAGCGACGCTGACAGCCTGATTGCGCACATCGCGGATCGCAGAGGCCTTGGCACTTGCGATTTGATCTTCAGCGGCGGCCAGACGACGTGTCACGGATGTGGCAATGTCTTCTTTGGCCTGAATTGCGGCGAGTGTTGCTTCTTCTTTGGCGTTCTCGACGATGCGGTCGGCCTGTTCTTGAACTTCACGCTGCTTACGCTCATAGGAGGCCAGCAATGTCTGTGCTTCTTCGCGCAGGGCCCTTGCCTCGTCCAGATCAGATTTGATCCCGACAGCGCGCTTGTCCAACATGCCGGTCAGCATACCGGGCACGCCGAACTTGATCAGCACACCGACAAAAATGACGAAGGCGATCAGAACGATCATGTCCGTGTTGGACAAGGACCAGAAGTCGGCAGAAAACGGGTTCTTTGACGCGGCCATGGCAGGCGATGCGGCCAAAGTGATGAGGGCGGCGAGTTTAAGTTTCATGTCTTACCCCTTCATCCGAGCAGTAACAGCAGCGGTCACTGTCTTTGCGTCAGCTTTGCCACCAAATGCAGCGATGATTTCTTTTGCGGTGTCTTTGGCGACGGCTTTCACCGCGTCAGCAGCACCTGCATTGATTTCGCCGATCGCTTTTTCGCTTTCGGCTGTTTGCGCGGCAATCTCAGCGTCGGCCTTTTGCATTTGCACATCCAGATCGGATTGAATGTCTGCTTTGGCGTCTGCAACGATTTTACCAGCTTCGGAACGGGCATCTAGCAGGGCTTGGTCGTAGGCGGCCTCAGCCTCCAGCGCGCGCTGCTTGAGCTCTTCTGCTGCTGCAATGTCGTTTGTTATCGTACCCTGACGTTCGGCCAAAACCGCGCCAATGCGTGGTAAAGCCACACGGGACAAGATGAAGTAGATCACAAGAAGTGTGACCACGAGCCAGAAAATCTGGTTCGGGAAGGTCGAGAAATCAAGTTGCGGCATTCCTGCCCCGCCTGCTTCTGCTCCTGCTGGTGTATCAGCCATAGTTAGTGTCCCTCATAGAGAATCTGTCTGATTGTATCGCGGTGCGATACGGGCCTTAGGGTCTTACATCGGGGTCAGCCGCAATGGACCGACCCCGAGCGTAAGGATCTTAGTTCGTATGCCTTAGACCGCGAACATCAGAAGAAGGGCTACGAGGAACGAAAAGATCCCCAAAGCTTCTGCAAATGCGATGCCGATGAACAGTGTAGCAGTCTGGCCAGCAGCGGCTGAAGGGTTACGCAGTGCGCCTGCGAGGAAGTTGCCAGCAACGTGACCAACACCGATTGCGGCAGCGCCGGAACCAATTGCAGCCAAGCCAGCGCCGATGTGTGCGAGTTCGCCTAAGATAGCCATAGTAAAATCTCCTTACGATTTTTCAGTAGTTTGGTGGTTAGTGTGACGGGTGAAGCGCGTCTTTCAGATAAACGCACGTCAGAATTGTGAATACATAGGCCTGAATGGCAGACACGAGAACTTCGAGCGCGTAGATCGCGACAACGCCGAGGATTGCGATGGGCGCGACCAGCAGGCCGACCTGTGCAAAGCCCGCGAAGACCTTGAGAACAGCGTGACCTGCCATCAGGTTGCCCGCTAAACGAATGGAGTGGCTCACCGGACGCACGAAGTAGGAAATGACTTCGATCACTGCAAGGATCGGGCGCAGCGCCAGAGGCGCGCTCGACACCCAGAACAGACCCAGGAACGCCGCGCCATTCTTTACGAAACCAATGATGGTGACGGTGAAGAATACGGCGAATGCCAGGACCGCTGTGACCGCGATGTGGGATGTGGTCGTGAACGACATGGGCAGTAGGCCAAGGAGGTTCGAAATCAGGATGAAGATGAACAGCGTAAAGATATAAGGGAAAAACTTGATCCCGTCTTTGCCCGTTACGTCTTCGACCATGGTGTAGACGAAACCATAGAGCGTTTCAGCAATGGACTGCATGCGGTTTGGGACAACGGCGCGTTTGCGTGTGCCGATAACCAGCATCAACACGATGCAGACGACAGCAATCGCCATCCACATGGTTACGTTGGTGATCGTGTACCAATCGATTGGTCCTTCGCCGAACAAACGGTGCACTTCGAATTGGTCCAGTGGGTGAAACTCGAGTCCACCGCCTTCTGTTGCTTCGCCTGCCACGTCAGTCTTCCTTCACTTTGTCAGCTTCTTTAGCCAACGCTTCATTCTGCATCTCTGCGGCGGATCGCATCATGGTTTTAACACCGGCTGCGAGTCCGAAGAATATAAACAGCACCATAAAGATTGGCGTGGTGTTGAACACAGCGTCCAATCCGTACCCGATGCCAAAACCGATCGCGAGACCGGCTACCAATTCAATCACCATGCGCCATGCCATATTGGCCTGCGAATAATGTTCCTCGGAGTGGGGTTTGCGTTCCTCGCCCTTGGCCGCCTTGATCCTTGCTTCTAGCGCCTTGAGGCGGTCAGCGGGATCGTTCTGGTCGGTCACGAGGAGTCCCCTTCCGTAGTTGGCGTGGTTCTAGGGTTAAGCGCGCGCAGAGTCAACGCACAGTTGGAGCGCCACAAGACTTTGTTTTATAAGTATATTTATGAATAAAAATCGTCACGATTTGGCACACGACCCACCCACAGCGCCCTTTACGATATTCAACCATTTGGTTGACGTTTCAGCCCCCTTGCGCTTCATGGGGCTATGTCGATGCCCCTTGATACTGTGTTTGCCGCCCTGGGCGACCCCACCCGCCGCGCCATCCTCGCGATGCTGCTTGAGGACGATATGGCTGTGACAGATGTGGCCGACCCATTCGAGATGTCGCTGGCTGCGATTTCAAAACATCTGGGCGTGCTGACCGCAGCGGGACTGATCAGCCAAGAAAAGCGCGGGCGTGTGAAGTGGTGCAAGCTGGAACCGGACGCGATGCGCGAAGCGTCCATCTGGATGCAAAGCTTCGGGCAGTTCGAAGCCGTGAACCTTGACGATTTTGAACGATTCTTAGCTGCTGAACTAACCGATACCGACTAGACCTCCCAATCGCTCGCTTTCTCTTTCAAGAACTTCAAAAACGCCTGAACCTTGGTGGTGCGGTGCAAATCCACATGGGTCACCAACCACAAAGGCGCAGTCCATTCCTTTTGGGACGGCATGACCTCGATCAACTCGGGATGCTGGCGCATGTCCCAAGTGGACACGAATCCGATGCCCGCACCAGATACGACCGCATCAACCATGGCGCGGTCGTCTGTTATGCGAAACACGATGCGGTTTTCCGGCACTTTTTCGGCAAGCCACCTAATGAACGGCGCGCGGCTGTCGATGTTGTCGTGCCCTATGAACCAGTGATTGACCAGATCATCGATACCGTCAGGTGTACCATGTTGTTCGATGTAAGACGGGGCAGCGACTAGATGCATGGTTTGGGAAAAGAACGGCTGGACGACATTGTCTGGTTGACTTGGCGCTTCGCCGGCGCGGATGGCAACATGGGCTTCGCCGTATTCCAGACGAAACAGGCGTGCACCCGTCAGGAACCGCACGGTCAGATCGGGATTTTCGCGGCGAAATTGCGCCAGCACTGGCGTCAGCACCGGCGATAACATCACCAATGATGTAACCACCAAATCCCCTGACACACCATCGCTCTGCCCGCGAATGCGACCCGCAAGCTGCGTGAATTGATCATCCGTGGCCGTGGCGACCTGCATCAGATCCTGCCCTGCCTCTGTTGCGGTGTAGCCGCGCGCGTGGCGTTGGAACAATTTCACCCCGAGCCGCTGTTCAAGCGCATCAATATGACGGATCACGGTGGCATGATGCACTCTGAGAATTTCTGCCGCACCGCTGACGGTCCCGATACGGGCCACTTGAAAGGCCGTCCTGATTTCGTCCCAGTTGTCCATGATCTTTCCTGTGCAAATTTGAACATCAACTATTGAATACTGGATATAGCGTTCGTGGGCGCAAAGGCCATATGCCTGTCATCACACTTGCATGAGGACTTCAGCATGATCCACATTCTACATATCGATTCTTCCGCCAACCTTACGACCAGCACCAGCCGCGCGGCGTCTGCCAAGTTGGTCGCAGAGATCGGGGGCCTCGTTACATACCGCGATCTAGCCGCCGCGCCCCTGCCCCAGATTGATGGCGCGTGGGCAGATGCGCGCCTGACTGATCCCGCAACGCGGTCGGACGCCGACAAAGCGCGCCTTGCCTTGTCTGACGTGCTTGTTGCTGAACTCCAAGCGGCAGACACGATCATCATCGGCGCACCGTTCTACAACTTTGCGAGTCCCGGCATGGATGGATCTGGTCGCGCGGCACCGTGTGACGTTTCAGTATTTGCCCGACGGTCCTGAGGGGCTTTTGAAAGGTAAAAATGCCATTGTCGCGGTCGCATCTGGCGGTGTGCCCTTAGGATCGCAGATGGATTTCCTCACGCCTCACCTCAAACTGTTTCTTGGCTTTATCGGGATTACGGACGTCGACGTTCGTGCGGCCAAAGACATCATCCAATAAAACCAAATAAGGAAAATATCATGTCCCCTACTCTTAAGAAATACGGCCTGCTGGCCATCACTGCCCTTTTGACGCTGGCCTTTGGCGCGGCAGGATTGGCCAAACTGGCGGGCGCAGAAATGATGGTCGCCACATTCGGCGCGATCGGGTGGGGCCAATGGTTCCGCTATCTTACGGGCGCAATCGAAGTCGGATCTGCGGTTCTGTTATGGGTCCCCGGCATGCAATGGATCGGCGCGGCGCTTTTGGTCTGCACCATGATTGCCGCGGTCTTGTTTCATCTGCTACTGCTTGGGCCGCGTTTGACTGCAGCCCATGAAAATCACCCAACCATCACCAGACACATTGGTTATCGAGTGCCGCGAATGGGGCGGCTTTTTGCTGTTTGCGCCGCTGTTTTTGCTGATATTTTCGATTCTGTTTCTGCTGCCCGGCACCGATGCGCCGCTTTGGGTTTGGCTTTTGGTCGGGGTGTTTCCTGCGATTTTGGGTTTAATTACGATCATGTCGCCACGACGCACGCAGATGGTCTTAAACAAAACCTCAGGTCGGCTTGAACTGCGGCGGAAGATGTTTTTCCGGTATCAGTCCCAATGGTTCGATTTGGCAAATATCGACCTGTTTTATGCCAGTCAGAGGTTGGACATTAAATCTGCGGCAACATCAGCGACGCGGTACGGCTATTTGAATGTGCGGATCGACAAGGGAATGGATTTGGGCAGCTACAACTTGAACACCTACAAAAAACATATCCATCGCGTCCGCATGCTGGCCCGCGATGTGAACGATTGGCGCGAGGCCGCGTGAAATTAACAACCAACACACCGGATTTATTGGTCTTGCGGTTTACCCGTTGGAAGGGGCCGTTGTTCTAAGCAATCATTTCACTGGCTGGCATAGCGGCCGCCGCGCTTTTGGTCAGCGTCGCTACTGTGCCCAATTTGATGCTTTTCACATGGCTGGCCGCGACCGCGGGGATTTCGATCCCCTACGCGTTGTTTCGCGTCGAAAAATCCATGTTGGTGCTGAATGCCGCGACGGGCGAGGCAGAGCTGCGCCACCGTGATATCTGAGGGATGCACAGACACGCGTGGCCCCTAGATGAGGTCCAATCCACCCGCGTGATGCGCTATTCCCGCAACGGCCCAGCCGATCAGGACCCCAACCGCATGATAGCCTTGTATGTGCGGGACGGCATGGACGAAGGGCGCCACAACATCGCCAAACACACGGTGCCTGCGGGCGATGCTTTGGCCGCTTCTGCCAAGGTCAGCGATTGGATGAAAGCGTGACGCGCGCGTGATGACGCTTCTGTTGACCCATCTGTTGACTCAGGCGCGGCGAAACCCTAAACGCAACCTAACTCCGGAGAGCTTTGTCCCTCCGGTCCTTACATGAGTAAGGATCGCCCCCAGTCAGCGCGTTGCGCCCACTGGGGTTATACTGCTTTGAGCCGCTCCCTATATTGGGGGCATATGATGTAACGACGCAAAGGACGCTTACCATGTTCGAGTCACTGTCAGATCGCCTAGGCGGCGTCTTTGATCGCCTCACCAAGCAAGGTGCGTTGTCCGAGGACGACGTCAAGACAGCCCTGCGCGAAGTGCGTGTTGCCCTTCTTGAGGCTGACGTGTCCCTGCCCGTTGCGCGTGATTTTATCAAAGCGGTACAAGAAAAGGCATCCGGTCAGTCTGTTACGAAATCTGTGACCCCCGGTCAGCAGGTTGTGAAGATTGTGCACGACGAATTGGTGCACGTTCTTGCGGGTGACGGTGGCGACGGTGCCCTGAAGATCGACAACCCACCTGCGCCGATCCTGATGGTCGGTTTGCAAGGTTCGGGTAAAACGACAACCACCGCGAAGCTGGCGAAACGCATGACGGAGCGTGAGGGCAAAAAAGTCCTTATGGCATCGCTTGACGTGAACCGCCCTGCCGCGATGGAGCAGTTGGCGATTTTGGGTGTGCAAATCGGCGTTGATACGCTGCCCATCGTGAAGGGTGAAAACCCTGTGCAGATCGCCAAGCGCGCCAAGACGACGGCGAACCTTGGTGGCTATGACGTCTATATGCTCGACACTGCTGGACGCCTTTCGATTGACGAAGAACTGATGCAACAAGTCGAAGCGGTGCGCGATGTTGCGGGGCCCCGCGAAACGCTGTTGGTTGTTGACGGTCTGACCGGACAAGACGCCGTGACGACCGCTGAAAACTTTGACGGACGTATCGGGATTTCCGGTGTGGTCCTGACACGGATGGACGGCGACGGGCGCGGCGGTGCTGCGTTGTCCATGCGCGCCGTTACAGGCCGCCCGATCCGCTTTGTCGGTCTTGGCGAAAAAATGGATGCGATTGAGGAATTCCACGCCGAACGCGTCGCGGGCCGTATCCTTGGCATGGGCGATATCGTGTCGCTGGTCGAAAAGGCGCAAGAAACGATTGAGGCCGATCAGGCCGAACGCATGATGAAACGGTTCCAAAAGGGCCGCTTCAACATGAACGACATGAAAATGCAGCTGGACCAAATGATGAAAATGGGCGGCATGGAAGGCATGATGGGCATGATGCCTGGCATGAAAAAGGCCGCCAAACAGATCGAAGAATCCGGCATGGACGACAGCGTTCTCAAACGCCAGATCGCGCTGATCAATTCGATGACTAAGAAAGAACGTGTCAACCCTCAGCTGTTGCAGGCGTCACGCAAGAAACGCATCGCGATTGGTGCGGGCCTTGAAGTGCGCGAACTCAACCAGCTGATCAAAATGCATCGCCAGATGTCGGACATGATGAAGAAGATGGGTAAAATGGGCAAAGGTGGGATGCTGAAGCAAGCCATGAAAGGCATGTTCGGCAAAGGCGGCGCACCCGACATGAACGACCCTGCGGCGATGGAAGAAGCGGCCAAGGCACTTGGCGCGAAGATGCCAAGCGGCGGATTTGGCGGCATGCCCGGCCTTGGTGGCGGCGCGGCCCTGCCCCCCGGCCTGTCGGGGTTCGGTAAAAAGAAATGACCGTGACCGTGACTATCCCCACGCTTGAGACCGAACGCCTGATCCTGCGCGCACCGCAGTTTTCTGACGCGAACGCCTATGTCGCGTTCAAAACGTCCGAGCGTGCGAAGTTTACGGGCGGCCCAATCCCACGCGAGATGGCCGAAAGCCATTTTCTACACCTTAGCGCCTATTGGATGTTGCGCGGGTATGGTCTTTTCATCGCGGCGCTTAAAACGCAGCCCGATCACGCGATCGGCGGCTTTGGCGTGTTCCACCCCCAGCGCCACGCAGAACCAGAATTCGGCTGGACGCTGTATGATGCCATCCATGAAGGCAAAGGCTACGTGACCGAGGCGATGCGCAAAGTCATTCCCATGATGTGGGACCGTCTGGGCACGAACACGGCGCAATCCCATATCGATGAGGGCAACGCGCCTTCTGTCGCCGTTGCACGCGCCCTGGGCGCCACGTTCGACGCCAAACAAACACAAATCGCCAACGCGCCGGGCGGTGAATTTTACGACGAAGACGACAGGACCGTCGTGAACATCTGGCGCCACCACAAGGGAGCGATGACATGAGCGACATTGAACGCGCCGCCGACATCCTCAAAGAACACCGTCACAGCATCGACCGCCTTGATGCGATCCTCGTTTATACGCTGGGTGAACGGTTCAAACATACGCAGGCTGTGGGGAAACTCAAAGCCAGCCACGACCTTCCCCCGTCCGATCCCGCGCGCGAAGCCGCACAGATCGCACGGCTAGAAGATTTGGCAAACGGGGCCCACTTGGATCCCGAATTTGCCAAGAAGTTCCTCAACTTCATCATCGCTGAAGTCATTCAGCATCACAAAACACATATCGACAAACCCAAAGGAAACTAAACTCATGGCTATGAAAATTCGCCTCGCCCGTGGTGGCTCCAAGAAGCGCCCGTTTTACCGTATTGTTGCTGCGGATTCCCGCATGCCGCGCGATGGTCGCTACGTTGAAAAGCTGGGCACATATAACCCGCTTCTCGCCAAGGACGCGGAAGACCGTGTTGTAATGAACATGGAACGTGTTCAGTACTGGTTGGGCGAAGGCGCACAGCCAACGGATCGCATTTCCCGTTTCCTCGAAGCCGCTGGCGTATTGCCAAAGAAAGATCGCGCAAACCTTAAGAAGGGTACGCCGGGCAAAGCTGCACAAGATCGCGTCGAAGAAAAAGCCGCCAAAGCCGCAGCCGCAGCAGAGGCCGCCGCTGAAGCCGCAGCAGCACCAGCAGTTGAAGAAGCACCTGTTGTAGAAGAAGCGCCTGTTGAAGAAGCAGCGACTGAAGAAACAGCAACTGAGTAATCAGGTCTGGTGGGGCGGCATCGCGCTGCCCCACCGCTAGGAATTATCATGTCAGATGACAGAATTATCGTTGGTGCGTTATCGGGGTCCTTTGGGGTCCATGGGGACGTGCGCATAAAATCTTTTTGCGCCGATCCGGAAACGATTGCGGATTACACGCCGCTGACGCGCGGCGACGGCGTGGTCATCACCACAATCGTCATCAAGGGCCAGACCAAAGGCAGCTTGATCGCGCGCGTGGACGGCATCACCACCAAAGAAGAAGCCGACGGATTGAACGGCACGGAATTGTTCGCCTTGCGCGATCAACTGCCGTCCCTGCCCGATGACGAATTTTACCACGCCGATCTGGTTGGCTGCATGACGTATGACACGGGCGGCAACGAATTGGGCCGTGTGAAGGCCGTGCAAACCAATGGCGCGGAAGATCTGCTTGAGATCATAAGCCCTGCGCAAAAAGACACCGTGTTGGTGCCGTTCAGCGCCACCATCGTGCCGACAGTTGATTTGGCCGCGGGCCGTATTGTGCTAGATCCCCCGCGCGGATTGTTTGACGACCCAACCGAGACCGAGTGATGCCAGGGCGGCGGGTGATCGTTCACGCCGGTTTTCACAAGACTGGCACAACGTCCGCCCAGCACTACCTGCGCGCCAACAGCAAACATATTTACCCCCGTAGCGCCTTGGTGTTCCCTGTGCATTTGGCGAACGGTGCCGCGCGCATGGCGATCCGGTATTCACGGTTGAGACGGCGGCGTTGCTGGATCAGTTCGGCGATGACCTGCGCGCTGTGTTGACCACGATTGAGCCCAAGAACCGCTGTGTCCTGATTACGGACGAAAAGCTTGCGGGGCGGATGCTGGGGCGCGATGGGCACACGGGATACGAGGCGACCCCAGCGTTGATGGCGCGCACTGAAGATGTGATTTGCGATGTTTTCGGCCATGAGGCCGATGTCGTATTTCTGTTCATTACGCGGGACCACAGCGATTGGCTGCGATCCACCTATACGCACAATTTGCGCACCACACGGCTGGTGATGGACGAGGCCGAGTATATGCAAACCTATGCCAGCGCCGCCAATCTGGTCGATGTGACCGAAGCCGTAGCCAAGGCTGTCACAGGCACAGTCTATACGATCGATCTAGAGGATTTGGCACACGCGGATGAAAACCCCGCGCGACCCTTGATTGATCTGATTGAGCTGCCAGCGCATTTGCGCAAACACCTCAAACCCCATGACGTGATGAACAAAGGCCCCGATGATACGCTGATCGATGATCTGCTTGCGTTGAACCGCGCAGGTCTGTCAGACGCAGCATCAATAACCGCCAAGGCCGACCATTTGAAAAGGGCACAGACATGACCGATAAACCGAACAAATCCATGGGCCGCAAGTCCGTGCAGGTCAGCGCCAAGCCCCAAGAATTGATGACGGGTAAGCCACAGCTTGCCCATGCTTGGACTGCGCAAGTTATCACGCTGTTTCCAGATGCCTTCCCCGGTTTGTTGGGCGAAAGCCTGACGGGAAAGGCGCTCAAGGACGGGATTTGGCAGCTGAACGCGACGGACCTGCGCCGCTATGGCGTCGGCAAGCACCGCAATGTTGATGATACCCCGTCGGGTGGTGGCGCGGGCATGGTGTTGCGCGCGGATGTGGTGGCCAATGCCATCGGGGATACGCGCAGGCGCGCGAAGGGGCGGATGCCGCTGATTTATCTGTCCCCGCGCGGTGTGCCGTTTACCCAGAAAATCGCCCAAGACCTGAGCGAACAGGACGGTGTGACATTGCTGTGCGGTCGTTTTGAAGGGGTCGATGAACGGGTGCTGGACCACTATGACATCATCGAAATATCGATGGGCGATTACGTGCTGACGGGGGGTGAATTGCCTGCGATGACCCTGATTGATGCCTGCGTGCGCCTGTTGCCGGGTGTGTTGGGGAATTCGGACTCCGCAATTGAGGAAAGCCATTCAAACGGGCTTCTGGAACACCCGCAATATACCCGACCCGCGACATGGGAAGGACACGACATCCCACCTGTTCTGACGTCAGGAGATCACAAAAAGGTCGCGCAGTGGCGGCGTGAAATGTCCGAGAAAATCACGCAAGACCGACGACCAGATTTATGGGCAAAACACAGCGGCGAATAAGCCGCATCGTTTGTCCGTTACATCTGCCAGCGCGCGGCGTATATATGTGTATGGAACTCAAACAAGTCATTTATTCGTCCCAGCCCTTTGGCTACGATAGCGCACTTCTTAGTGGCATTCTTTTGGACGCGCGGCGCTGTAACAACCGCGATGGAATCACCGGCGCGCTGGTGTGTCGCCAAGATGTTTTCTTACAGCTTCTTGAGGGCCCCGCCGACATGGTGGACGCCACCTATGAGCGCATCGCGCGCGATGATCGCCACGTCAACATCACGCAGCTTGTGTCGGGGCCGATTGAAACCCGCATGTTCGGGGATTGGGATATGCTGCACGACGCTGCAAAATCATGGCTTTGGAGTGCGGATGAGGTCGCTGATGGGGCGCTTGATCGTGCGACACCGGAAGATGTCCTCGCTGTATTTTCCAAGCTGGAAGCAAAGGTCGCGGCAGAGCACGGCTGACCGCCGGATTTGACGCGATACAGCCCGTCCAAACCCCTTGCCACACAGCCCTCCCCCCCCTATACCGCGCTAGTCAACGATCCGAATGGATTCGTTGGACCTGTTTGGTATGGCCGTGACGTCTTCACCGCGAACCCGCCCAACAGAAAGCATAGGCAGTTAACACCTTTGGTGGGCGACGTGATCGACCCGATGAAGACCAAAGCTCTGGCAGCCCTCACATCCGCGGATAAACCGCGTGAATATTAGGAGACGATCATGAACCTGATCGCACAACTCGAGGCGGAACAAATCGCCGCACTGGGTAAGACTATCCCAGACTTCAAAGCCGGTGACACGATCCGTGTTGGCTTTCGCGTGACCGAGGGTACTCGTACACGTGTTCAGAACTACGAGGGCGTTTGTATCGCTCGTAAGAACGGCAAAGGTATTGCTGGTTCTTTCACAGTTCGCAAAATCTCATTCGGTGAAGGCGTTGAACGTGTGTTCCCGCTGTATTCCACCAACATCGACGAAATCACTGTTGTTCGTCGTGGTCGCGTTCGTCGCGCCAAGTTGTACTACCTCCGTTCGCGTCGCGGTAAGTCCGCACGTATCGTCGAGAAAACAAATTATCGTCCGCTGTCCAGCGGCGCAGACGCGTAAGGATTGGCATCATGAAAAAAGATATCCACCCCGATTACCACGTCATCGAAGTCAAACTGACAGATGGCACTCCGTACCAGATGAAAACAACATGGGGCAAAGAAGGCGACAGCCTGCAGCTCGATATTGATCCAACTGTGCACCCTGCATGGACGGGTGCAGGCGCACGCCTGATGGACACTGGTGGCCGCGTTTCCAAGTTCAAGAAAAAGTACGAAGGCCTTGGCTTCTAAGCCATTACCCTTTCGGAAGACTGAAACGCCGCTCCCTCGTGGGCGGCGTTTTGCGTTTGAGGTTAGATGTTTGTGACGCTCGGCCCGCTGACATGAAAACGCCACCCCAGTCAGGGGTGGCGCTGTTGGTTTAATCTGTGCGGGGATTACGCGCCGAGGACCGAGTTCAACACAAAGAAGATCAGCGCGGATAGAAGGGCTGCGGCGGGCACCGTGATGATCCATGCGGCGATGATCGTCATGAAGTGGGACCGGCGCACGAGCTTGCGGCGACGGCGTTCTTCGACCGAATAAGCAGGGCGATCCGGCATCCCTTCGCGGGCAAGGCGCAGGCGACGTTCGGCATCGTATTCACGGTAAAAGCCGACCCCGAACACACCACCCACAGCGATATGCGTAGAGCTGACGGGGAGACCAAGCCATGACGCCACGATCACCGTGATGGCCGCTGAAAGGGCCACGCAGTAGGCGCGCATCGGGTTCAATTTGGTGATCTGGCTGCCGACCATTTTGATCAGCTTGGGGCCGAACAGGAATAGCCCGAACGAGATACCGAATGCGCCGATCACCATGACCCAGAACGGGATGCCGAAGCTGTCAGTGAAATTTCCCGATTGGGACACTTGAACAATCGCGGCAAGTGGGCCGACCGCATTGGCGACGTCGTTGGCGCCGTGGGCAAATGACAGCAGCGCGGCAGACACGACCAGCGGTATGCCAAACAAAACCTTGAGGGACTTGTTGCGGTTTTCCAGACCTTCGGACTGTTTTTTGATCACGGGGATCATCACCAACCAGACCAAAACCGCAATACCAAGACCGATCATCAACGCCGTGGGCATATCAATCTTGATCAGCTTCTTGAGGCCCTTGAGCGCGAGATAAGCCCCAAACGCACCGGCCATGATACCCACCAGAATGGGCACCCAACGGCGCGCAGCGGCAATCTTGTCATCGGTGTAGATGATGCGGGATTTAATAACGAACAGGAAGAACGCGGCAATCACGCCGCCGAGCACCGGGGAAATCACCCAAGACGCGGCAATCGCGCCCATTGTGTCCCAGCTGACGGCCCCAAATCCGGCGGCCGCAATACCAGCGCCCATCACGCCCCCGACAACCGAATGGGTCGTCGACACAGGTGCACCGACATATGTGGCAAGGTTCACCCATAACGCGGCCGACAGAAGGGCGGCCATCATGGCCCAGACAAAGGTGGATGCGTCCCCCATGCTTTCGGGCGCGATGATGCCTTTGGCAATTGTGCTGACAACGTCGCCGCCCGCAATCAATGCGCCAGCGGATTCAAACACAACTGCGATCGCGATCGCGCCGCCCATGGTTAACGCATTCGCGCCCACGGCGGGGCCCATGTTGTTGGCCACGTCGTTCGCACCAATGTTGAGAGCCATGTAAGCCCCCAAACAGGTCGCCACGATCACGATCATGGAATTGTTGGTTTGCCCAAAGAACAGCGCGGCGGCGAGGCCAGCCAACACGATAAACAACAACGAAATAGCGGGGCCAACCATTGGCCGTCCTGCGTACTGTGTTGCCATTTCAAGCCGAGAAAAGCGCGCCAGATCACGGTCTAGCGTATCGAGATGGCGCAGATCGCCGTTATTATCTGACATGGTGTCCCCCTGAAGTCGGCGAAACACTTGTCAGCATCACTGCTTCAAATCAATGCTTTTTGCTGATTTTTTAGACGGGAAGAACACGCAGGATGGATTTAAGCTCAGGTTCGTCCACCATGTTGGCGGCTTCTTGCGGGGTGACCCACTGGCGTTTGCGCTGTCCGGCTTCTGGGAAATCATTCTCAAGGCCGTTCACGGCGACGGAATAGACCAATGTTTCCACTGGCATAGGCAGGCCGCTGCCCATGGTTTTGTCATAGGCATAGCTGCCAATGGGGTCAGTGTCGGCGGTCGCACCTTTGACGCCTGCTTCTTCCCATGCTTCTTGCAACGCGGCTTGGGACGATGCCAGACCGCGAATGGGCCAGCCTTTGGGGATGATCCAACGGCCTGTCCCACGGCTTGTGACCAACAAAACCTGTTTGTCCGCACCACTGCCGCGCGTGCAAAGGGCTGCGACTTGCAATCCTTTTGGACGACGGAACAGGGGCGCGACAAAGTCACGTAAGACGGATGTGAACACGGGGCTCATGAAGGGACTGCCATTTTTTCTTTTTATCTTTGGGCACTTAACTAACAGTAAATGCCAAAAGATGCAACTTTTGAGCGATTGGGCGCGGGGTTAGCTCGGTTTGCGACGACGATTGCCACCGCCACCACCGGGTTTGCCACCACCACCGGGACGACCACCGCCGCCACCGGGGCGACCACCGCCGGGCTTGCCACCACGGCCAGCGCCACCGCCGCCACCGCCGAAGCGACGACCACCGCCACCTCCGCCGCGCTTTGGCTTGGCTTCTTCCTCGGATTTCTCCCAAGGGCGACCACCCGCAACGGGAATGTCAGCCTTCATCGCCTTTTGGATATCGCGCAATTCACCCATTTCATCAGGTGCGCAGAATGCGATTGCCATACCATCAGCACCAGCACGGGCCGTGCGACCAATACGGTGGACATAGTTTTCAGGCACGTTGGGCAGGTCGTAGTTATAAACGTGCTTTACCTCTGGGATATCGAGGCCACGGGCGGCCACATCTGTCGCCACCAAGATCTTGACCTTGCCGGCCTTGAAATCGGTGATGGCACGGTCGCGTTGACCTTGGGATTTGTTGCCGTGGATAGAGGCCGTCGAAAACCCCTTACTGGTCAAAAGCTTGTGCAGCTTTTCGGACCCGTGCTTCGTGCGGCCAAACACAATGGCGCGTTCATCGCGGTGTTTGTCGATCAATTCGATCAGCAGGTCCGTCTTGGCGGCTTTGGCCACGAAGTGAACCGATTGTTCGATCCGATCAACAGGTTTACCCGGCGCGTCGACCTGCACGCGGATCGGGCTGTCAAGAAACGCGCCCGCGAGTTCGCCCATCAGCTTCGGCATTGTCGCCGAAAACAGCATGGTCTGGCGCGGTGTCGCCAAAAGCGGTGCGATCTGGCGCAGGGCGTGGATGAACCCCATATCGAGCATTTGGTCAGCTTCATCGAGAACCAAGAATTTGGTGTCTCCCAAACGAACAGCACGACGTTCCAACAGGTCGATCAAACGACCGGGTGTCGCGACCAACAAATCAACGCCGCGTTCAAGCTTGCGGATTTGGCCTGTAATACCAGCGCCACCGACAACAAGCATCGTTTTCAGGTGTGTGCCAGTCGTATACGCGGCGAGATTTTCTTGAATTTGTTTCGCCAATTCGCGCGTTGGGGCCAAGATCAGCGCGCGGGCGGTCTTTGCCTCGGGCTTGCCTTGTTCTTTCAGCAGCATGTCGATCATCGGCAGACCGAAGGCGGCGGTTTTACCACTGCCTGTTTGGGCAAGGCCCATGACGTCGCGACCATTCATCGCGTGGGGGATTGCCTGTGCCTGAATCGGCGTCGGGTCAACGATGCCTTGGCGTTTCAGTTCAGCAATCAGTCGGGGCGCGAGGCCCAGCATATCGAAATCCATTTGTAATCCTTGGATCGGGGCGGACACATGGATGCCCGCATAAAAGTATCGTCCCAACCCGAACGGTTGGAACATCGCAAAAGGGATACGCCAAAAGCTACGCGGTGGGCCGAATGCCCATGCCTGTGTTCAGTAGGCCCGCCGATTGGCGTGGCACCCCTGCGTGATGTTGGGAACCTAAGGAGATGCACCTTTGCGCGTCTGCGCCTGCTCACGCGGCAGCCAGCATCATCCTTGAGGGGCCAATGGGGCTTGGCGCGTCACAAGTCAATCCCTCTTTGCCTTGCGTCTGCTGCTGGGTATAGTTACGCCGACGCTTCGGACAACGATCCGAGGGCACAAAGGGATGACAGGCAGTGGCACACATTATTGTCGTGGGTAACGAAAAGGGCGGTGCGGGCAAATCCACCGTGTCGATGCACGTGGCAACAGCCCTGTCGCGCATGGGCCATAAGGTCGGCACGCTTGATCTGGATCTGCGCCAGAAAACACTGGGCCGCTATGTTGAGAATCGTAAAAAGTTTATGGCGGAAAAGGGTTTGGATTTACCAACCCCGACCTATCACGACCTGCCCGAGGTCGACCCGTCGACTCTGCAAAGCGGTGAAAACATTTTTGATCACAGGCTGTCAGTGGCGGTTGCTGGTCTTGAACCTGACAGTGATTTCATCCTGATCGATTGCCCCGGCAGCCACACGCGCCTGTCTCAGGTTGCCCATTCGCTCGCTGATACGCTGATCACGCCGCTTAACGACAGCTTTATCGATTTTGATCTGCTGGCACACATCGACACGGATGGTGAAACGATTTCTGGCCCGTCCGTTTACAGCCAGATGGTGTGGAACGCCCGTCAGCTGCGCGCACAGGCCGGATTTGAACCGATTGACTGGATTGTCGTGCGCAATCGCATGGGTGCGCAGAACATGGTGAACAAGCAAAAGATGGAAGCTGCGATTGAAAAACTGTCGCGCCGCATCGGATTTCGCACCGCACCGGGGTTCAACGAACGTGTCATTTTTCGCGAACTGTTCCCGCGCGGCCTGACATTGCTGGACCTGCGCGATTTGGGCATCAAGGGATTGAACATCTCTAACGTCGCAGCCCGCCAAGAACTGCGTGAACTGATCAAATCGCTGAACCTGCCGGGCGTTGAGGTGAGTTTCTAAGGTAGGCTTCGCCGCCACTAGCCCCCTGTCGTGAGATCGTCAAAGCTGTAAGACCGTCGCCGCCCCAAGGTCGAGGCGAGCCGCGCGGTGATGTAAACGCGAAGCATAAACAGCGTGACCAACAGACCGCCAACAATCATGCCAAGCGTGGTCATTGCTTCCACATCACCAGAAACCGCGAGGATGGATTTAGCCACAAACCATTCAATCACGGGTGTCACATCAATATCCGTCCAATGACGATTAGGGTCTGCATCTGGCACCACAAGGTCAGCAACAGTCGCTGCAGCAATGTCTTGGGGCGTTGTTATTGTCGCTAAATCGGATGCCGTGGATTTGGCGATCAAATCGGACACGGTCGACACAAGGCCCAGAACGAACAAACCTGCGACAATCCCGATCAACACTTTGCGCACGCCAAGGCCAGACCGTTTCGGGGTGATCAGCGGTGGTTGAATGTTCGATTGGCGCTGCGTCAAAGTTTCTGCGCGTGTCATGGCCTTGGCTGGAGCTGCATCAAAGCGTGGCGCGCTGGGTGTATCTCCGTCAGGGGTGGCTGAAGAAGGCGTTTCAAATTCGCCAAAAAGGGTTTCAAACTTGCCCTCAGCGCGCTGTTTCCAAAGCGGCATTGCATCGGCTGCGTTGGCGGGTGGGATGGGTTCAAACGCGGCGGCCAGCGGGGTGTCTGCCGCTGTCGGGCCTTGCACTGTAGGTGTGTCGACTGGCTTGGACGCAAACACCAGCTTTGCCAATGCCAGCAGGACCAATCCGCCCGCGATCTTTGAAAACAGCCCGAACATTGATGTTTCATCAGCCTTAGGTGGCGCGAACTTGTCCTCTCGACCATGGAGATAGGGCCAGATCACGACCAGATCATCACTGAATTTCAGGCCTTTTTCGAAAAACGCATCTTCGGTCAAATCGCTCCAACGGCCAAGGCCGCTGATGCTTCCGTTATATTCCATGATCGGGCCAACGTCGCCAAAATCCACGACACCGTTCATCAAGAATTCAGGTGTCAGACGGTCAAAGTCGAAGCCGGTTTCATAAAAGAAAGCGATGCCGACAATTTCGGTGTCATCGAATGACGTCGACGACACGAGGGGCACCATAAAGGCATCATCATCACCGGTGTCTTTTTCAAGCCTCAATTCATAGGCGAAATCATACACGGCCTGCCCCCGCAGGACCACTTCGCCTTGCTCAGTCGCATGCAGGTCCGGATCAAAATTTGCGACATCGACGGCGGCTGGTGGACCGGCAAGCAAAGCGGCGGCATCGTCGGCGTGACCCTCGTTTTGCAGAACCTGAAGGTACAACCCGAGCCCAAGGATCAGAGACGCCATAATCCCAAGACCAATCGGGCCAAGGCGCAAAACCCAATAAACGATGTATAAAATTTGCGGCATATCGATCCTCATCCAAAGCTTGAGGACAAGGTCGCAAAGCTATTTGGCAAGAATTGGGCACGTTTAGGTTGTTTTATGGATCGCGCGTTAACCTTTGCGCAATCGATCTATAATCGGACAATCAGGGCGGTCGTTGCCCGCGCAGGTTTGGACCAGATCAGCAAGGGTCGCGCGCATGTCTTGCAGGCCTGCAATCTTGGCCTCGATCGCGGTGAGGTGCTGTTTGGCGATGGCGCGCACATCGCTGCTGGCGCGGTCCTGATCTTCCCAAAGCGCCAACAAATCACGGCAATCAGAAATCGAAAACCCGAGGTCGCGCGCACGGGCAAGGAAGGACAGTTTGTGCAAATGTACATCACTGAAATCGCGGTATCCGTTGTCGGCGCGGTCAGGTTTCACCAACCCGATGTCTTCATAGTAACGAATGGTTTTCGCGGGCAGTCCCGTCACCCCTGAGGCGTGTTTGATATTCATGCGCGCGCCACCTTGACCCAGCGCAACCGCAGCGCATTCGTGACAACCAGCACGCTTGACGCGGCCATTGCCAGCGCCGCCAGCTGAGGGGTCAACCACCCCAGCGCCGCGACAGGAATAAGCACGACATTATACCCAAACGCCCAGCCGAGGTTCTGGCGGATGTTGCGCAATGTGGCACGGCTGATCGTGATCGCCCGCAAGACCCCCATGGGGTTACCGGACACCAGCACCACATCAGCGCTGTCCACGGCCACATCTGTGCCGTTGCCCATGGCGATGCCGACATCAGCGCATGCCAGCGCGGGCGCGTCGTTGATCCCGTCCCCGAGAAACGCCACGCGGTGACCTTTGGATTGGAAATCACGAACGACATCCGCTTTGCCATCGGGCAGAACCCCCGCAATGACGCGGTCAATGCCAAGCGCTGCACCCAAAACATCTGCGGCCGTTTGCGTGTCACCGGACACCATCACCACTTCGATACCTTGGGCCTGAAGGTTTTGAACGGTGGATTTGGCATCTGCTTTGGGTGCGTCTGACAAGCCCAGTGTCCCTGCGAATGTGCCATCAATCGCGACCATGACAGGGGTTTGTCCTGCGGGCACATCGGCCTGTGCGCTCACCCCGTCCCACGCCATCATCGCCACATTGCCGATGACGATGCGCCGACCCGCAACCATGCCTTGTATGCCGTGACCAGGCACTGTTTCGACGTCCGTTGCCGTCGGAAGGTGGCGCCCCGCAAGCGCGACAATCGCGGCGGCCAAGGGGTGATTTGACGCGGCCTCAACAGCGGCAACGGCGGCCAAATCATCAGCGCGCAGTGTATTTGACGCGACCACTGGCGCGCCCATCGTCAGGGTGCCGGTTTTGTCAAAGGCCACGACGTCTACTCCTTCAAGGGATTGCAACGCATCACCACGGCGAAACAGCACGCCAAGGTCAGCGGCGCGACCTGTTCCAACCATAATAGAAGTGGGCGTCGCCAAACCCATGGCGCAGGGGCATGCGATAATCAGCACCGACACACCAGCGACCAGCGCAATCGGCAACGACCCAAGCAGCAACCAGATCGCAACCGTCGCAGCGGCAATGACCATCACGGCGGGCACAAACCACAGCGTGATTTTATTGACCAAATCCTGCACCGGAAGGCGTGCCCCTTGGGCGGCGACAACCATGTCGATAATGCGGGCAAGCATCGTATCAGACCCGACGGCCTTGGCCGTCATGGTCAATGTGTTGGCCCCGTTCAATGTCCCCGCAACAACGGTGTCGCCTGCGGTCTTTTCGACCGCAATCGGTTCCCCCGAAATCATGCTTTCATCGATAAAGCCCGTGCCTGTCACCACATCCCCGTCAACGGGGATACGTTCGCCAGCCGTCAGTTGAATGATATCGCCCACAACGACATCAGCAATGTTGATCGAAACGAACGTCCCATCGCGCAGCACGGATGCCGTATCAGGGCGCAACCCGATCAGCCGTTTGATGGCT
Organism: Octadecabacter sp.; assembly: GCA_018608045.1. Classification (GTDB taxonomy): domain Bacteria; phylum Pseudomonadota; class Alphaproteobacteria; order Rhodobacterales; family Rhodobacteraceae; genus Octadecabacter. The sequence goes on along the minus strand of JABBAI010000062.1, from coordinate 17,033 downwards.
GCACCGGTGCGCCCTTTTGCCCGCGCCTCAAGCCAGCGACCAAGCAGGATCAGCGTGACGATCACGGCGGCGGCTTCAAAATAGACAGCGACCGATCCGGCGGGCAGGATTTGGGGCGCGAACGTCGCAATGGTGGAATAGCCCCACGCCGCAGTTGCCCCCAAAACCACCAAAGAATTCATATCAGGCGCGCGGCGCAACAAGGCTGGCACGCCAATGCGGTAAAAATCCTGCCCCGGCCAGATCAGAACAATACTGGCAAGGATGAATTGCGCGACCCACAGGGTTTGCAGGCCGATGGTTTGCGCGATGGCATGGTGAATGGGGGGAAAGATATGGCCACCCATTTCGACAATGAAGATCGGCAATGTCAGCGCAGCGGCGATCAAAGTGGCACGGCGCAGGGCGGGTGTTTCATCCTCGCGGGTTTGGGGTTGTGCCTGTTGTGCGATCAGTGTCGCGGGGTAGCCCGCCGTCGTTGATGCGCTTTCGATTTGCGCAAAAAGCGCCCGATCAGCATCCACGGTCGCGGTATGATCGGCAAAATTCACATGCGCGGACGTCACACCCGCGACGCCAGACATCGCTTTTTCGGCGCGCGCCGCACAGGCCCCGCAATTTAACCCGCTGATTTCAAACCGCATCGTTGTCATATTTGGCCCCTTTTCACCTATGGCATAAAGGTTCCCGTCACGGGAGGGTCAAGGGCTTAAATACAATTAACATTGCGGCAATTGGCCCTACCGCACGGGCAACACTGGCCCTATCCGACACCCCGCAAAATCGAGATAGTATGGCATCGCGTCATCTTGGCGCCCCTGATTCCAAGCGGAGGTCCCTAAAATGGACGGAATGACACCAAACGATCTGAGCCACGTTGTTGAAGCCGACCGCGCCCATGTATGGCATCACCTTGTTCAGCACAAAGGGTTTGAGACAGGCGAGCCTCGCATCATTGTTGAAGGCAAAGGAATGCGGGTTTGGGATCAGCACGGCAAAGAACATATCGATGCGGTGTCGGGTGGCGTTTGGACCGTCAATGTCGGCTACGGTCGTGAAAGCATTGCGAATGCCGTGCGCGACCAGATCCTCAAGATGAACTTTTTTGGTGGCACGGTCGGGTCCATCCCCGGTGCGATGTATGCAGAAAAGCTGATTACAAAGATGCCTGGCATGACGCGCGTATATTACGCGAACTCCGGTTCTGAGGCGAACGAGAAAGCCTTTAAGATGGTGCGCCAGATTGCGCACAAGCGCTATGGCGGCAAGAAGCATAAAATTTTGTATCGCGATCGCGACTACCACGGCTCCACCCTGGCGACGATGTCGGCTGGCGGTCAGGACGAACGTAACGCACAGTATGGCCCCTTCGCGCCCGGTTTCATCCGCGTCCCGCACTGCATGGAATACCGCAAGCACGAACAGGACGGCGCGCCTGAGGAAAACTACGGCGTTTGGGCCGCGGACGAGATTGAAAAAGTGATCCTGCGCGAAGGTGCTGACACGATTGGCGCCCTGTGCCTTGAGCCTGTGACGGCTGGTGGCGGCGTGATCACCCCGCCCGAAGGCTACTGGGACCGCGTTCAAGAAATCTGCAAGAAATACGAAATCCTGCTGCACATCGACGAAGTGGTTTGTGGCGTTGGCCGCACGGGCACATGGTTCGGCTATCAGCAATACGGCATCAAGCCTGATTTCGTGACGATGGCAAAAGGTGTGGCATCCGGTTACGCCGCGATTTCGTGCTGTGTCACATCAGAGGCCGTGTTCGATCTGTTCAAAGACGATCACGCTGATCCGATGAACTACTTCCGTGATATTTCCACGTTTGGCGGTTGCACGGCGGGTCCTGCGGCGGCTTTGGAAAACATGCGCATTATTGAGGACGAAGACCTGTTGGCCAACACGGTCGCCATGGGCGATCACATGCTTGATAACCTGTGGGCCCTGTCCGAGAAGCACAAAGTCATCGGTGATGTGCGTGGCAAAGGTCTGTTTGTTGGCGCAGAACTCGTGACGGATCGCACCACCAAAGACCCCATGCATGAAAAGATGGTTGGTCAGGTTGTGGCAGATTGTATGCAGCAAGGCGTGATCATCGGCGCGACAAACCGTTCAATCCCGACTAAGAACAACACGCTGTGTTTCTCGCCCGCTTTGATTGCCACGAAGGACGACATCAACCAGATCACCGAAGCGCTGGACGGGGCACTGACACGCGTCTTCGGTTAAATCTGGCGATAAAATTCAGACGGGCTGGGATCAAAGGTGGACCCAGCCCTTTGTTTTGCGCCACACTGACGCCATTGAAATTTTCAAAGGCTGTTTTCCATGCTTCGTTCCCTATTGATCCTGCTGACCTTTCTTGTGGCGCTTCCGGCCCATGCGCAAGATTCTTGTGAATACGCAAACGACAATGAATGCGATGAGGCGCGGTATGGCGGGCAAGGGTATTGCGACGACGGCACGGACACGACCGATTGCCGATTGCTGAGCGCAGGGATCACGGACAATTCATGCGAATTTGCCAATGACGGTGAATGTGACGAATATCGTTACAACAGCACGGGGGCCTGTGTGGATGGGTCCGACACCAACGATTGCGCGATCTGGCAGACCCAACGCGAAAGCGAATTCATGGAACGCGCGCAGGCGCTTAACCTGCCTGTTTTGACGATTGGCCGTCTTGGCAACAACACGTGCCGTTGGTCAAATGACGGTGAATGCGACGATCTTGATATTGGCGGCTCGGGTGCGTGCAATCCGGGAACGGACGCAACCGATTGCATCCAGAACTTTGACACGAGTGCGGAACTGGCGCCAGCACTTGGCGGCGGCAACGATTCCTGTGAATACGCCAATGACGCCAAATGCGACGAAGCCCAATATGGCGGTGGTGGCTATTGTGACGCCGGAACCGATGCCACAGATTGCCGCATTCTGGCCGCCGGGGTCGATGATGACAGCTGCGAATGGGCCAACGACGGTGCCTGCGATGAATTGCGGTATGGCGGCGGCGGGCAATGTGTGGACGGGTCCGACGCCACCGATTGCGATATGTTTGGCACATCCCCCGAAGCCTTGGCGCGCTTGTTGGCGCTTGTGCCCGATCCACTGCGTGCGTCCCTTGGGGATGACACCTGTGAATATTCCAATGACGGCGAGTGCGATGATGCCAATTTTGGAGGGACGATCTATTGCACACCAGGCACGGACGCCACGGATTGCCGTGCGATGGCGCTCGGCGGGGAAGATTCCTGCCGTTGGGCCAATGACAATGAATGTGATGAACCCGGTATCGGGACAGACAACTGCACTTCTGGCACAGACGTGACCGATTGTTCCGCTGTGGCGTATCTGCGCAATCGCACGGACACCTGCAACTCCGCATTCGACGGGATTTGTAACGAGGTCGAGAACGGCAATGGCACTTGCGAAGCCTTCAGCGACACCGCCGATTGCCTTGGTCGGTCCCGCCCTGCCGGTTTGGAAAACCACTTCTTTGGCCGCGACGATCGTATTCTGGTCGATGCAACGCAGATGCCATGGGCTGCGATCGGGTCGATTGAACTGCAAAGCGGGACCTGCACAGGAACGCTTGTTGGGCCATCCTTGGTTCTGACGGCAGCCCATTGTGTGACCGACACGGGTGACGAAACGCTGACACCCGTCAGCTTTTCTGCGGGTTTATCGCTTGGCCGATCCATGGGGACGGCCAAAGTCACAGGTGCGGTATTTGATCCAGCGTACGATCCTGAAACCCAGCCCGCTGGGGGCGGCAACGGCCATGATTGGGCGCTGATCGTGTTGGACAAGCCGTTGGGCGACAGCGTCGGGTTCCTTGATATTCACGAGCTCACATCGGATGAGCTGTCGGCGATCGGGCGCGCTGGATTGATCGTCAATCAGGCAGGATATTCTTGGGACACGGGCAACAACATGTCGGGCAACGTGGGCTGCCGCATCGTTGAGGCGTTTGAAGACAATTCGATCCTCCACGAATGTGACACGGCGCAAGGCGACAGCGGATCACCGTTCTTGCTTAACATTGACGGGGACTGGAAAATCATCGCCGTGGACAGCCAGTTCTTCAGCGCGACGGATGATAAGACGCCGTTTTCACAGTCTAACTTGGCAGTGGACAGCCGTGCATTTGCCGCCGCTGTCGCCCAGCAACAATAGCGCGTCGTTAGGACCAGTTTACGCGCGGCTTGGGGCCAGTTAAGACAGGCCCATGGCGCTTCCCGTTGAAACCTTCTTTTTGCAGCCCGATTCTGAGGGCACGTTACAAACCCAAATCCGCCAACTGGTGGCAGAGGGTATTTTGGCGGGTCGGTTTCGCCCAGGTGAGAAATTGCCGTCGTCGCGAAAACTGGCGCAGCACCTAGGTGTCAGCCGCATCACAGTGACGCTGGCGTTTACCGAATTGCTTGCGGATGATTACATCGTGGCCCATGGGCGGTCGGGATATTTCGTGTCCGAAAACGCGCCAGAACCACCGCAATTTCCCGCCAAAGCGACCGAGACAAGTACAGTCGATTGGACACGTGCGATTGGTCAGCGGTTCATCACGCCCGATGTGATGACCAAACCTGCCGATTGGTCCAAATACCGCTATCCGTTTATCTACGGTCAGGCGGACCCGTCCCTGTTTGATTCCGCCAACTGGCGTCTGTGCGCGTTGGAGGCTCTGGGGCGGCGGGATTTTGATGCGCTGACGGCAGATTATTTCGACAATGACGATCCCAAACTGGTGGATTTCATTGCACGCCAGACATTGCCCCGCCGCGGTATCCTCGCCAAGCCAGATGAAATCCTGCTGACACTGGGGGCACAAAACGCGCTTTGGTTGACGGCGCAGGTTCTTTTGACACAGCGGCGCACGGCCGCGATTGAGGACCCCTGTTATCCCGCATTGCGCGGCATCTTGGATCAGGCGCGCTGCCATTTGCATGCGATCCCTGTTGATCAAGACGGTCTGCCGCCCGAGGCCTTGCCTGACGGCACTGATGTTGTGTTCACCACGCCGAGCCATCAATGCCCAACGGCTGCGACCATGCCCATGGCGCGGCGCACAGCCCTGTTGGAAAAAGCAGAGCGCGACGATTTTCTGATCGTTGAGGATGATTATGAATTTGAGATGTCGTTCCTCAAGCCGCCTTCGCCTGCGCTGAAATCCCTCGATAAGAATGGGCGGGTGATTTACGTCGGCTCGTTCTCGAAATCCATCTTCCCCGGTTTGCGCCTTGGATACCTCGCGGGTCCTGCCCCGTTCATTCGCGAAGCCCGCGCGCTGCGGGCATCTGTGCTGCGCCACCCGCCGGGGCATATTCAGCGCACCGTCACCTATTTCCTATCACGCGGACATTATGACGCACTGGTGCGGCGCATGGGCCGCGCGTTTCATGAACGCCGCAATGCGATGGACGCTGCCATTGCCAATCATGGCCTAACGGTCGCTGGATCGGGCAGTTTTGGTGGATCATCCCAGTGGATGCGCGCGCCCGAACACATCGACACGCAGGACTTGGCCCAACGATTGCGGGACAAAAGCGTGCTTATTGAACCGGGGCATGCATTTTTCGGTCAATCGGACCCACCGCGCAATTATTACCGCCTTGCGTACAGCTCAATTCCGGCGCCAAGGATTGCAGACGGAATCGATATCTTGGCCCGCACATTAAAGGAAATGACCTAAGGCTTAGGCATCAAGACACATCAGGCACCGGCAAGGATGGACTTTTCTTGCTGAAAATGAGACCTAGAGTCTTAATTTCAATACTGCTGGCGCTAAATTCGACAATCAACTGGACCTAACGGCATAGCTTTCAACGCCTTAGGTTGCGATCAAACTTGAACTGAGGGGATTCCCAAATGAAAATGACGACCGAAGAAGCCTTCGTAAAAACACTCCAGATGCATGGCATCGACAATGCGTTTGGTATCATTGGTTCCGCCATGATGCCGATCTCTGATATTTTCCCTGATGCAGGCATCACGTTCTGGGATTGTGCCCATGAGACATCCGGCGGCATGATGGCTGACGGTTTCACACGCGCCACTGGCAAAATGTCCATGATGATCGCGCAGAACGGCCCCGGCATCACGAACTTCGTGACAGCTGTTAAGACGGCCTATTGGAACCACACACCGGTTCTGCTGGTCACGCCGCAAGCGGCCAACAAGACAATCGGCCAAGGTGGCTTCCAAGAGATGGAGCAGATGAACCTGTTCGCGGATTGCGTGGCCTATCAAGAAGAAGTGCGCGACCCAACACGCATCGCCGAAACGCTGAACCGCGTGATCATGCAAGCCAAGCGCGCATCCGCCCCCGCACAGATCAACGTGCCACGCGATTTCTGGACGCAGGTCATCGACATCGAGCTTCCAACAATCGTTGACTTTGAATTGCCACAGGGCGGCGCACAGGCAGTTCAAGACGCAGCTGATTTGCTGTCCTCTGCCAAGTTCCCCGTGATCCTTAATGGTGCGGGCGCGATCCTGTCTGTTGGCGGAATTGAGGCGTCCCGCGTGTTGGCTGAAACCCTCGACGCACCTGTTTGTGTGGGCTACCAGCACAACGACGCGTTCCCCGGCAACCACCCCCTTTACGCGGGTCCATTGGGCTACAACGGCTCAAAGGCTGGTATGGAATTAATTTCCAAAGCCGACGTTGTGTTGTGCCTCGGCACACGCCTCAACCCGTTTTCCACCCTGCCCGGTTACGGCATGGATTACTGGCCGACAGAGGCCAAGATCATCCAAGTTGATTTGAACCCTGACCGCATTGGCCTGACCAAAAAGGTCACAGTCGGTATCGTTGGCGATGCTGCGAAAGTGGCAACTGCGATTTCTGCCAAATTGGCCGACACAGCTGGCGACGCTGGCCGTAAGGATCGTCAGGCCCTTATTGCACAGACAAAATCTGCATGGGCACAAGAATTGACCTCCATGACAGAAGAGCAGGACGATCCGGGCACAGACTGGAACGTGCGTGCGCGAAAGGCCAAACCAGATTGGATGGCACCGCGTATGGCATGGCGCGCAATTCAGGCGGCTTTGCCTGTTGAGGCGATCATTTCAAGCGACATCGGCAATAACTGCGCGATTGGTAACGCCTATCCGTCGTTCAATGAGGCCCGCAAGTATCTGGCACCTGGCCTGTTTGGCCCATGTGGTTATGGCCTTCCATCCATTGTTGGCGCGAAAATCGGTCGCCCTGATGTGCCTGTTGTCGGTTTTGCTGGTGACGGCGCGTTCGGTATTTCTGTCAACGAATTGACAGCAATTGGCCGTGGCGATTGGCCTGCGATCACGCAGATCGTGTTCCGCAACTATCAGTGGGGTGCTGAAAAGCGGAACTCTACGTTGTGGTTCGATGACAACTTCGTCGGCACAGAGCTGGACGAAGATGTGTCCTACGCTGGCATCGCCAATGCATGTGGCCTCAAGGGCGTCGTGGCACGCACCCAAGACGAGCTGACGGCTGCGCTGGCACAGGCGATCAAGGACCAGATGGAAAACGGCATCACAACGCTGATTGAGGCAATGATCAACCAAGAGCTTGGTGATCCGTTCCGTCGTGACGCGATGAAGAACCCTGTAAAAGTTGCAGGTATCTCCAAGGACGACATGCGCCAGCAAACGCTTGCTTAAGCATTGATATGATTTAGGCCGCGGCGGGGAAAATCCCTGCCGCGGCCAAACTTTTTTCTAAGGGGATATTGTAATGAGCTTTCTGTCTGACGCTGTGGCGATCCCACCCGCCCATATTATCAAGCTCGCGCAAGATGCCCCTTCCCCGCGCGTGGCGATTGCCCGTGCAGGTGCCCCATTGCCCATGCTGGCCGCGTTTGAGGCGACACAGGCCAATATGATGGTGCCCCTGTTCACAGGTGAGCGCGCCGACATTGAGGCCGAGGCCGACAAGCTGGGCTGGGATATTTCCGGATTTGAAATCATCGACACCGTTGGTGAAGCCGAAGCAGGTGCCGCCGCCGCATTGGCCTGTGGTGAAGGCCGCGCGGATGTTTTGATGAAAGGCCAGTTGCACACGGACGCGTTTATGCGCGCTGCCGTGTCGCGTGATGCAGGTCTGCGCACCGGCAAACGGTTCGTGCATATTTTCCACATCACAACGCCTGATGGCACGAAATCAATCACCATTTCGGATGCCGCGGTAAACGTGAACCCGAACTTGGATACCCGCAAAGACGCTACACAAGAAGTCGTCGATCTGCTGCACAAAATTGGCAACCCGCGCCCTAAGGTGGCGTTCCTGTCGGCCACTGAATCGGCCATTGAGGGCGTGCCATCGTCCATGGAAGGTCGCGCATTGCGCGACTGGGCGATTGCAAATGTTGAGGGCGCGGATTTTTCCGGACCGCTGGCGTTTGATCTGATCATGTCGCCCAAAGCGGTGGCCGCCAAAAAGCTGACAGATGACCCCGTAGCAGGCCAAGCCGATGCAATCATCGTGCCAGACATTGTGTCGGGCAATGCGTTGTTCAAAGCCTTCGTCTACCTGACGGGGGGATGCGCGGGTGGCATCGTGATGGGGGCCAACGTGCCGATCCTGTTGACGTCGCGGGCTGACCCTTCGGCGGCACGATTGTCCTCAATCGCGCTGGGCGCAATCGTGGCGGCGTCTGCATGATCCTTGTCGTCAATGCAGGGTCTAGCTCTATCAAGGTGGCGCTGTTTCGCGCTGATCTGACGGAAGTTATGGCTGGCCAAGTCAGCGGTATTGGCGGGCCATTGGCACACATCGACCTTGGCACAGACGACAAAGATATCGCCGCGCCGGATCACGGTGCAGCGCTGAACGCGATTTTGCAAAGTTTTGCAGCGCAGGGCATCACCACCGATCAACTGACAGCTGTGGCGCACCGCGTTGTTCATGGTGGTACGTCGTTGGTGCAGCCGTGTCGCATCACCGATGATGTCATCGCCGGGATTGAGGCCGCGACCCCGCTGGCGCCCTTGCATAACCCCAACAACTTGGCTGGTATCCGCGCGATTGCAGCCCTCGCGCCCGATATGGCGCAGTTTGCATCCTTCGGAACCGCGTTTCATGCGACCAATCCGGACGTGGCGACGGCCTACGCGATCCCCGACAGTGACCGCGCCATGGGCATTCGCCGTTACGGGTTTCACGGGTTGTCCTATGCGTGGATCGTGACCCAGTTTGAAGACAAGCTTCCCGATCGCCTGTTGGCCTTCCACCTTGGGTCTGGCGCGTCTTTGTGCGCGATCCATAAGGGGCAATCGGTGGCGACATCAATGGGATATTCCCCGCTGGATGGTTTGACGATGGGCACGCGGTCCGGCGCGATTGATGGCATGGCCGTGTTGCGCATGGCAGACATCCACGGTGCGGCCGAAGCATCGCGGCGCTTGAACAAGGATTCAGGCCTGAAGGGTCTTGGCGGGGCAAATGATATGCGCCTGCTGCTGGCTGCCGATACACCAAAGGCCAAATTTGCTGTGGATCATTTCTGCTACTGGGCCGCGCGTCATGCGGGGTCCGCAATCGTGGCGATGGGCGGTGTTGACGCAGTCGCGTTTACGGGTGGTATCGGACAGAATTCCGCGCCGATCCGTGACCAGATCATGAGCCATCTGAAATTTCTTGGCGACGTGCCTGTGCATGTTGTGAAGGCCGTCGAAGAACGCCAGATCGCGTTAGACGCTGTGACGTTGGGGGCCGTGTGATGGATTGGGTCCTGACGGCCGCTGACCTGACGCAAAACGAATTCCTGATCATCGCTGGCCTTGCGATGTTGGCAGGGATCGTGCGCGGGTTTTCAGGGTTTGCCCTGTCGGCCATGGTCATGGCGACTGCCGTTGTGATCCTTCCGCCCATTTCGCTTATCCCGATGCTCTGGTTTCTTGAGATGTCGGCATCAATCCTGATGTTGAAAAACGGCTGGGCTGGTGCGGACAAAACCATGACCTACGGGCTGGCGGGTGGATCAATGATCGGTTGGCCCATCGGTATCTTCCTCACGGCGAGCCTCCCCGTAGCGGCATCGAAAACAGTCGCTCTCTCAATTATTGTTATCCTTGCGGCCACTCTGCTGGCCAAAATCCGCATGCCGTTTCTGGCGACCAAATCCGGGCTATACGGCACGGGGATCGTCGCGGGCATCGCATCGGGCCTTGCCTCTGTGGGCGGTATGGTTGTCGCCATTTATGTGCTGGCCGCACAATCGCCCGCAAACGTCATGCGCGCATCGCTGGTGCTTTATCTGTTCCTGACATCCGTCATTTCGCTGCTCATTTTGATCTTCTCGGGCATCATGGATGTCACCAGCGTCATACGTGGCCTCATATTCGCCGTTCCAACCATGATCGGTGTTATCATCGGGCAGCAATTTTTCACCGAACGGCTTGCGCCCTATTATCGCCCGTTCTGTCTTATCCTTTTGATCGGCCTTGCCTCGCTTGGTTTGATCCGCACACAATTCACCTAAGAGGACACCCACATGCCCAAAGACCAACCAGATCTGGACCTGTCCCCCAAGGTATCCGACGAAATCCGCAAGACGACTTGTTACATGTGTGCGTGTCGCTGCGGCATCGACGTGCATATGAAAGACGGTAAGGTCGCCTATATCGAGGGCAACAAAGACCACCCCGTCAACCAAGGTGTTTTGTGCGCCAAGGGGTCTGCGGGCATCATGCAGGTCAACGCGCCATCCCGCCTGAAAGCGCCGATGAAGCGCGTCGGACCGCGCGGATCGGGTGAGTTTGAAGAAATCTCATGGGAAGAAGCGCTGAGCATTGCGACCGAGTGGCTTGCCCCTATTCGCGAAGAAGACCCGTCCAAACTGGCGTTCTTCACAGGCCGCGATCAGTCGCAATCGTTCACGTCGCTTTGGGCCCAAGGGTTCGGCACGCCAAACTACGCCGCGCACGGTGGGTTTTGTTCGGTGAACATGGCCGCGGCTGGCATCTACACGATGGGCGGCGCGTTCTGGGAATTTGGTCAGCCCGATTGGGACCACACAAAGATGTTCGTGCTGTTCGGCGTCGCTGAAGACCACGACAGCAACCCGATCAAGATGGGCATCGGCAAAATCAAAGCCCGCGGTGCGCGCGTTGTTGGCGTGAACCCGATCCGCACTGGATATAACGCCGTGGCCGATGATTGGTTCGGCATCACACCGGGCACCGATGGCTTGATGATTATGGCGATCATTCATGAATTGTTTAAGGCGGGTAAGCTGGACCTTGATTACCTCGCGCGGTTCACCAATGCGTCTTGCATCGTGAACGAAGACCCCAAGTCGGATCAAAACGGTTTGTTGATGCGCGATGAGAACGGCGAACCATTGGTCATCGATAAGCGCACAGGTGAATTGGCCCCATGGAACGGCATCGGCGTTGAACCTGATTTAGGCACGACGCACCGCCACGCGGGTGTCACGCACCGCCCTGTGTTCCATTTGATGGCAGATCGTTTCCTTGATCCACAATACGCGCCTGAAAAGGTCGAAGATGCGACTGGCATTTCGGCGGATCGTATCAAACAGTTGGCCGCCGATATGGCGCACGTCGCGTTTGAAGAAGCGATTGAACTGGACCGCCCATGGACAGATTTCCGTGGCAAAAAGCATGATAAAATGATCGGTCGCCCCGTATCCATGCATTCGATGCGCGGGATTTCGGCGCATTCCAACGGGTTCCAGACGTGCCGCGCATTGCACACCTTGCAGATCATCCTTGGTGCCGTGGAAACACCCGGTGGTATGCGGTTCAAACCGCCCTACCCCAAGCCCGCGACAGCCCATCCCAAGCCCCACGGCAAAGTTACGCCCGGTGCGGCGCTCAACGGCCCGCACCTTGGGTATCCCCACGGACCCGATGATTTGCTGTTGAAAGAAGACGGCAGCGCGATCCGCATCGACAAGGCGTTTACATGGGAAAACCCACTGTCGGCGCACGGCATGATGCACATGGTGATTTCCAACGCGCATGCGGGCGACCCCTACAAGATCGACACGCTGTTCATGTATATGGCGAATATGTCGTGGAATTCGTCCATGAATTCCACCGGCGTGATGGAGATGTTGACCGACAAGGACGCAGAAACGGGCGAATATGTCATCCCACGCATCATCTATTCAGATGCCTATTCATCGGAAATGGTGGCCTTTGCCGATTTGATCCTGCCCGACACGACATATCTTGAGCGCCACGATTGTATCAGCCTCCTCGATCGCCCGATCTGCGAAGCGGACGCCGTGGCCGACGCAATCCGCTGGCCCGTGATCGAACCCGACCGCGATGTGCGCGGGTTCCAATCTGTGCTGTGCGAACTGGGTGCGCGGTTGAACTTGTCCGGTTTCGTGAACGACGACGGATCGCAAAAGTACGAAGACTATGCCGACTACATCACCAACCACATCCGCCGCCCCGGTGTTGGCCCCTTAGCGGGTTGGCGCATGGGTGAGGACGGGCTGCAAGACGGGCGCGGTGATCCGAACCAAGGCCAGCTTGACGCCTACATAAAGAACGGTGGCTTCTGGCATTCTGAAGTCCCGACCGAGGCGTCCTATTACAAGCCTTTCAACATGGCCTATCAGAATTGGGCCGTAAAAATGGGCTTCTTTGATAGCGTGCAGCCGTACATCTTTACGCCCTACGTCGAACCGCTGCGCCGTATGCAACTCGCCGCCGAAGGGCATGGCCGTGTGCAGCCGCCGGATCATCTGCGCCAACAGATCAAAGACACGATGGACCCGCTGCCGATCTGGTACGCGCCGCTGTCTGACAACCTGATCGACACAAACGAATTCCCTGTTCACGCGCTGACGCAGCGGCCTATGGCGATGTATCACAGCTGGGGCACACAGAACGCGTGGCTGCGCCAGATCCATGGCGTGAACCCGCTGTATGTGCCGACCAAGATTTGGAAAGAAAACAAATTCAAAGACGGTGATTGGGCCAAGGTCACATCGCCAAGCGGCGTCATCACTGTGCCCGTCGCCCACATGGCCGCGTTGAACGAAAACACGATCTGGACGTGGAACGCGATTGGCAAACGCAAAGGGGCATGGGCGCTCGAAGAGGACGCGCCTGAGGCGACCGAAGGGTTCCTGCTCAACCACCTGATCCACGAACTGCTGCCCGAACAGGCCGACGGGATGCGGTGGTCGAATTCTGATCCCGTCACAGGCCAAGCCGCCTGGTTTGATTTGCGCGTGAAAATCGAAAAGACGACGGCGCCCAAAGAATCCCAGCCCGTAACGCCCGCGCAAAAATCACCCATCGGCACAGGGCCAAAGTCGCAAGCATGGAAGTTAGGGAAATGAAAAATACCCTAATCCTGATCTTTGCAGCGCTTGCGTTGATGATCGGCAGTTTCATCTGGATGGTCGCCACATGGGACGCCAGCAAAGAAGAACCCGTCGTTCAAATCCTATCCACCCAAACAGGGGCAATCACATGACAACTCTCCCGACTTCTACGGCCAAAAAGCTCGGCCTCGTGATCGATCTGGATACGTGCGTGGGCTGTCATGCTTGCGTGATTTCGTGCAAGGGGTGGAACACTGAAAACTACGGCGCGCCGCTGTCTGATCAGGACCCATACGGGGCCAACCCGTCGGGCACCTTTCTGAACCGTGTGCACAGTTACGAAATTCAGCCCAAAGACGCGCCCGCGCAATTGGTCCATTTCCCAAAGTCCTGCCTGCATTGCGAAGACGCGCCCTGCGTGACTGTTTGCCCGACAGGTGCCAGCTATAAGCGGGTCGAGGACGGGATCGTGCTGGTTAACGAACAAGACTGTATCGGGTGCGGATTGTGCGCATGGGCCTGCCCGTACGGCGCGCGCGAAATGGACGCCGAAGAAAAGGTCATGAAGAAGTGCACGCTGTGCGTGGACCGTATCTATAACGAAAACCTGCCAGAACGGGACCGCGAACCCGCCTGTGTGCGCACCTGCCCCAGCAATGCGCGCCACTTTGGCGATTTCGCCGATCCCGATAGCAACGTGTCCGTCCTGACTCGCGAACGAGGCGGGATGGATTTGATGCCTGAAATGGGCACCAAGCCTGTGAACAAATACCTGCCGCCCCGTCCCAAGGACCGTGATCGCAGTGAAGACGTCGATATCCTTGCGCCGTTCCTTGAACCCATCGCGACGGAGACCACGGGTTTCCTCGGCTGGCTTGATAAGGCTTTGGACGCCATGCCAGGTGCTTCGAAAAACGGGGGGAAATCCTAATGCATCCTGCACCGTCCGTTATTTTATTCTCGACACTCTCTGGCCTCGGCTTTGGATTGCTGGCGTTTCTTGGATTTGGCATGCCCAGCGCGACTGGGTTTGTGTCGTTCGTGTTCTTTACCATCGCCTATCTTTTGGCCGTTGGCGGCCTTATCGCGTCCACGTTCCATTTGGGGCATCCCGAACGCGCGCTGAAGGCATTCAAACAATGGCGGTCAAGCTGGCTGTCGCGCGAAGGCATTTGCGCGGTCGCAGCGCTTTTGGTCATGGGCATCTATGCGATTGGCGCGATCTTTATGGGCCAGATTTGGACACCCATCGGGATCATCGGCGCGATCTTGTCGATCGGAACCGTGTTCACCACATCCATGATCTACACCCAGATCAAAACGGTACCACGCTGGCACAATGTCACGACGCCGATCATGTTCCTGACCATTTGTATCGCGGGCGGCGCGTTGCTGTCGGGTGAGGTCGCGATTGCAATACCGCTTCTGGCGATTGCGGGTATCGCGCAGATTGCCCATTGGGTTCTGGGTGACAAAGCACTGAAAAATTCAGGCACGACGTTGGCGACTGCGACGGGTCTTGGGGCACGTGGCGACGTGCGCGCGTTTGAACCACCCCACACGGGCACGAATTACCTGTTAAAGGAATTTGTCCATGTGATCGGGCGCAAACATGCGGCCAAGCTGCGCATTCTGGCGATTGTGTTGATGGTCGGTTTGCCGCTGGTCTTGCTGATGATGAGCCACAGTCACGTCTTGGCCGCCTTCGCCGTGCTGAGCCACCTTGTCGGCGTGTTCGCAGCGCGGTGGTTGTTCTTTGCAGAAGCAGAACACGTTGTCGGCTTGTATTACGGCAAGCGCTGAACCAACCGAATTGAAACGACAAAGGGCGGGTCACAATGACCCGCCCTTTGTCGTTTGAACTGGTAGACGGTTACGTGCGGATGCGGGCCTCGGTCTCTGCGTCGAACAGGTAGAAACGGCGGTCTTCAAACGTGAGCCCAACCATCTGACCCTCAGACACTCGGTCATCGCCACGTTCTTCAACCACGATGCGTTCGCCGTTCTCCGACATGAGGTAGGCGTAGCTGACGCCCCCAAGGCTTTCGGTGAGGTCAACGCGCAGGGCATCACCCGCAGGATCAATCATCAGGTGTTCAGGGCGCAGCCCCACGCTGACGGCTTTGCCTTTATAGGCGGCGGCGATGTTCATCGGCACGGACGCCTTGAGCGCGGCGATTTCGATTTCGCCGTTCCCGACAACGCCATCCATAAAGTTCATCGCGGGGGACCCGATAAAGCCCGCCACGAATTTATTGTCGGGGTCGCGGTACAGATCCATGGGCGCGCCGACTTGTTCGATTTCGCCCATCCGTAGCACAACAATCTTATCAGCCAGCGTCATAGCCTCGACCTGATCGTGGGTTACATAGATCATCGTCGCGCCGATTTCTTTGTGCAGACGCGCGATTTCGACCCGCATTTCAACCCGCAGTTCAGCGTCGAGGTTGGACAGCGGTTCGTCGAACAAGAACACATCAGGCCCGCGCACAATTGCACGACCAATCGACACGCGCTGACGCTGACCACCGGACAGGGCGGCAGGTTTGCGTTCGAGGTAATCTTCGAGCTTGAGGATGCGCGTGGCTTCGGCGACTTTCTCAATGATCTCTTTCTTGGGGTGGCGGTTCATTTTCAAACCAAAGCCCATGTTTTCACGCACGGTCATATGCGGGTACAAAGCGTAGGTCTGGAAAACCATGGCCACCCCCCGCTCAGACGGGTCCATGGTTGTGACATCACGATCCCCGATGGACATTGATCCACCTGTCGTTTCCTCAAGACCTGCAACCATGCGCAGTAATGTGGATTTACCGCAGCCTGATGGGCCGACGAAGACGCAAAATTCACCGTCCTCAATCTCAAGGTCAATGCCGTGGATCACTTGGACATCGCCGTATTTCTTGATGACTTTATTAAGCGTTACACCGGACATGATGTCGGTCCTTTCAGTTTAAGTGTTGGCGTTGACCGGAAAGTGCCAGCTTGCGGCTTCTTTCGAGATGGCCTGAGCCGTCGCGCGAATGCGAGGAGCGAGGCTTTCGAGCCCCGCGAGATTTGTGCGGGTCGTCGTGCTGGTGACCGACAAGGCCCCAAGCACGCGGTTCGTTTCGGTCAGGATCGGCAAGGCCACGCAAATGATCCCCGGTTCATGTTCTTCACGGTCAAACCCGTAGCCATTTGCGCGAATGTCAGACAGTTCGGCGCGCAGACTTTCGGGCGTTGTGTGGGTCGTATCCGTGAAGCGGTGGTAGCTTTGCTGATTAAGAACCTCTGCCAAGGCGGGTTCTTGCAGGTACGCAAGCATGACCTTGCCCACACCTGTGCAATAGGCGGGACCGACTTTGCCCGACTGGCTGTACATCTGCACCGGTTCGGCCGCATTGCGTTTGTCGACATAGATCACTTGCGCTGTATCAAGCTGGGCAAGATGGACGGTTTCACCAACGTCCACGCTCAGCTGATCGATATGTGCCGCAGCTATGGGGGCCAGTGATGCGGTCTGCCATGCAGCATGGGCCAGACGCACCAAACGCACACCAGGGGCATACATTGCGCGGTCCGGATCGAACGACAACATGCCCTGATTGGTCAAGGTTTGAACGAATCGGTAAAGCGTCGCTTTGGGAAAAGGCGACGCATCGAGGAGTTCGGAAAATCGCACCGGGCGGCCATATGATGCCACTTGGTCCAATACTTCCAAGGCTTTACCGACGGTTCCGTCTCCCG
>JABBAI010000111.1 GCA_018608045.1 Octadecabacter sp. | reverse complement strand
GATACACGTACCATGATGATCCTGTCCTGCGTGGCGATTTTGGGGGTATGGGTCGGTTACAATTTGACGAAGCTCATCCCGCAGCGCGCCTTTTTCATCATCGTCGAAATCGCCCTATTCTTGATCTCGCTCAACCTGATCCGCGTGGGGTTGAGCAATCTGTGAGCTTAGTCCAAATCAGCTCAGCAACGTCACCAATGCGTGACGACTAAGCGGCAAACGGTCTGGCACAACGCCAAGCGCATTTCGGACAGCATTGACCACAGCCGCACCCGCCGGACCGGATGAGATTTCACCGGCTCCAAGCGGCATTTCATCTTGCGGTCCGATCAATCGGGTGTGCATTTCTGGCACCTCGGAGAATTTCAAAATCGGATAATCATCCCAGCTTTCAGTTAGGTTTTGCCCACCCGCAAAGCGGACTTCTTCTTTTAATGCCCAACTTATGGCTTGAACAATTCCGCCCTCAAGTTGATTGATCGTGCCATTTGGGTTGATCGCTTCGCCAACGTCCGCGACGCACCAAACATCACTGACGCGCACCTCGTCTTCGACAATAACCCGTGCGATGCAACCCAGATAGCCCGCCGAATTTTTATAGCGCGCATAACCAAATCCATACCCAACACCATCCGCCATGTCCCGCGGCTCTACCATATCACGTAGTGCTTCGATCACACTGATAGCGCGCGGATCTGTCAGATGCGCCAATCGATATTCTATTGCGTCCATGCCTGCCGCCTCAGCGCAGCTTTCCATCAGGGATTCCAGCGCAATAACATTGGTGAATGCACCCAGTCCGCGCATGGCACTGGTGCGATATGGCACCACGGCGGGACGGTTGCGCACCACGCGCACGGCGGCAATCTCATAGCCGGGAACAGCGTTGCGATCCGCGCCTCCCATGGGTTGGGGTGCATCATTGCCAGGCCCCATTGGCATAGGGTCGAATAGGAATTGCTGCGCACGCAGGTTTGGTTCGTCCATGCCAGCGGGCCGCGTCGAGTGTGGCGGGCTGATGACATCGGCGTCAAAGGACACGATCTTGCCATCCTCATCCAGTCGCGCCGTCATGGCGGTCCGCATCGCGGGGTTAAATGGCGCATGCAAAAACTCATCCTGCCGCTGCCAAAGCGCGCGAACAGGCCGCCCCGCTCCGCGCGCCATAAGGGCGGCATCAAGCGCCACATCATCAGAACTATTGTGCCCGTAACACCCCGCCCCAGGTGCGAAAATCACTGTGATTTTCTCAACCGGGTGGTTCAACACACGCGCAAGCGATGCTTTGAGCGCAAAGACATTCTGGCTATGCGCCCAAACCGTCAGAGCGTCGCCGTCCCACTGTGCAACCGCGCAGGATGGGCCGATCGATGCATGGCTCAAGACGGGTTTGGTTAGGGTAATGCTGACTTCGGTGCTTCCGGCATCCAGATTTTCGGCGTCATACAAGGTTTCGCTTTCGACAATTGGGCCATCCAGCCCCTCAATTGGGTGGGTATTACTAACCGGAATATCTTTCCAAGTGATAACGTTTGCCAGACGGTTGGCCTCACTCAGCGCAATGTATTCGTCCTGCGCTACCACTGATAAAAACTGACCATCGCGCACCAAAACGGCCCCATCGCGCAGGTCGGGCACATCTGTGGCAATCGCCGTCAGGGAGGGTGGTTGAATGACACGGCCATGCCACATGCCCTCAACCATCATATCGTGCAACAAATATCCTGCGCCCAGGCGTGCGGCCAAATCGACGCGTGGTGCTGCTTTTCCTGCAACCCGCCGCTCGTCAGACAGTTTTGGGGTTGCATACTCGAGCGCCGCAACAGCCAAATTCACGGATTGCGATAGGCTGGCATAACTCATCCCTGTCTCTTGCCCATCTTTGAGGATGTCCCCGTCTTGAACCGACAGATCGTCTGGCGTCGCCTGTAAAAGGTCAGCGGCATGCCGCAACATGACGATCCGCGCAGCTGACGTCGCAAGGCGGATAGACTGCCCGCCAAAAGTTACCGAAAGGCTGCCGACAGTCGGGCCCTCAGCCGGTGAGATCTCTGTATGGCCTTGAGTGAGGCAGATAGCCCCCATGTCAACATCAAGCTCGTCAGCAGCAATCTGGATCAACGCGGTTGTGATCCCCTGTCCCAGTTCAACCCGTCCCGATAACAAATGAACCTCGCCATCGGACGCGAAAGACACCCAATCACGGATCAGCGGAAACGCGATCAACGGGGGCGGAATAAACGGCGCGCTCATTGCGTATCACGCTGCGCGACTACATCGGTAATCGCGGCCAGAATCCGGCCTTGCGCACCGCATCGACATAGGTTGGCGTCCAGCCCGTCGCGGATTGTGTCGACCGTATCGCCTGCATCAATCATTGTGGCTGCGCGGGTCAGAATGCCTGGCAGGCAATAGCCGCATTGCCCCGCCTGATGGGTTAACAGGGCGGCAATCAACGGATGCCCAGCGTCCAATATCCCCTCAACCGTGGCGATATTCTTCCCTTCAACGGCCGAGAGAGGCAAATTGCAGGAGGTAACTGGAAAACCGTCTAAAACCACTGTGCAGGCACCACAATGCCCCTCACCACATCCTAGCCGCGTGCCTTTGTGATCCAGTGTGTTGCGTAGCGCGAACAGCAATGGCGTGGTGGGTTTGGCCGACGCAGAAACTAGCGTTCCGTTCAAGGTAAACGTGATTTTGCCGCTCATCCGAAAATCCCCAAATAATTCCACCACAGGTATGTCAGTGGCATCCCAACAAATGCCACCGCGGCTGCCAGCCACAAACACACGCGAAACAAGGCCGCCATTGGGATATGCCCCAAGGCCATCGCGATAATCAAGGGTGGGGCCTGATACGGTATAATCGGCGTGCTGATGCCAATGACCTGCACCATGGCGATTGTCTCAATGGTCCATCCAGTTTCAGTCGCGATGGACTGTGCCAAGGGTGCAAGGATCGCGGGGGCCGCGGGCGCGGTTGTCAGATGTGACAGCACTGTCGAAAGCCCCGTCACTGCGTAAAGATCACGAAGATCACCGCCCTGCCCAAGCCCCAATAAAGGGATCAATCGATCCGCTGCAAACGCCCCAAGCCCTGTGTATTGTGCAACCGCGCTGATCGCGAAAAGTGCGGCCAAAAAGAACGCCGGCGACATGTCGACTTTCGTTTTCATCACGCCAGTATCCAGCATACCGAAGCCTGGCACGAGCAACACAGCCGCCAATGACAGCGCCACCCAAGCAGGCGAAATGCCGTGCACGGTGTCTGTGGCCCAGAACAAGATCGCGATACCCAACAGCGCCAGAAGTCGCTTTTGCACGCTGGTGAATGGGGTCGGAGCGTCCAACGATGATACCGCGTCTGCGCGCGGGGCGGCGAACGGCAGCATAATTGCCAAAAGCGTCAGGAAACGGATCAAGTTAATCGGGGCCTGTTCGACGAAATAAAGGGCATAGGACGGGCGAACATCGTAGAGGGTTTCGAAAGCACCAAAATGAATAATCGTTGGCAGATTAGCCGTCAGAATTGCGTAGGTCGGCAATAACGTGGCCGCCGCACCTGTCACTGTCAGCCCAACATGTCCGCGCGATCCAACCGCGTAACCCATTGTTTTTGATAAAGACATCGCAATCGGCATCAATACGATAATACGTGGCAACGTGGACGGGACCAACAACCCTAGCCCCAAGCCGCTGAACGCCATCAACAACGCGGCATTGCGGTAGGAATCTCCGGTCCGTTGAAAAATGCGCAATGCGATTTGCATCCCCAGCCCTGTCATCGAAATTGCCGTTCCGATGATCAGCCCCGAAAACAGCAACCAGAAGCCGCCACTGGAAAATCCCGAAAAAATAACGTCGTTGGGCGCGGCCGATATTGCGATAAATGCCAGGAAACAGCCAATCGCTGTGACGACCTCGGGCAACAAACGCGTTGCAAACATGGCGATCGCCAGGCCAGAAATCGCGCCTACCCTTAACAGCACATCCGCCTGAGTGGTTGTGGCGAAAACCGCGACGAGCAGCACAACAAAACCCCAAACCACAACACGTGGAGTAGTGATTTTTGACATCATAGGGCTGTTTTCGCTGCTCATGGGGTTACGGCGTTAGAATGGTCGAGCCGGTGGTTTCGCCACTCTCAAGCGCCTCATGGGCCGCGACGATGTCGCCCAGTTCAAACCGCTGGTTCACATTGACGCTCAGCACACCTTCTTTCATGAGGCGGAATGTTTCACCCGCCGAATGTACCAAGTCCTCGCGGGAGGCGACGTAGTTCGCAAGCGTCGGGCGGGTGAAATAAAGCGATCCCTTAACCTGTAATAAATGCGGCGACACAT
Source organism: Octadecabacter sp. (assembly GCA_018608045.1). Classification (GTDB taxonomy): domain Bacteria; phylum Pseudomonadota; class Alphaproteobacteria; order Rhodobacterales; family Rhodobacteraceae; genus Octadecabacter. The sequence goes on along the minus strand of JABBAI010000111.1, from coordinate 10,107 downwards.
CCGGCGCGGGGCCCGTTGTTGCGCCAAAGGACACAAGCAATCCGTACGTCGCAAGGCTGTCGATGGACGCATCAAAACTGGCCGCGCCAACACTGTCATAGACAACGGGAACGCCCATGCCATCGGTCAGTTCGCGCACACGCGCACCGATGTCTTCTGATTTGCGATCGAGCGCATCGGCATAACCGAGCTTTTTGATCGCCGCGCAATTCTCTGCCCCTGCCGTGACACCAATCATGCGTGCGCCGATATGCTTGCCCCACTGACCTGCGAGCTGGCCAACACCGCCCGATGCCGCCCAGAACAACACGTCCTGTCCCGCTTTGACTTGATATGTCCGGTTCAGAAGATATTCGACCGTCAGGCCCTTCATCAAAACGGCGGCTGCTTGTTCGTCGGTGACACCATCTGGAATTTTTATGCAGCGCGCTGCAGGGGCGTTTCGGTGGCTCGCATAGGATCCTAAGACACCGCCGTACACCACGCGGTCACCGATCGCCAAGTCACTAACATCTTCGCCGAGGGCGATAATTTCTCCAGCGGCTTCCAGCCCGAGGGGACTTGGCAAAGGCAACGGATAGGCGCCCGAACGTTGATACACATCCATGTAGTTCAGCCCGATGGCCGTTTGCTGAATTTGAACCTCGCCGGCGGCGGGTGCAGGCAAAGTCGCCGTTTCGAGTTCCATCACGTCCGGCCCGCCTTGGGCTTTCATTACGACACGTTTAGCTTGCATGGATCGCTTCCTTTATTTGGTAAATTCGCCTGCTTCGAGCATAACAGTCTGCACCTCGCCCACACCGTTTTCGCGACGGTGGCGGGCGGCGTCATCGTATTCTGGGGAGCGAAAGCAATTTACGCCAGCTTCCAATGTCGGAAATTCAATTACCACGAAGCGTTCGAAATAATCCGGACCTTCCATGATCTCAAACTTACCCCCACGCGCCAGTACCTTGCCCCCGTGTTTTGCTATAATGCTGGGGACTTGGTCCGTGTAGCGCTTGTAGGCGACAGGTTCGTTGATTTTGGACCGTGCTAGCCAGAATGCGGGCATGAGAAAGTCCTTTCTACATCATGAGATTGGGAAGGAAATTGACGATGCTGGGTACCAACATCAATGTCACACCCGTTAGAAGGATGATGATCCAGTACGGCACACAAGAGACGAAAATTTGGGCAACGCTCACGTCGTCGTCACGGATTGCGGCCTTAACAGTATAGACCAGCAGACCGAACGGTGGCGTCAGTAACCCTGCTTCGATGGCGAGTATGCCGACAATGGCGAAGGCAAGCTGATCAAACCCGAAGGCAACCGCTACAGGTTCTACGATCGGCACGGTAAGCAGCATGATCGAAATTGAATCGATGAGCATACCCAGGATGAACCAGATAAGGATTATGATCGCAAAGACGGTCCAAGCCGTAAAACCACTATCTACAAAAAACTCACGGATCGACGTGGTCACACCTGTGATCGCCAGTGTCCTAGAATACAAAGCGGCACAGAGCAGTAAGATCAGGATCGGCGCTGCGGTCTTACCAACCTGATAGATAGCTTGAATAAACCCGCGCGGTGTCATGCCCTTGATGAACGCCAACACGAGAGCAAGTGCGGCGCCAGCACCTGCCCCTTCCGTCGGTGTGAAAATGCCCAACCAGATGCCACCAAGGACCGAGGCGATAATGAACAGCACGCCCAAAATTGACACAGCCATAGAGCCTGGTTTGATCTCGATCTTCTTGGGATCGAAAGCACCCTCTTCCAACTCGACCTCGACGGCTTCGTTGCCGACCGTATGAGGGCGGAGCAAAGCGGTGATGAGGATATAAGCAATAAAGAGTGTCGCCAGAATGACACCCGGCAGCACCCCAGCTAGAAAGAGACGTCCAATGCTTTGCTCGGTCAAAATACCCCAGACGATCATCAAGACCGACGGTGGGATCAACATTCCCAACACGCTGGACCCTGCGATGGCACCCAATGCAAATCCCTTGTGATACCCGTGCGCCTTCATCTCGGGATACCCGATCCGCGCGAAGGCCGCCGCACTGGCAATGGACACGCCTGTCACAAAGGAAAAGACAGTGTTGCCCAGAACCGTAGCGATGCCAAGACGCGCGGGAATGCGTTTCAGGCTACGGTTGATGGCGACGTAAATATCGGTAATCGCGCCAGAGCGGCCAATAAATTCACCCATGAGTAAGAACAAAGGGATTACCGCAAAAGTAAAATCCCGCAAGGCTTCGGCGCTGGTCGAGGCGACGGTGGCCTCAACGATACGCATCTTTCCGGTGGCTAGGTAAATGCCTACCAAACTGGTGATGCCGAGGCTGATTGCCACATGCACACCGAGTAATACGAGCGTCAGCAACAAGACGATGATGACAGTTGTAGTCGATCCCGAAAGCCCTGACAGTAAATCTCCGAAGGCAGCGATAATCCAGCCAAAGCCGGATCCTGCCCATTCTAGCGTATCGCTCATCGTGTTATACATGTTTCCTCACAGGTCCATCCGTTCAATATCAAGCCCAAATATATCTACCGCCGCGATCAGCAGATAATTAAAACCTGCCAGTGCCGACCCCAAGACAATTGCCCAACGCGCGGGCCATACAGGCACCTGCAACGCGCCTACGCCGTCGAATTCGCCCCGCGTAAAAGAGCGGATCGCATGCGGCAACGCCGCGTCAAGCAGAAAAAGGAAAAACAGCCCGCCCAGAAGATAGCAAAAAATCCTCAATCCCTTCTGAACCTGTGGCGGCATCATCACCACGAGAAAATCCGCGCGCAGCATCGAACCAGATCGCACAGCGTAACCCACCTGCATAAATACGATGATGACCACCGAATTGGCCACTATCTCCTTGGTGCCGGTTATCGGAATATCCAGAGCACGCAAAATGATGTCCGAAAGCGCAACGAAACACAGACAAAATGCCCAGACTGCACCAAAGATCATCAGCACTTTGGTCAGCCAGTCGGTCATCCTTACAAGCAACATAAGCCTCGCTCCATTAATTTAAGGAAAGCGAGCGGGCCGGCGGCGTACCCCCGGCCCGCGTGATAACTCAGCGTCTACTCGACAGTGTAGCGCACTGGCCAATCGTATCCGCGCTCCTCTGCACTATCGAGCACAAGGTTCAGCACCTGCTTGGCGGGAAGCCCTTGCCCTTCGAGATCGTCAGCGTTGCGCTGGACCCAGTCCTGCAGCGATTCAGCCCACTCTTGGCGTACCGAAGGATCGATCTCGGTTACGGTGATCAACTCGCGCAGCTCGTCAACAAGACGGTCATACTCCGACAAGTTTACCGATCCGGTCTGCTGCTCATACTCCGCTGCGACTTCCAAAAGGATCGTCTGCACCTCCGGTGGCAACTCGTCGTAGGTGTCCTGATTGATCGTCATGGCGTGCCACGTGATCGAGCCGAAGCCGATCAGCGTGTAGTATGGTCCCGGCTCATAAAGTTTAAGATTGACCCACGCAGAGGGGAACATAATCCAACCTTCATAAACGCCAGTCGACATCTCTGTGTAAGCCGTTGCAAGCGATGAGGACACAGGGATGATACCTGCATTCTCCAGCCAGTTTAGGTTAAGACCCGCGCCACCGATCTTGTGGCCTTGCAGATCTTCCAGAGTTTCCCACGGGAAATCAGACCCGATATTATAGCCGCCGTCTGCAATCCGTGCGATCAAAACCTGATTAAACTCGTCTGGGAACACGTCGGTCATGTAGGGAACTTCAGCATAGATATCCTGCGCAACGGCAAGGCTCTGCTCTGGGTCCATGGTGCCGAAAGGCAACATCACCTGAAAGGCATGCAATGGCAGGTTTGATGGCTCAAAGCACATGCAGAATCCGCCAATATCCAAGATGCCATCCTGCACCCCTTCGAGGACTTCCTTAACCGTTACGATCGATCCGGAATACCCCTCAACGAAATTAATCGTGTGCTCAGTCTCGGCCTCAACGCGGCGTTTAAGTTCGGGTTGGAAATAGTCGATCATCAATCCGGCATAAACAACACCGGGCGGGTGGCCCGATCCTATCCGTAGTGTGATCTCGTCTGCCTGTGCAGTGCCAGCGATCAAACTTGTCGCGGCGGCTAGACTATATGCAATCTTCTTCATTGGTCTTCCTCCCAGTTTTTGGCCATTTCAAAGCCTTTGTCGCCTCCCGCCGTTCACCCCGAACGGCTTCAAAAGGCTCAGGTTGCGCTTGGCACAACCAGTTTCACCTCTGGCGGCAACGCCAGCGGTGGATTCGTGCCATCAAGAAATTCGACCGTTGCAAATGCTAAGTCGGTACCCCCGATGTTTTCGACCGAATGGAGCATGTAATCCCCCGGTCCATAGTGAAAATGTTTGGTTTCACCGACGTAGTGTTCGGTGTCGCGAATTTCGCCAGATGAGAAATATCCACGCGCAATGCCAGGTTTCAGCGCCGACCAAAAATATGGATTAACGTGACGGTGAAACCCGCAGCGGGTTCCGACAGGTATGCGCAAGTGCCAAACGCGAACGCGGTCTGTTTCGGACACGAGAACTGTCCCTACACATCCATTGTCATGGCTTTGCAGCATTTCTTGATAAACGTCCTGCGGCCAATGGGCGAAGGCGGCAGAATCTGGATTGGTTTCCACGTGATGTGGTCCATGTTCGCTCATGCGATTCCTCCTTTATGGGCGATCAGATCAGCGCGCCAATTGGTTTTCTGGGCGTCCGTCAACTCCACCAGTGGTGGTGCCATACGGGCCCAACTATCATCACCTGTGCGCCATGCCTCGGCCTGTTTTATCGCAGCCATTAGCGGATATTTCGATGCGGCCGCGCGGGCAGCTTGCACAGCCTCCATCGCAGTATCGCGTGCCTGCCCTTCTGCGGCTTGCAACGCGACTTGCGTCAGCGAACCAAACACATTTGTCGACCCCGATATAATCCCCGCACTACCAAGGGCCAAACCATCCCAAAGCATCGCTTCAGACGATGGGAAAACGTCAAAGTCCGAACCAATACCACCAGTCGCCTTCATAAATGCAGCCGACTGGCTGAAATCCCCACTGCTGTCTTTCAAACCAGCAATCACCGCGCCAAAATCTGCCTTCAATCGCAGTACTAGATCGGTGGACAATGGAACCGCCGACATCTGTGGGAAATGATACAGGTACACACGCAGATCATCGCGCCCGACGCCATTGATTAGATTGGCGTAATAGGCATAAAGCCCATCATCAGACGGGTTCTTGTAATAATACGGCGGCAAGACCAGCACATTGGTATAGCCCGCGTCGCACGCCGCCTTGGTCAACGCCAGACAATCACCAGAGGCCGGCGCCCCAGTGCCAAAAATCACGCGATCTGTTTCAATGCCAGCCTTCGCAAAGGCCGCAGGCAATTCCAGACGGTCCACCATGGCAACGGACGTGCCCTCGCCCGTGGTGCCTGTCGGGGCAACGCCGTCGCAGCCCCCATCGGATAAAAGGTGCTTTGAATAGGCGACCGATTTGTCGAAATCCAATGAGCCGTCTGCTTTGAACGGGGACACCGCCGCCGCGTATATGCCACGCCGTGCTTTCATCAAGCTCGCTTTCACGACTTGTCTCCCGTCGCATTGCCCTTACCGCGCATCGACACGACGACTTTAATCGCATCATCGACCCGTTCGCGCGCATAACGCAGTGCCTCGGGCAATGAATCCAAAGGGAAAGTGTGCGTGTGAATAACCGACGCATCAAAACGCCCCGCAGCCATAAACGCCATCGCGCGGTGGGTTGCGGATTTGCCCTCGCCTCGTGTTCCGTAAAGATAGATGTTGTTCACGGCGAGATAGCCGAGATCGAAGTTCACCGGATTTTTCGGAAAAGCGGCCAGACAGACTTTGCCGCCCCGATTGGTCATATGCACGGCGTCGTTCACAGTCGTTTCATTTCCCGCGCAATCCATAACGTAATCCGCGCCTTTACCGGTAATTTCCATGACACGCGCGACAACATCTTCTTTGCGCCCGTCGATGACATAATCTGCCCCGAGCTGGCGTCCGATTTCATTCCGATTTTCCCGCGTTCCAACCAGTATAACTGGCGAAGCACCCAGCGATTTGGCAACTGCCACCGCCAAAAGCCCGATGGGCCCCGGTCCGATGACGACCATGCTTTCGCCAGAAATTAGCCCCCCGAGTTCGGTCATCCCATACATCGATGTTCCTGCCGTGACGACCAATGTCGCCTCTTCGTCGGACATATGATCGGGCACTTTGATCATCGTATTGATGTTGTTGATCGCATATTCGGCAAAGCCACCTTGCGACGTGAACCCGTTGGCGCGGTGGCCTTTGTTTTTGTCGCCGTAGTTCAAGCCATAATTGTGACAGGACGTATACATGCCCGCGCGGCAGCGTTTGCACTGGCCGCACCCCGCATGAATTTCGACTGTTACGCGGTCCCCGATCTCAAACTCATCCACGCCGGGCCCAAGGGCGGCTATTGTTCCCATATATTCATGACCGGGAGTCCAGTTTTTATTGAATGGCTTTCCACCCTCAACAACGGCAGGTGTGCCGTATGAAATCACTTCGAGGTCGGTGGCGCAGATCGCCACAGCGTCAATCCGGACAAGCGCTTCTGCGCGTTCGGGGGCTGGCAGTGGTTTGTCGACCAAGGTTAATTCGTCAGGATCACCAAGAACCCACGCCCGCATCGTTGTGGGAAGCTTCATGGTATCAGCGGTTGTCACACCGTCCCAGTTTTGCCCGTTGCCCATGTATCCCCCCCGCGGTTATATGTTGGCGACCAGATTGGTTGACCAATTTAGCGAATCGTGTCAGCGGACTGCCAGCGTAACGCTTAAAAACAGAATGACCGATGAATCAAAATAGATTGCATGATAATTTTGTATACTCTACATCTGAAAATCAGATGACAAGGCGGGGTATGGGAAAAATTGGTCAACCAAAGTCATCTACATCGTTGGAAATTGTTCGGCACTGGTTAACCCAAAGTAATCAGAAAACCGGCAGCCGCCTGCCACCTGAACGCATCCTCGCAGGCACACTAAGTCTAAGCAGGCCAGAGCTGCGCAAAGCTCTTGCGGTTCTAGAAAATGAAGGCCGGATCAATCGCCATGTCGGGCGCGGTACCTTTGTGATCATCCCGCCCACCCCGTTGATATCGATGGCGGACATGACCGACCGCGTCAGCCCGTATGATGCGATGACCGCGCGCATAACGCTTGAACCGGAACTAGCACAACTGGCCGCATTACACGCCACGCCGCAGCAGATCAGCCGAGCCTTGACGCTTTGTGCAGATATCCGCGCAGCACCGACGTGGGAAGAATATGAACGCCTTGATTCCGCGCTACATGATTTGATCGCACAAAGCTCTGGCAATGTTTTGCTGCACGAAATGCACAAAATAATGAACGCTGTGCGCCAAGTCGTTGTCTGGCGGCAGTTGTTACTAAGTGTCGAAGGGCCACCCCCTGATTACCACTCATTTAACGAACACGACGCGATCGTTACCGCCATCGCCAAACGTGATTGCGCGGCGGCCAAATTGGCTATGCGCGCGCATCTGAAATCTACGCTAAATGCAATGACTGCTGAAGTTTGACACAAAAGGAATAACCATGATTGACCTCTATTCTTGGACCACACCGAACGGCCGCAAGGTTTCTATTCTGCTCGAAGAGTTGGGCATCCCTTACACCGTGCACAGCGTCGACATTTCCAAAGACGAACAGTTTGATCCCGATTTCCTGAAGATCGCGCCGAACAACCGCATCCCCGCGATTGTCGATCACGAAACGGGCGTCCAAATGATGGAAACTGGTGCGATCATGATGTATCTTGCTGATAAGCATAAGAAATTCCAATGCGAGGGTGATGAATACTGGAAGATGGTTGAATGGCTCATGTGGCAAATGGGCGGTCTTGGCCCGATGCTTGGACAGGTCCACCACTTCGTCAAATACAACAAAGGCAAATCCGAATACGGCGAACAACGTTATTATGGCGAGGGTAAGCGATTGTACCGTGTCTTGAACGAACGTCTTGAGGGGCGCGATTATATCGCGGGTGACGGACGTGGCATGTATACCATCGCAGACATGGCGTGCTGGCCTTGGGTGTCGCGGTTTGAGTGGCAGGAAATTGACCTGAACGAATTTCCCAATGTTCGCGATTGGTACGTGCGCATTGCCGAACGGCCAGCTGTCCAAAAAGGCTATTCCGTACCGAAGTTCACAACAGATGTGCCAATGCCATGAGCGGCGCAGACGCATATCGCCCCGCACTGCACCGCTTCACTCTTGGACAAGCGGACGTGACGACGATCCTTGACGGTGCGCACATTCGCGAACCGATCAACCCGCCTTTCGCGATGGATAAATCCGAGAGTGAAATCGCTACGATCGCGCAGGCTAACAACCTACCCGCAAACGGCTTTGAAAACACCTACACCCCGACGGTCATCACCGTTGGGGGGCAGACGGTTCTGTTTGATACAGGGTTCGGCGCGATGGGACGTGATAACGGCGCGGGTAATCTTGTTCGTCGACTTGGCCTTGGGGGGTATGCGCCCGAAGACATCGATGTCGTGGCGTTCACCCATTGCCACCCCGATCACATCGCAGGTGTCATGGAGGGCGATAAGCCGACGTTCCCGAATGCGCGCTATGCTATTGGGCGGCGTGAATATGATGCGTGGAATGACGGGTCAGAAATCCCTGAACAACGCCAGCAAAACCGCGATATGTTCCTAAAGCTGATCCCGCCCCTCGCGCAAAAAATGACGTTTCTAGAAGATGGTGATGCTGTGGTTCCAGGGTTGACGGCCGAGGCCGCGTTCGGCCATTCGCTTGGCCATATGATGTATCGGTTGGAAAGCGACGATAAATCGCTGTTGGTCTGGGGCGACGTCACCAATCACTATGTGTTCTCGTTGCAATTCCCCGAGAGCACGGTTGGTTTTGATGACGACAAAGACATGGCCATCGCGTCGCGCAAACGGGTTCTGGATATGGTGGCGACGGATCGACTGTTGGTCAGCGGCCATCACATGCCGTTCCCGTCCATTGGCTATGTCGAACGCCACGGCGAGAGTTACCGTTGGACGCCAGCAAGTTATCAGTTGCGGATGTAAAATCAGGCGGGCGGTTTGGCCACGAGCCGCCCGACAATGCGCCGCGCAATCGGCGCAACGATCAGTACAGCAGGAAATGCGACGATCCAGCTCGAATACCACGCGCGGAACCATGTCGCGGGCAGATCACCTGACAGCCCGACGGCTGAAATCGTCGAAACACCTGAAATAATCGTAGACATGATCATCGACAAAAAGAACCCGAACACAAACGGGGCAAAGCGGGCGGGTATCATTAGGTCACCTTTAATTCGTCATAAGACGATTCAATCCACTGCCGGTACCCTGCTCGCGTTGCAATGGATTTGTGCCATTTCGCCACATGCGGATGATCGCGCAAGATATCGGGGTACAGATCGGTGATACGGTGAAACAGGCTGCCAAGGGCGATGTCAGCCATGGAAAAACTATTGCCCGCAACAAAGGATCGCCCGTCCGACAAACTAGTATTGAGTGCGGTGAGACCTGACATCAAACTATTTAAATGCCCCGCCAAAGCCTGTGCGTCCTGCTGTGCCGGCGCTATCCGCACTCGCTGCCAGAACAGCCCGATGAACGGGGGTTGCAGCGTGGTTGACCCGAACTCCATCCACGTATCGGCCATGGGGGTCATTCCGTTTTGACCAAGGTAGCGCAGGATTGCGTGGCTCTCCCAAAGCGTGACGTCGCCGTCTTGTAAGACAGGCACACGGCGCAGGGGGGCAATTGCGGCAAATGCAGGATCATCAAGCCCGCCGAATTTGCCGCCAACGATCTTATGTACGTAAGACTGTTCAACCTCGTCCAAGGCCCAAAGCACTTTCTGAACATTTACCGATGACGCCCTACCCCAAAGGATCATTTGATCGCTTGAGGATTGATCGGAGAGCCCGCAGCACCTGGAATATGCAACGGTGGTGCGGTGAAGAAGAATTCATAAACACCGTCATCATCGCAATCCTCGGCGAGGTCTTTGAGATAGAAAAT
>JABBAI010000144.1:13137-14655 GCA_018608045.1 Octadecabacter sp. | reverse complement strand
CGTAGCTAGCTGCCACTCCGCCCGAGGTGGAAATGGCGGGAAGCAGCCCTTTGCCACATTCTGCCGAGATGTCTGCTTTGCGGACAAACCCGCCATTCGCACTTTGCAGATGAACGACCGGTATCAGCGCTTTGTGCATGCATTATAGTGCGGCGCCGGTGTGACGCTTTCAATCTGTTGATCCGAAACACGCCGGTTGAAACCGAACGTAGAGCACTCAAGAAAAAGCGGGTTTTTCGAAGGATGGGGCAACGGCCAGTCGCGATTTGCCTCTTTGAGACTCGATTAAGAAAGGAGCTCTTTGCCGCTCGCTTCATCGATGACGAGATGGGTTGCGTATCCGCCGTGCAAAACTGCCAATACGGCATCAAGTTTGCGGTCCCCGTTTGCGACAAACATACGCGTTTCTACTTTGCGTAGTTCATCCAGTTCAATCCCGATCAAGCGCTTGTTGAGATCGTGGTCTACTTGCTGACCATCGGCCGAAATATAGCGCCCGCACAAAATGCCGACAGCGCCGCGCTGCCTAAATTGCGTGAGTTCAGATTTTGTTGCCATTTCAGACGTTACCATCAACGTGTCATCATCAATGCTACCGATAGAAAACAACACCTTTGTCAGGTTCTTAAATCGGTCCAATTGTTGCGCAATAACGGGTTCTTGGCGCAATTTTTCTGCAAGGGCTTCGTCTGACAGAAGTGCGGGAGCGTGCAATGTATAGCAGCGCGCGCCGGTTTTGCGGGCGATTTGGATGGTGCAGTCTTCAGCGGATGCAAGGTCAGGCGACGACATCGATCCGAGGATTTGACACACGGACAGATCGGCCACAGGACGGTTGGGGAACGAATTGGCAGTCAACTGCACCGTGCCGCCCCAAGACACGCCAAGCCAGTCGTGGGGTTGCAGCAAGTCAAACATCGCCATGCCCGACACCTGTGCAACCAGCCGCGTTTGATCTGCGACTGTTTCGCAATTGGACGGGGCAATATAGGCGTCTTGCAGTCCGAATTTCTGGCACAATTTGCGCGACAGACCCGTAGAGGCAAACGCCGATCCTTCGATGCGAATATCCACAATGCCTGTGTCGCGCGCTTGGCGCAAATAGTTCACGACGGACGCCCGCGAAACGCCGATGCGTTTGGAAATCTCGGATTGGGTCAGACCTTCTTTGTAGTAAAGCACGGCGACGTTGGAAAGCAGTGCCGCGTGGGAAAGATCCTCTGCCTGTGCTTCAATTGTTGTCATGTCCGCCCCTTCTGGTCGCGTTTTTAACTATTGGGTATTCACCTATTCCGCTACCTTTTTTTGTCCGTCCTGGCCGTAGTTCTTGAGGAACCACGCGAAACAGCGGTCAATTTCTTCTTGGGGCAGTTCTTCGACAGGGCCGCGCAGCATGGCCAGATGCGTCGTCATCGCGGCCTCTTCAAGGTACATCGCGATGCTGGTGGCCTCGGTCGCGGATTTGCCCATTGTGAAAACGCCGTGCTGATGATCGGTGAAAGCACCCTGACAATCCAG
>JABBAI010000144.1:0-13119 GCA_018608045.1 Octadecabacter sp. | reverse complement strand
CCTCACCGTGTGTGGCGTAGCGCGAACAGGGCACGTCGCGACCCAGCATGTGGGTGATCGGCGTCAGGACTGCGGGAATGCGTTCGCCACGCGCGGCAAAGCTGCTGGCATAGGGCGAATGGGTGTGGGCGACACCGCGCACGTCATCGCGGTGTTTGTAGATATAAAGGTGCACGCCTGTATCGACCGAAGGCTTGGTCGCGCCCTCGATCACGTTGCCATCAATATCGACGACAACCATCGTGTCAGGGGTCAGTTTCGCGAACTTCACGCCCGAGGGTTTGATCACGATCAACCCCGTTTCAGGATCGCGTCCCGACACATTGCCACCCGATCCGACGACCAGCCCATTGGCGGGCAATTCATGGTTTTGGGCGCAGACTTCTTCTTTGAGGGCTTCTAGCATTTAAACACCTTCCGGTTTGCCGTGGGGGTAGACGACGATTTTCAGGGATTTTTCCGCGTTGCGCAGCATTTCAAAGGCCTGCGCGCTGTCGGCGATGTCAAAACGGTTTGTGATCGCGCGGGCGGCATCAATGCGGCCCGATTCCAGCAGGCGGAAATAGCTGTAGCTGTCGTGGTGATCGGACGAATATTTCGAGGTGATTGTGATCTCGTCGAAATAGGCCTTGTTGCCGTCGCGGACCCAATCCTCGCCCGGTGCCAATGGTGCGCCAAGGTGCATGGTGCCGCCGACCTCGACCAGTTGTTCCGCCTGCGCCCATGCGGACGCGAATGGCGCGATGACGATCACAGTGTCGGCAAGCCGTCCATTGTTGGCCGCGCGCAATGCGTCAACCGCATCTTCGGATTTCGGGTTGATCGTGTGGGTTGCACCAAATTCCTTGGCCCGTTCCAGACGCCAATCGGAAAAATCGAGCGCAATGACTTTGCCCGCGCCAAACAGCGGTGCCATATGCACGAACCCTTGCCCCATGAAGCCGGCACCGACCACGGCAACCGTATCACCTGGTTGGATGTTGCAATGTTTCAGCCCGCCCATCACGCAGGACCACGGTTCAATTGTCACGGCCTCTTCGTTTGTCATGTGATCGGGGATGCGGTGCGCGTCCATGCGCAAATGCTGACCCGTCACGCGGTAGTATTCGCAGATCCCACCGGGATCGAGCTTCATCTGGCTGTAAAATGGATCACGGGTATAGCGGCCGCGCAGGGCAAGATGCGAGTTGTTGCGCCCCACGTGGTGGTTCACGAACAAGCGTTCGCCGATCTTATAGTCGGTGACGTTTTTGCCCACTTCGACAACCTCGCCGATGGGTTCATGGCCCAGCACCTTTGGCTCTGCTTTCTTATACCACGCCATGGTTTCACCACCGCACAACCCGCTGGCCAATGTCTTGAGCAGGATGTCATCGGGGCCAACTTCGGGCACGGGCCGCTCTTCGAGACGGATATCATCAAGGGCGTGGTAGACGGCCGCTTTCATCATGTTGCTCATGTTGCTTTCCTTTGGATGTCCCAGATGCCGCGTGAAAGCGCGATCATCTGGAGGTAGTTTTCAAACAAGCGATTATAGGTCGCATGGGCTGTTGGGTCGGGTGTGTAATGCAGGTTGTCCTCGACACGGGCAGGGCGGATAGGGTCGGCCAGACCGGCGGATGCTGCCCCGATCAATGCCGCCCCCCATAACCCGTGATCTTCTGCCGCGTTGGCCACGATGGTCACACCAAGCACGTCGGCCATGATCTGGCACCAGAATTTGTTGCGCGCCCCACCACCCGTCAGGGTGATGGTGTCGGATGGGTCGACGGCCGCGCTTTGCATACAGTGGCGCAGTGAGAATGACGCGCCTTCCATGACGGCGCGGGCCATGTCGGCCTTGCTGGTTTTTGAGGTCATGCCAAGGAATGATGCCGTCGCGTGGGGGGCCACAAAGGGCGCTCGCTCGCCGGTCAGGAACGGCAAGAAGGTGACGCCATTTGATCCCGGTGCAAGATCGGCGGCCATCTCGTTAATCTGTTCAGCAATCTCGCCCGCGCTAAGCCCGCCAAAGGCCGAAGGGTGCAGGCCCGCAAACCAATCAAAGGCTGACGCGCCTGATTGCGGGGCCAGAACGCGAATCCAGTCATCGGTGAACGGGTGGTGGACGGTCGCCCCATCGATAGTATCGGCAGCAGCGGCAGGTGGCGCGATGTAGCTAAACACGGCCGTGGTCCCAAGGATGAAGCACATGTCACCAGGCGTGTTCAGTCCGAGACCGGTCATCATCCCCGCAAGATCAAGCGCTCCTACGGCGATGCTTACATCATCAGATAGGCCAAGCTGTTGGGCCAACGCGGGGCGCAAAGCGCCTGCGGCTTCGGTCGCCCGTCGCGGGGTGGCAAGTTTCTCGGAAAGATCAGGCAGGCCAAGCAGCGCAAATGCCTCGGGTGCATATCGCTGGTTTTCCAGATCATAGAAGGGGATTGTTGCATCGCTGAAATCGGTCGAAATCTCGCCGGTCAGGCAATAGGTGATCCAATCTTTGCAAAACAGGATATGGGCGGCGGCGCCCAAAGTGGCGGGCTCTTCATCTGCCAACCAACGCAAGCACGCGCCCGCTGTACCCGGCCAATTGGCCGTCTGGCAGAACTGCGCAAGCTTGTCGGAAGTGCCATCATCAATCCAATTGGCGATCTGCGCCGTGGCCCGCTGATCATTCCACAGAATCGCATTGCGCAGAGGTTTCTTATCCGCATCCAGCAACCACAGCCCGTCGCCCTGGCCGCAAACCCCAATCGTGCGTACGTCTGCAACGTCGACTTGAGAAATCGCAGCGGACAGACATGATAATGTGGTCTCCCACAAGACTGTCATGTCCTGTTCTGACCATCCTTCTACGGGGCGCAGAACTTTCATTGGCTTGCGGTCGGATGCGCGCAATTTGCCCTGCGCGTCATAGACACCAGCCTTAATGGCCGTGGTCCCGACATCCACGCCTATAAATAGCGAGTTTCCCATTTTCCCTCCCGAAAATTGTCTTTGACATATGACACAATGATTGTCATATGTTAACCCATAAGATGCCAAGTGAGGAGATTTTCTTGGCTGTTCACTTAGATACCTTAGCGATTGTGCTAAGACTTTTGGGAGGAAGAAAACATGAAATTGAAGATGAAACTGGTGGCAGCACTTGCAGGCTCCGTCTGCTTTGCGACTGCTTCTTTTGCGGATGGTCACCTGTCCCTTGATGGGAAAAAAGTTGGTGTTGCCGTTGTTGGCACACAGCACTTTTGGGATCGCGAAGCGTTCAACGGCGCTGTTTCCACAGTAGAAAGCCTTGGCGGCACAGTCGTTCCTGTTGACGGCGGCCGTGACAATCAGGTTCACGCGGACAACCACGACATTCTGCTCGCACAGGGTGTAGACGCGGTTATTTCCATTCTGGGCGATGGCGCAGTTGAGCCAAAGTTCGAAGCACTTAGCGGCGCTGGCATCCCTGTATTCACAGTCGACCACCAGTCCCCATTCGGCACCAACAACACGACATCCGACAACTACTACATGGGTACAACCATTGGGCGTTACATGGCTGACGCTATTGGCGGCGAAGGCAAGGTTGCCGTGTTCAACGCGTTTGAGGGCGCGCTGCGCATCTGTGGCATCCGTGCTGGTCTGTGGAAATACGTTCTGCAGGATTACCCTGGCATCGAAATCATTCAGCCTGAATTGGCCGAAGAATTCGCAAACGCGCCAGAAGATGCACGCATCAAAACACTCGATCTTCTGAGCCAGTACCCTGAAGGTACGCTTGACGCGATCCACGTGGGTTGCTGGGACCAGCCAGCCATCGGTATCGTTCAAGCCTTGGAAGAAGCAGGTCGTACAGACGTGCTTGTGACGGCGCTTGATGGTGGTCCAGATACGCTGGAAATCATGGCCGAAGAAGGCTCTCCTTTTGTGGCTAACGTGGCCCAGCAGCCGAACTTGATCGGGTCCACTGCGGCTATGAACGTGGCACGTCACTTTGCGGGCGAAACGCTGTTGCCACAGACCTTCGTTGAGGTTCTGCCCGTGCTTGGCCAAGAGGGCGCGAAAGCCGCCTACGAAGAGCTGGGCTACGGCACGCTCGACTAAGCGCAAATAACAGGAGGCCCGCATTTCGGTGCGGGCCGTCCTCGTGCTAAGATTCACAAAAATTTAGATCGGGACATGTGCATGACTGACGCGCTCCTAAAGATGTGTGACATCACCAAGTCGTTCCCCGGTGTCTTGGCGCTTGATAACGTGGCCCTTGAGGTTGCCAGCGGCGAAATCCACGGGCTTGTTGGCGAAAACGGTGCCGGCAAATCAACGATCATTAAGGTTCTTGCAGGCGTCTATAAGGCCGACGCAGGCACGGTTGAGATTGACGGGCACGTCCTGCCAGACGTCACTCCACGCAGTGTTCACGACGCAGGCGTGCGGTTTATCCATCAAGAATTACACCTTGTTCAGCATTTCACGGTCACAGAATCCGTGTTTATGGGACAAGAAGAACAGACCCTTTTGGGGCTGAGTACACGCGCGATGCGTCAAAAGGCAGAAGCCTTTTTTGAAACCGCGCTCGGCACGGAAATGTCGGGCAACACCCTGATCCGCGACCTTGGGATTGCGGAACGCAAGCTGGTGCAAATCGCCCGTGCGTTGATCGACAATCAAGCCAAACTGGTGGTGTTTGATGAACCGACAGCACCCCTGACCAGCGGCGAAACGGACAAGCTGTTTACCGCGATCCGAAAGCTGAAAGAGCAAGGAATCGCGATGATCTATGTCTCGCACTACCTTGCTGAAATCACCGGCATTTGCGACCGCGTGACAGTTCTGCGCAACGGTCAAAACGCGGGTCGTTTCGATGAGGTATTTGACGACAGCGCGCCGGCAATGATCAGCGCCATGGTCGGCCGAGAAATCGACGAGCTGTTCCCGAAGACCGAACACACCCCCGCCGCGCCGCGATTTGAGGTCACGGACCTGTCGGCCGAGAAATTCGAGGACGTGTCCTTCACCATCCACCGCAATGAAATTGTCGGTGTCGCAGGGCTGGTTGGGTCTGGTCGTGAAGACCTGATTGATACCATTTACGGGCTAGCGAAACCGCGCAGTGGCACGATGAAAATTGACGGTGTCGCGCAGAAATTCCGCGCCCCTGCGGACGCTGTTGGTGCGGGCATTGCGTTGGTGCCGCGTGATCGCCGCCATGACGGTTTGGTGCTAGATATGTCGGTCAGCGACAATATCAACCTTGCCGCTCTTGATACCGTCTCCCGCGGAACGCTGGAAAACCGCCGTGCGGCCAACGCCGTGGCGACCGACATGTCCGAAACCCTCGATATTCGCCCGCGCAACATCGCCGCCACGTTGCGGCTGTTGTCTGGTGGCAACCAACAAAAGGTCGTGCTGGGGCGTTGGCTGAACAAGGGCGCTGACATCTTTATTTTGGATGAGCCAACCGTCGGCGTCGATGTCGGCGCGAAGGTTGAAATCTACCAGCATATCGAAAACCTCGCTCAGGATGGCGTTTCGGTGCTGGTGTCCTCGTCCGACCCGGGCGAGCTGATCGGACTTTGCGACCGCATCTTGGTCATGCTGCGCGGTAAAATCGTCGCCGAGGTCAGCACGACAGATCTGGGCGTCGATGAATTGGTCGCCCTCACCACAGGCGGCGCGACGCAGGAGGCCGTATCATGAACCAGACCTTATCCACCAAGCTCCTCGCTGTTTTCCCGATTGCGGTTTTCGCCTGTTTGTTCGCCTATCTCAGCATTGAATCCTCGACCTTCCTGTCGCTTGGCACGTTCGAGCTGATCCTAAAACAGGCTGTGCCAACGGTCATCGTGTCGCTTGGCCTTGCGGCGGTTGTGATTGCGGGGGGCGATGATGTGGTCGCGGGCGGGATCGACCTGTCCATTCCCGCGACGGCTATTATTTGTGCGGCTATCATCGCGGATCAATTGACCAATCAGGGCAACACATTGGTCTTCGCCATGACGCTCGCCTTTGGGGCGGCGGCGATCATTGGCGCGATTAATGCATTCCTCGTTGTGGGGTTGCGCATGACCCCGCTTTTGGCGACGCTGTCGATGTCTGTCGCGGTGGTCGGCCTCACGAAAGTCATCACCTCAAGCCGGCGCATTGGCGTGACGGATGAATCGATCGTCTTTATCCGCGACGGCAAAATCATGGGCGTCGCGGCGAGTGTCATCCTCACGGCTGTTTTGGTCGTGATCTTTTACCACGCGCTGCACCGCACCCGTTGGGGTATGAATATGCAGGCCACCGGGGGCAGCCGCGATGCTGCTGAAATCTCTGGCATTTTGACGCGGCGTTTCGTGGTGCAGTCGTTCCTGATCGCAGCCTTCGCGGGCTGGATCGCGTCGGTCTTTGTGCTCGCGCGCGGGTCGGGCTCATCGCCTGGCACAGAAGAAAACATGCTACTTGAAATGGTGCTTGCGACATTCCTTGGCGCGGCGTTTTCACCGCGCCGTGTGGTCACGCTTTGGGGGGCTGTACTGGGCGCTGTCGTGGTATCGGCGCTGTCGGTCGGGTTCATTTCTATCGGCGTAAATGTGTTCTGGACGGGCTGCATCAAAGGTGCGCTCATCCTCTTGGTCGTCGCATCCGCGGCGGTTGCTACGAAAGGCCGGTCATGACCCTGCAATCCATCTTTGCCCGCTTTGGCCTGGTTATCATCATCGTGATGTTCTTTAGCTTCTTCAGCTACATCTCTCCTGTGTTTCTGACCTTCGATAACCAAGTGAACATCGTCGAGGCCTCGGCCATCGTGCTGATCCTTGCGCTTGGCATGACGCTTGTTGTGGCGATGGGCGGGATCGATCTGTCCATCGGGATTGCCTTTGATTTCGGGGCGGCCTTTGCGGTTGTCGCGCTGAAGGATTTCGGGGCCGCGTGGTATATTGCCTGCCTGGTCGGCGTGATGGGCGGGGCCTTGGTTGGCTTGCTCAATGCCTTCCTGATCGTGATCCTCAAGATCAGCCCCTTCATGGCGACGCTTGGCACATTCTTTGTCGGATCATCGGTGGAACGTGTGTTTACCAACGGCGGTGGCCCGATTTCATACCGCCGGATGCCGCAAGAATATCGCGACCTTGCCGTGGGCGATGTGTTCGGCATTCCGACCGAGGTCGTGATCGCCGCCGTGGTCTGCCTTGTGTATTTCATAGCACTTGAACGGTCGATTTTCGGCAAGCGTATCCACGCGATTGGCCTGCAAAAGGACGCGGCCAATGTGGCGGGCATTCCTGTGCGCCGCTACATGTTCATCGCGTTTATTCTGGCGTCAGCGACCTGTGCCATTGGCGGGCTGATCGGTTCTGCGAACATCCGCATGTTCACGCCTCTGGCTGGGTTTTCCTATCTGCTTGATGCCATTGCTGCCGTGTTCATCGGTGCCGCGATCCACCCCAAGGGCCGCCCGAATGTGATCGGCACCATGGTTGGCGTCCTGTTCCTTGGGATGATCGGCAATGGTTTGAACCTGATGGGGCTCGACTTTAATCTCAAAGCAGCGCTGTCAGGGTTGATCCTTGTGGGCGCGCTGGCATTGGCCGTGGCGCAACAGCGGTTGCGTTAATCCAAAACTGGCAGGCCCGTCACCCTCAACGCGGGCAGCGGGCCTGTCCATTTGCGGATCTTCACCAAGGTCGTGTGGGCAATATTGCCTTGCGATAGGTCGGACGCGCCTTTGTCGATGGTCAAAACATTGACGTTGCCATGCACGCAGATCGTCCGCCCGTTGATGTCTTGCAGATCAAGCCACGCGCCGGTCGCCATAAAGATGCAGTCCTCTCGTAGGGTATCGTCCAGCGTTAGCCCGCCCAAACACGCACCACGCGCGTTTTCAAGCAAGACGATATCGCCCGCCGTAAGCCCGAACCGTTTGGCAGTTTTCGAATGCAGCGCACAGGGTTCGCGGCCCTGTACTTTGCTGGCCTGCGCCTCTGCTCCCATATCAAGTTGGGCGTGTAAGCGGGTCGCGGGTTGTCCGGAGATCAGATGAAGGTGGTCAGGATCACAAGCGCCAAGGCGCTCAACCGGTTCATGCCACATTGGATGAGCGTGGCAGTCATGCAGCGCCAGATCCGCGATGGCCTGACATGCGATTTCGATTTTGCCCGATGGGGTTTGCAGCGGGTCAGTCGCCGGATCAGCGATGAAACGGTCCATCAGAATACGGGTCTCATGGGCGTTGGGAATTGTAACAATGCCAAGATCTTTGAAGGTCTCAAAGTCTGGGAGTTCGAAGCCCTCGGTCTTGCCAACAGCGGCACATCCTTCGCAAAGATGCCGCAGCCAGCCATCCGCCGTTCGCCCTTCGGTAAATGCGTCTGATGTTCCCATCCGCGCGGCAATGTTTGACAGGATTTCATAATCATCGCGCGCCTGTTTAAACGGTTTTTGAACGGCGGACATGTAAACCAACGCATCATCGCGGCGGTTGATCATGATGTCGTCGCGTTCCAGCGGGCCGGTTGTTGGCAGCACGATATCGGCCCGACGCGCGGTCGCGGTCCAGCTGTGGTCCATCACGATCACGGTCTCGGGCTTGCGCCATGCGGTGTCGAGTTTCAGCAAATCTTGGTGGTGGTGGAACGGGTTGCCGCCTGACCACCAGACCAGCTTGGCGTCGGGGTAAATGCGGTCCTCGCCATCGTATTTGTAAGCGCCGTTTGGAGTGTTCAGCATGTCCGTGACCCGCGCCACTGGGATGAAATCGGCAATCGGGTTGCGCCCCTGCGGCACCGACGGCCAATTGATCAGCTTGCGCGACCGCCCTACAGGCGTGGTCGATCCATAGCCAAATCCAAAGCCCGTGCCAGCCTGCCCAATCTGCCCCAACATCGCCGCCAGCGCGAGGCCCGCCCAAATCGGCTGTTCGCCGTGATCGCCCCGTTGCAGGGACCACGCCATCGAAATCATTGTGCGCGACGACGTCATTTGCGTGGCAAGTTTGCGGATACGTTCAGCAGGAATGTCGCAAATCGCGGCGGCCCAATCGGCGGTTTTTGGTTGCTCGTCTAGGTCGCCCATCACGTAAGCCTCGAACGCATCGGCCCCTTGCGTATAAGTGTCGAGGAACACACGGTCCGCTCTGCCTGCCCGAAACACTTCATAAGCCAGCGCCAGAATGAACGCCGTGTCAGTGCCCGGTCGCAGGGCGATCCAATCGGCGCTCAGTTCGGCATTCATGTCCCTGCCGCGCGGCGAGATATTGATGATCTTGCAGCCGTTTGCTGCCGCTTTATTCAGGAATGGTGTGACCTCGTGCCGTGTCGTGCCGGACGATGACACCTGAGCCGTACGCGCGGAAATGCCGCCAAAACAGACAAGCAGTTCACAATGCTCTGCAATCAAATCCATGCTGGTCATTTGGTCTTGGAACATGCGGTGGGGCAGACCGGTGACATAGGACAGCAGGACCTCGGCGGCGGCGTGAGAATAGGTGTTTTTTGCGCCAACAACCCCGCCGATTGTATTCAGGAACCGGCGCAGTTGGGATTGGGCATGGTGGAAACGACCCGCGCTGGCCCAACCATATGATCCGGCAAACAGCGCCTTGTTTCCATATTCCGCAATGACGCGTTTCAATTCTTGCGCGGTGATATCCAACGCCTCGTCCCATGGCAGTTGCACAAACACCGCGTCGCCCGAACGATCATGATCGCGCCCATTCAGCCAACCCTTGCGAAACGCGGGACGGGCAATGCGGGCGTTGGGGTTTTTCATAGCACTCACCCATCCCTTGGCAATTTGGGCGGGCTCATCGTCTTGCGGCAACCCATGCAGGGAAATCTGATCATTGACCGTTTCAACCCGAAACGTGCCCCAATGCGACGAGGTATATTTGTTGGTCATGATCGTATTCCTTCAAAAGAGTATCTTTACAAAAGACATATACTTTGACATATGTCATGTCAAAGATCGCAACTCAGGATATCATGCAATGGAACAAACGCTACGGAACGAAAAAACGACAGAGGAGGTCGCGCTTGGCATTCGTCGTCGTGTGTTCGAGCACTCTATCCGCAATAACGGCGGGTATATGTCACAGGCTTGTTCCGCAGCGGAGCAATTGGCGTGGCTTTATAATGAAGAGCTGAATTTGGGCGCGCCAACCCTACCGATGATCCCGAAACCGTTCGAGGGTGTGCCCCATAAGGACAACCCTGACTACCACACTGGTGCGGGTTATAACGGTCCTGTTGCGCCTGACTTGGATCGCTTGTTCATTGCGCCCGCACACTATGCCTTGGTGGCCTATGCGACATTGATTGAGACGGGCCGCATGGCGCCTGAAGGTCTTGAGATGTTCAACAAAGACGGGTCATCGGTTGAGATGATCGGCGCGGAACATTCCCCCGGCATGGAGGTGCACAACGGCACCTTGGGCATAGGTCTGTCAACGGCGGCGGGTCTTGCTTACGGGCGCAAACTGCGCGGTGATACGGGCAATGTTTGGGTCTATATGTCGGACGGTGAAGTGCAAGAAGGCCAGACATGGGAAGCCATCGCCGCCTGCGCACACCACAAAATCGACAACGTCAAAGCGATCATGGACGTCAACCGCCAGCAATGTGACGGCGCGATGGATTCAGTCATGGAAGTGGGCGACATCGGCCGCAAAATGGAAGAATTCGGCGCAAAAGTCGTCTGGGTCAACGCCCATAGCATCGACGAGATGCGCGAAGCGGTGAAGACACCGCATCCGGGTCAGCCATTGATCATTTTAGCGAACTCATCCCCATTTGAAGGCATGCCAACATTGGAAGAACGTTTCCCGCGTCTCCACTACGTCCGGTTCAAATCCGAAGACGAACGCGCACGCTTTAACATTGAAATCGCGGAATCCTTGGGCATTGATCCCATCGATTACGCGCACTGAGGATCCGATCATGGTAGAAATGGTAAGCCGCCCCTACGAGGCCGCATTTGAAAAGCACGCGATGGCCCATGACGAAGTTCTGTGCCTGTCTGCGGACCTCACATCGTCTTGCGAGATCGACAAATTCCGCGACAACCACCCCGAGAAGTTCTTGTCTTTGGGTATGGCTGAACAAAACATGATGAGCTTTGCCGGTGGCCTTGGCCTTGCTGGCTATCGCCCGTTCCTGCACAGTTTCGGTGTGTTCCTCTACCGTCGTCCATACGATCAGTTGATGGCGTCTATCGCTTATCCGCGTCGCAAGGTCCGGCTGATGGGTTTCCTCCCTGGCATCACAACGCCCGGCGGTATGACACACCAGGCGATCGAAGACGTCTCCGTGATGCGCTCGATCCCGAATATGACCATCCTCGAGACTGGGGATGCGACAGAGGTCGAAAGCATCTGTGAAGCCGCAGATAGCATCGATGGTCCGGTTTATTGCCGCGTATTGCGCGGGTCTGTGCCGCGTCTGTTTGATACGCCGATCAAGGTTGGCGAAATGCGCGAGCTGGAAACAGGCAATGACATCCTGATCGTCAGCTCTGGCATCACAACAGAAGAAGCGATGCGTGCTTCTGCCGCGCTAAAAGGAGCGGGCGTGTCTGTGCGTCACTTGCACCTGAACACGATCAAGCCGTTCGATCACAAAACCATGCTTGACCACATCGCGTCCGTTAAGGGCGGCGTCATTACGCTTGAAAACCACGTCGTTGACGGTGGGATCGGGTCCTTGATGGCGGAAACCATGGCCGATGCCGGGGTTGGTAAACGGCTGGTGCGTCTTGGCCTGAAAGACACCTATGCACACGGCGGTTCCCGTGCTTATCTGATGCGCTACTATGGCCTTGACGCTTTGGCGCTTGTTCATGGGATCGAAGATTTGATGGGCCAAAAGTTCGGCATCACCGAAGACGACCTATCAGCGGCCCGTGTCGAAGCGGTCCACTCTTTGGTCAAAGCTGAAGGGCTTTAAATGACAAAAACCATGCGGGCCATACGGTGTCACGGGTTTGGCGGGCGTCATCAATTTCACGATGACATCCCCATTCCCACCGCTGGCCCGCATGAGGTTATGGTCCGCGTTAATGTCGCAGGCATCTGCGCGGCGGACAGGGCGATGTATTTCGGTGCCGCTCCTTGGGATTTGTCGTTCCCCTTTACACCAGGCCATGAGTTCACGGGTACTGTTGTTGCACTCGGTGAGGGCGCCGCAGAACGACATGGCGTCGCCATAGGCGATCGCACCGTGGCGGAACTCAATGTGACGTACGGCAACGATTTTTTCCGCCAACGCGGCCTCTACCATCTCACCGATACTATGGATGTTCTTGGCGCCACGCTTGATGGCGGCTGGGCAGAGTTCATGATCTATCCAGCAAACGCAGTGGTTCACAAAGTCCCTGATAATGTGTCTGATAATGCGGCTTGTTATGTTGAGCCTTTGGCGAATGCCATACACGGGGTGCAGCGCGCGAGCATTCAATTTGATGATGTGGTTGTGGTTGCCGGTGCAGGTCCAATTGGGATGGGCATGGTGCAAGCCGCTGCCCTCAAAACGCCGCGAAAGCTGATCTTGATCAATCCGGGTCAAGCCAAGCGTGATCTGGCGCTGAAACTTGGGGCTGATCTGGCGTTTGCACCCGATGATCCCGAACTGAAAGCAACACTGAACGCCCTAACGAACGGACGCGGTTGTGATGTGTACCTTGAGGCTTCGGGGCAAACATCATCATTCACCATGGGCCTCGACCTTGTACGTAAGGCAGGCAAAGTCGTTGTATTCGGTGTCTACAAAGACCCGGTCCTAGTTGATCTAAATGTGTTTGGTGAGTTTAAGGAACTGGATATCTTGGGTGGGCATTTAGCTCCGTTCACATATGCGACTGCGCTGGATCTGCTAGAGCGCGGGCTGATTGATGGTGATGCCTGTGTGACGCACACATTCGAACTCAATGACGTGCATGAGGCATTCAAACGGACCCAAGGGCCGGATGAAGTGCAAATCAAAGTCGTTTTTCGGCCCTGAACGACTGTAGGCACCGTCGGAGATTTGACCAAGTGATATTAAATAGAACAAGAGCTGAAAGAAGTTGAATTTCAGAGGGCAATGTCTGCCAAACGTTGTTTCCAGTCATCGGCGCATCGTGCAGCATCGGTCACATTGGGCTCATTTCTGCCGTTCGCTGCGCTTCGGT
>JABBAI010000118.1:3042-14730 GCA_018608045.1 Octadecabacter sp. | reverse complement strand
TGATCGTCATCGACCCAGGACACGGCGGCATTGACCCCGGTGCGACCTATGAGGAAGTGCTAGAGGCAGACATAATGTTGGCATTAGCGCTGGAGTTGGCGGGGGCCTTGGGCCGAATCGAGGGTGTCCAGCCTGCCGTGACGCGCACAGGTGATACGTTTGTCCCGCTTCAGGAACGTCTGACACTGGCCCGTGGCGCGCGGGCTGCTTTGTTTATTTCTTTGCACGCCGATGCGCTGGAAGGGGAGCAAGCGACGGGCGCGTCGGTATATACTTTGACTGACAAGGCGACGGAAGAAGCATCACAGCGCATGGCGGAACGTCACAACAGTGGTGATGTGTTGGCGGGGGTCGATCTGTCGGGACAGGGGGATGAAGTATCGACAGTGTTGCAAGACCTCGTGCTGGTGGAAACAGCGGCATCGGGGGATCGGTTTGCCAATCATCTGGTGCAAGCGTTGCGCGACACTGGGGCGGTGATGAACAGCCGTCCCCGTCGTGAGGCGTCGCTGGCGGTTTTGAACGCCGCCGATTTTCCGTCTGTGTTGCTGGAGGCTGGGTTTTTATCAAATGAAGAAGACCGCGCGCGGTTGACCACACCCCAAGGGCGCGCGCCGATTGTGGCGGCTGTCACGTTGGCCGTTGGACGCTGGGCGATCGAAGAAGCCGCATTGGCCCCGCTTATCCGTCAGTAACCGGGCGGCCTGTGAAACGGGCCAGCCAAACGGAATGGCCTTGGCAAGTCGGATCGTCGGGGTAAAAGCTGAGGGTTTTGAACCCGTTCGCGCCAAGAAGGGCGCGGTATTCTTCTGGATCAAGGCTTGCGTGGTAGACTTCTTCGGTCACGGCATGGCCCCATGCCTCGCCCTGCGATGTGCCTGATGTAAACATCAGCGCGGCATTTGGGGCCGCGTGGGCTGCGAAGACGGGAAACATGGCACGTTGGGCATCTTGGCTGAGATGGAAAAAGCTGTTCCACGCTAAGATGGCATCAAAATTGCGGCCCAGATCAAGGGTTCTCATATTTGCGTGAATGACTTCGGCATTCGGCAGGGTGCGAGCGAACAGATCGACCATCGATTGCGCCCCGTCCACACCTGTTATGTCCAACCCACGCTCGGACAGGTAGGTGGCGATTGGCGCACCGGGACCACAGCCCAAATCCAGCAGGCGGCGCGGCGATTGGTTGCGCGGCGCGATCCCTAACATCCTGTCGAGGCTCGATTTTTCAAACAGAGACTTGTTGCGCGTGGCCTGAAACGCGAGTGCTTCGCGTTGGTAGGTAGGCAAGATGTCGTCGGGTGTTGTGCGGATTGTCATCCCCTTGATGTGGCCCCTCGCGCGGCGCGCTGCAAGGACGATTGTCATGGGCATTTGCGCACCGGCAAGTCTTAGCCGAAAGACGTCCAAGTTGTTTTGACGTTGCCGCGCCACCACCCTATAAGCGGGGCACTTGAATTGGGGGCTGATTGCCAAATGGTTTTGCGTTTCATCATGTCGTTTTTTGGGGGTATATTTTCGATGCTTACGCTCGGTGCGGGCATGGCTGCCCTGACGCTGGGCGCGATTTTCTACATGTATGGGAAAAACCTGCCGACCTATGAAACCTTGGCAAACTATCAGCCCAAGACGATCAGCCGTGTGTATTCCGGCGAAGGTCAAGTGATTGATGAATTCGCCGAAGAACGCCGGTTGTTTACACCCGCCGAAGAAATCCCCGATCTTATCAAGCAGGCGTTCATTTCCGCCGAGGACAAGAATTTTTACACCCACGACGGGTATGACCTGCGCGGTATTGGTGCGGCTATGTACGAAGCGGTGGCATCGCGCGGCGAAACCTTGCGCGGCGCGTCCACGATCACGCAGCAGGTTGCCAAGAACTTCTTGCTGGACGGATCGCAGCGTCTTGAGCGTAAAATTCAGGAATTGATCCTCGCCCCGCGGATCGAAGCGACGTTGGGCAAAGAAGGCATTCTTGAGCTGTATTTGAACGAGATCGACCTTGGTGTGCGATCTTTTGGTGTAACGGCGGCGGCGCGGTCCTATTTCAACAAACCCCTTACGGAACTAACACCCGCTGAGGCTGCATTCCTGGCGGTGCACCCGAAAGCGCCCTACAGCTATAACCCTGTGCGCAACCGTGATGCGGCGCTTGAACGCCGTGACTTCATTCTCGAAGAGATGTTCGAGAACGGGTATATCAACGCCGATGAACTTGCTGTCGCTTTGGCCGACCCGTTGCGCACGGTTCAGAATGGCGACTTCCCAAGCTACAGCAGCGAACGCCCTGACCGTGATTATTTCACCGCAGCCATCGTGTCCGAAGTTGAAGGGCTGTTTCCTGATTATGAAATGAACTCTGCCGGTCTTTCGATCCGCGCGACTGTGGATGAAGAATTACAAGCGGCGGCGCGTGATGCGTTGCAGCGCCAGCTTGAAAACTATGATCGCGGTATTGGCCGCTGGCGGGGAACGGGCCTGACGTTGCCTGCTGATATGTTGGCGGATGAACCCACATGGCGCGCAAATCTTCGCATCGCACCCGTTATTCGCACCATCACTTTGGAAAGCGAGTGGTATCCTGCTGTTGTGCTTGAGGTCGGTGAAAACCAGATGCGCATGGGCATTGAAGGTTGGGAGCAGGGCGACGAAGACCCGATCATCCCACGCCGCGATATTGAATGGATGCGCGGCGGCTTTGCCGATAATTTCAGTGCCGGTGACATCGTGCACGTGCGCCGCATGACGACAGGCGACAATGGCGCGGGCGATTTCATCCACTGGACGCTGCGCCAAGTGCCAGAAGTGCAGGGCGCATTTATGGCCATGGACGTGAACACGGGCCGCGTGTTGGCGATGCAGGGTGGCTTTGGCTACGAAATCCGCATTTCCGAATTGAACCGCGCGTTTTCTGAACGCCAGCCGGGATCGGCGTTCAAACCGTTCGTGTTCGCAGCGGCTTTGGATTCTGGATATACCCCCGCAACCATCATCGTTGATGCCCCGATTGAAGTCGTGGCGGGTGGAGAAATCTGGCGGCCACAAAACGCATCCGACCGCTTTTATGGTCCCACACCGCTGCGCACAGGTATTGAACAGTCGCGCAACGTAATGACAGTGCGACTGGCCCAAGAGGTCGGTATGCGCACGATTGCGGAATATGCTGAACGATTTGGTGTGTATGAACGCATGGATGCGTTTTTGTCCGCCTCCCTCGGGTCCGAGGAAACGTCGCTTTATAAACTGGTCGCGGCCTATGCGATGTTCGCCAACGGCGGCGAGAGGGTCGAACCGACACTGGTCGACCGTGTGCAGGACCGCATGGGCAACACCATCTATCGCCATGACCAACGGGTGTGCGTGGAATGTCAGGATGCCAATCTTGAACAGGGCCGCGCGCCAAGGATTGCGTCTGACCGCGAACGGGTGATGAACGCGGTCACCGCCTATCAGCTGACATCCATGATGGAAGGCGTTGTGACCCGTGGTACGGCGCGCCGCACGGTCAATTTGCCTGTGCCAATCGCAGGTAAAACAGGCACGACGAACGATGCCAAAGATGTGTGGTTTGTTGGCTTTAGTTCAAACATCGTGGCGGGGTGTTACATCGGGTTTGATACACCGCGCACATTAGGGCGTGGTGCGTCTGGTGGTGGTCTGTGTGGGCCAGTGTTCAACAGCTTTATGCGCACCGTGATCAACAAATACGGCGGTGGGTCATTCAGCGCACCCGAGGGATGCATGTTCATCAACATCGACCGCTTTACGGGTGCGCGCCTGCCAGATGGGGCCTCGGGCGACAACATAGTGCGTGAATGTTTCCGTCAGGGCGAAGAGCCGATCTTTGGTATCACCTTTGACGGTGGGTTCGCGATGGCCGCCGATCTGCCGCTGTTTGACGAAGTGGCCGCCGCCGCTGCCGTCAGCGTGACGACGTCCTCAGGTGAAACGGCGACAATCAATTCGAACGCATCCTTCGGATCGCTGTCGTCGGGTGGCTTGTATTGACCGACCTATAGGTTAGACAACAGCCAACCCCTGATACGGACAGAACACATGCGTGCAGAAATCCAAACCATCGTTGCCGACATCGAAAAAAGCCTGACCTTGCTGGCGCAACGGATGGACCGTGAAACGGCGGCCCATCGCCTTGAGGAATTTAACGCCCGTGTTGAGGATCCGAACCTGTGGGATGATCCTGACGCCGCGCAAAAGCTGATGAAAGACCGCCAAGCGCTGGTGGATGCCATGGCAAGTTATGACACCATCAAGCAGGACCTGTCCGATCAACAAGAGATGATCGAGATGGGGGAGATGGAAGACGACGACGAGATCGTCACAGAGGCAGAAAATGCGTTGAAGGCGTTAAAGGTCAGCGCGGCCGCCAAAGAGCTTGAGGCGTTGCTGAACGGTGAGGCGGACGCAAACGATACCTTCCTTGAAATCAATTCAGGCGCTGGCGGCACGGAGGCTTGTGATTGGGCGCAGATGCTGGCGCGGATGTATATCCGCTGGGCCGAACGCAAGGGCTACAAGGTTGAATTACAGGCCGAGAGTGCAGGCGAAGAGGTTGGCATCAAGTCGGCCAGCTACAAGATTTCGGGCCACAATGCGTATGGCTGGTTGAAGTCTGAAAGCGGTGTTCATCGCCTTGTGCGGATTTCACCGTTTGATAGCGCGGCTAAGCGGCACACGTCGTTTACGTCTGTGAAGGTCTATCCGGTGGTGGACGACAACATCGAGATTGAAGTGAACCCGTCCGACATTCGCATCGACACCTATCGATCATCTGGTGCGGGCGGTCAGCACGTGAACACGACAGATTCCGCCGTGCGTATCACCCATGCGCCAACAGGGATCGTTGTGACATCATCCGAGAAATCCCAACACCAAAACCGCGACATCGCGATGAAGGCGCTGAAAAGCCGCCTTTATCAGATTGAATTGGACAAGCGGTCTGCCCTCGTGAACGAGGTCCATGAAAACGCGGGCGATGCGGGTTGGGGCAACCAGATCCGATCTTATGTGTTGCAACCCTATCAGATGGTCAAAGACCTGCGCACAGCACATGAAACGTCCGACACCAAGGGTGTTCTGGACGGTGATCTTGATGCGTTTATGGGCGCGACGTTGGCGATGGATGTGAGCGGCAAAAGCCGTGCGGACGCCAACGCCGAGGATTGATAAAATGGCGGCTCTGCGACTGTCGGGCCTTTTGTGGTCTTTATCATTCTTACAGTTCTCACGCAGTTAGGTGGGGTGGCATTGCTACTGTCGCGCATGTTTCGCCACCGCATCCTCGCGTTCGTTGTGATCTATTTGGTGTTGGCAGTCGCAGCGATGTGGGTCGCGCCTGCGTTCGGGCGCGTGGCGATCAGTTGTTTCCAAAGCGGTCCGTTGCAGGTGCAGTCTGAGGTCTATTGCGGCCTGAACAGGACATATGTAACGCCCGAAATGCGTGATGTTCTCGAGGATGCTGCGGACGCGATGGCGCGGGATTATCCCGGAACGGTGACAATGTTACTCGATGCGAATTTTCCGTTCTTTGATGGCTTTCCGTTGCTGCCGCATCTGTCCCATGATGACGGCGAAAAGGCAGACCTTGCATTTTATTACACCGATGACGGGCAATACGTTCCCGGCGATGCGCGAGGGCCATTGGGCTATTTCGCATTTAAGGACGGGCCCACTACCTGTCCACCAGCTTGGCCCACGCTCAGATGGGATATGGCATGGCTGCAAGCGGGTTGGCATGACTATGCTTTGGACGAACTGCGAACGGCAGCGCAGATGGATCGCTTCATTTCAGATCAACGTGTCGGAAAGATATTTATTGAACCGCACCTTGCTCAGACCCTTGGCTTGAATGACCCCAAGGTGCGGTTTCAGGGCTGCCGTGCTGCGCGCCATGACGATCATATCCACATCCAGCTAAACTGAGGCGGCACACGAAAAAAAGGGGCCGCGCAGTGATGCGTCGGCCCCTTCAAAACTCACATAATCCGTTGGATCAGTCTTTGGCGGCTGCTTTGGGCGCACCCTTGGGCGTGCCTGTATTCAGCGGGTCATCCTGACGCTGAACGGAGCCTTCGAAATGCGCGCCGGATTCAATCGCGATTGTATTGTGGATGATGTCGCCCTCAACGCGGGCTGTGGACGTCAGGCGGACCTTCAGGCCGCGCACTGTGCCAACGATGCGGCCATTGACCACAACGTCGTCAGCCATGCATTCGCCGTTTACGGTGGCGCCTTCGCCAACCGTCAAAAGGTGCGCGCGGATGTCGCCATCGACGGTGCCTTCAATCTGGATGTCGCCGGATGTCTTCAGGTTGCCTGTGATGTGCAGGTCCGTAGACAACTGGGACGCCGGCGGTTTTGCCTTGGGCGCGGAGGATTTGAAATCGCTCTCAGACGGGGTAGGGGACGTGGCTGGCTTTGCAGCCGTATCCGCTGTGGATGGGGCGGCAGGTGTGCCAGGCTCATTGATTTTGCTTTTAGAAAACATCTTGTCCAGCTCTTATATAAATCATGGGGTTTACTGGGCGAGCGCCCACACGGATCTCGTAGTGAAGGTGCGGTCCGGTCGACCGTCCGGAGTTACCAATATCACCAATTCGGTCTCCGCGCGAGAGTCTTTGTCCAACTTCGACACGAATTCGGTTTTGGTGCGCATATCGTGTCTCAATGCCGAAGGCATGCTGTATCTTGACGAGACGTCCATATCCTGAGGACCAACCCGCAAAGGTTACCACACCGTCCGCCGGTGCGTAGATTGGCGTGCCAATTGCGGCGGCAAAGTCAGTGCCGTTGTGCATCCGGCCCCAACGCATGCCGAAACCGGAGGTGAAACGAAAGCCTGAACGCACTGGCATATCGAACGGGATACGTTCCGCCGCGATGCGATACAGGTTCAACCGGTCCATCGATCCGAGGATTCCATTGGCGCGTGCGGCGTCCGGATCTTCAGACCCACCACGGGTCGAAAACTGCAAAGGTGTCAGCGGACCACCGGTGCCCGAATAGCCGCGGCGCACCTGTTCGAGGACGTCATCAGGGTTCATGCCAGCGGCGCGGAACATATTGTCGAGAGGGGCGACAGACACGGTAAAGGCTTCTTCAAGCTGGCGGAAAATCTGGTCGTTGCGTTCCTGCAAGAGGCGCAGTTCCAACTCCATGTCAGCAGCGTGGCTAAGGGCGAATTCTGCGTCATTGGCGATTTGATCGCGTTCGGCGGCGGTGTCGGCAAGGGCCGTGGCCAGCAGATCAACGGTGCCAGACGCATCGCTGCCACCTGCAAATCCGGCAGGCACTTCGCCGTCGCCGTTTATTGCGGATTCAAGGGCCGCCACTTGCGTTTCTGCATCGCGGCGTTCGCCCATGGTGCGGCGCAAGGTGGCCTGTACAACTTCGAGCCCTGTTTCAAGTTCGCGTCGGCGATCCTCAGAGCGGAGCAATTCGGATTGCATCAGTGAAATCTGTTCAAGTGCTGATGAAAAGCGTTGTTGCGCGGCAACTGCTTCGTTGGCACGGACGTCGCGTTCGATCGACAGCGCATTGAGGCGGTCTTCGTAAGTGGATTGATCGCGTTGTGCTTGCGCGCGGAAGTTTCCCGCCCCGATGCTGTCCATCAACAAAACGGCGGTGGCAATGATTGTCCAAGACACGATAAGGGCGCTGCCTGCCCATGCGATCAATTGCGTTTCGGGTTTGAGACGGATGAAACGCGTCTCGGTGTCGCTGCGCAGGAATAAGCGCTTCTCCGGGAAGCGCTTTTCAAGGGCGACGTGCAATTTGTGTATCAGCCGAGCTTTCACGTGTAAGTCCTAATCCCATCCCAATTCCGTGACGCCAGCCCCCCAGCAATTAACGTCTAGACCTCGTTAACGGGTGCGGGAATCGCTGGCAAGGTATTTGCCCAATTTTGTGTTGATTCAGCATGATATGGGTCTTTTTTGGCGTCAAACCGCCGATGACGTTAGGGGAAGTCGCAAGGCGTGCGCTCTATGATACCGCGCCGCGGACGGCCAGTCGTTGACGTACATCAAGATGGACAGGCGGGGGAAGCGGTACGCTGTCATCATAACCACATCAAAGGAGCACAATATGTTTACGAAAATTGTTGTCGGTTTTGACGGATCAGATTCGGCGGAACGAGCGTTGCGGCTGGCCTGTGACATTTCCAAAAAATACAAATCCGAAGCTCACCTTGTTCACACGCCCCAACCCCAAACGGTTGCCTTTGCGATGGGCGCCATGGCGGGGTACGCTGCCGTCACCACCATGCCGCCACCCGAAGACGTCAAAGCGGCGAATGATAAAATGATCGGTATGGCACACACTATTTCGCAAGACTGCGGTGTGACCTTGGCGCAAACCCATCTTAAGCAGGGCGACCCCGGTGATGTCATGGTCGCTTACGCAGACAAATGCGGGGCTGATCTGATAGTAATGGGGCGCCGCGGGTTAGGCGCGCTTGGCGCAATCGTGCAGGGCAGCACGTCGTTGCGGGTCAATCACTTGGCAAAATGCGCAACATTGTCGGTGATCTGACGAGGCCCCCAACACCATGGTCGCGCGCTACTTTTTATCTTTCGGCCCGTCGCGCGCGGCTTTTTCTTCTTTGGTCAGCGTCTGGTTCCAGACATTCTTACTGAGCCCCAGCGCGGGATTAAGCGGCTTGGTTTTACCTTTTGAGACTTTACCGCCCTTGTTCAGGTATTCCTGAATGAGAGCGTCGTCCGTGGTGTCTTTGGGTACATGTTTCATAGCGCGGACTTTACGATGTCATTGCAGCAGGGGCAACGGTGTGTGGCGGGTTTTGTGCATCGTCGTAACGTAGACCTGCGGGTGAACAATTGCCCTCCCGCAGGCGTTTAGATTACGCGTACCAATTGCCCATCTTTGCTTCGATCCCGTCGGGGAGCATATTTGCAAACTCCATCGGGTCTTGTGTGCCATTGTCGCGCCCACGGTAGTGGTAGGGATAGACATATGTTGGCGCAAATTCGGCCACAGCTGAGGCGGCGGCTTCTGCGTCCATTGTAAAGGGCAGGTTCATACACACGAACGCGAGATCGATGTTTTGAAGGGCACGCATTTCGGGCGTATCTTCGGTGTCGGCGGAAATGCAGACGCGGAAACCATCGATATCGAGGACATAGCCGTTGTCGCGACCTTGTGGGTGAAAGTTCAGACGGTCTTCGGTGGTGTTGTAGGCTGGGATCGCGGTGAATTCGATGCCGGCATCAAACAGGTCGTCGCCATTTGCCAAAGCGGTGGCGCGGGCTTGCAGATCTTCGGGCAGCCTTGCCATCACGGCGGGGTTCACGATCAGCTTGGTGTCGGGGTTCTGCGTAAGGGCTGTGATCGTTTCAAGGTCAAAGTGATCCCCGTGTTCGTGGGTGATCAAAATGCGGCCCGGAGTGTCGACGTCGTTGTAGCGCGTCGCATCACCGACAGGGTCCACGGCGATCAGAACGCCGCCCGTGTCCAACAAGAATGAAGCGTGATCAATTGGCGTGATGCGCACAGCGCCGTCGCCAAATGTATCTGTCTGAACATGGCCGCCAGCGCGGGCCGCACCAAAGGTGAACGGCATCAACGTGACGGTGGCGCCAGACGTGCAAGGAAAGATCGACGAGTTTGCATGGGAGGTCTCCTGTTTCATTGCCTGGAATTATGACATAGCGCGATTGCGGTGTGATCTAGAGCGCGCGAACGGCGTCTAGGACTTCATCCACGTGGCCGGGCACTTTGACCTTGCGCCAGATACGCGTAATTTTGCCGCCTGAAATCAGGAACGTCGCGCGTTCTATCCCCATGTATTGTTTGCCATACATGTTCTTTTCGACCCAGACGCCAAAGCGTTCACACACATCGCCATCCGCGTCCGACAGCAGCGCGATTTTAAGGTCATGCTTGGCGATGAATTTTTCGTGTTTGGCCACCGTGTCTTTAGAAATACCCAAAATTGTCGCCCCTGAGGCTGCGAAACCTTCTAGGTGTTCGGTGAATCCGATGGCTTCTTTGGTGCACCCTGGCGTGTCATCCTTGGGGTAGAAATATAGCACGACGGGGCCTTGAATGTCCGCCAGCGTGATCATGTCGCCACCGTCACGGGGCAATGTGACGTCGGGTGCGGCGGTGCCAATTGTCAGATCAGTCATATTAGTGTCCTTTTGTTTGCATTCCCTTTGCGTTCTAGGGCGCGAGAGGCGATTATAAACCCCAAATGAGCGAGAGCAGCGACATCAAAACTGAAATACCCGACGCGCCGCGCGATAACGGCAAGCGTCCCCGCGTGCCCAAACACGTGAAAGCGTGGTGGTGGTTCCGTGCGGTGGTGTTGATTGTCGGCACGCCAGTTTTGTTTGCGGTGATCGCTGCTGTGCTGATGATTGAACGTGAAATCAGCGCGCCAACTTGGATTGTGCGCGATGTCGAAGCCCGCGCCGCTGAGGTTCTTGCGGGGGGCGAATTGGGCTTTGGCGCAATGAAAGTGACGATCGGGCAAGACCTCCACCCGAGGTTGGTTATTCAAAATGCGGTTTTGCGGGATGCGGAGGGTGGCGTTTTGGCGCGTGTGCCGCGCATTGAGGGTCTGATTTCACCACGCGGCGTGTTGCAGGGCCGTGTTTTGGCGCAAGAAATTCGGCTGCGAGGCGCGCAATTGTCTTTGCGGCGTGGGCGTGACGGCACGGTGGCGCTCGCGTTTGATCAAGGTGCTGCTGCGGTCGGGGCCGCAGACGGGTTTTTGGAACTGCTGGATCAGATCGATACGGTGTTTGAGGAAGGCGTGCTTGAAGCACTTGAACAGGTCCGCGCTGAGGGATTGATCGTCAATTACGTGGATGCGCGTGCGGGGCGGTCTTGGGTTGTGGATGATGGGCGAATCGCCCTTGATCTGCGCGACGGAGCGCTGGAATTACGGGCCGATGTCGCGCTGTTATCGGGCCGCGCGTTCGTCACCACCGCCGAGATGACGTACCGTAGCCCACGCGGCACCCGCGAGGCCGAAATCGGGATCAACATCACCGATGCCGCCGCCGCTGACATCGCCAGCCAGTCGCCTTTGTTGTCGTGGTTGGGCGTGTTGGATGCCCCGATTTCGGGGGCTGTGCGCGGTGTGATGGATGATACGGGCCGTCTGGCGTCAGCTTCCGCAACCTTGCAAGTCGGGGCAGGGGAATTGCGCCCGACGGCTGCGACACGTCCGATCCCGTTTCGATCCGCGCGCACATATTTGACCTATGATCCATTGCTCGAAAAGTTGGCGTTTGACCTGCTTGAGATTGATAGCGATTGGGGCCAGATTACGGGAACGGCACAGACGTATCTGCGCGAATATACCAATGGTTGGCCTGCCGCCCTTTTGGGGCAAGTGCAGTTTTCAAATCTGACAGTCGCGCCGGAGGGGGTCTATCCCGAACCTGTGACGCTATCGGATGGCAGCATTGAATTTCGCTTGCGCCTTGATCCCTTCACTTTGGACATCGGGCAGGCCGCCGTTGTAAGCGACGGGACGCCTGTGCAATTATCGGGGCAAGTGCGCGCTGGCACGCAAGGTTGGTCGATGGCGCTGGACGGGCGCGCCGACGAAATTGAGGCAGACCGCGTCGTGGCGCTGTGGCCCGTCGCCGCCGCAGTCCTCACGACGATCGCTGCCTTCGCCCCACTTCTCCTCGTGGG
>JABBAI010000118.1:0-3032 GCA_018608045.1 Octadecabacter sp. | reverse complement strand
GGTGGCCCGCCGCCGCCGCCCCGCTGACCCGCGACTGG
This sequence comes from Octadecabacter sp., assembly GCA_018608045.1. Classification (GTDB taxonomy): domain Bacteria; phylum Pseudomonadota; class Alphaproteobacteria; order Rhodobacterales; family Rhodobacteraceae; genus Octadecabacter. The sequence goes on along the minus strand of JABBAI010000118.1, from coordinate 2,994 downwards.
CTGGATCAAAACGTGGCCACTGGCGTGTTGCGCAACGCCCGCATCGCGTTTCGCACGCGCCCCGATGCCAAGCCGACCTTTGCAACGACGATGGAATTTTCTGGCGCGCGCGTGCGGTTTATGCCGACGCTGCCTGTCGTGGAAAACGGGCGCGGAACAGTGTCGATGGTGGATCGGCGGGTCGCGGTGTCGATTGATGCGGGCCATGTGACGGCCCCGCAAGGGGGGCGGATTGATCTTGCAGGAAGCACATTTGTGATACCCGTCACAGGCATTCCGAATGCGCCCGCAGAGATTGACCTGGACCTGCAAGGAAGCGTCACAGCGGCGGTGTCCTTGCTGAACCTTGCGCCATTCAATGTCTTGCAAAACTCTGATTTGCCCGTGTCGTTCGCCCAAGGTCAGGCGCGGATTACGGCACGGGTTGAAACCCCGTTGGGGCGCGGTGTGACGCCGGATCAAAGGGTTTGGAGCGCGCAAGCGGACCTGCGCAATCTGAGATCCGAAGCGCTGGTGCCAAATCAAACTTTGACCGCATCGGCCCTGCAATTGCGCGCAGATCCTGACAGTCTGGTTGTGCAGGGCCCTGTGCGATTGGGTGATGTCGGCGCGCGCATCACGTTTGCACGCGGCCTTGGTGCGGGATCTGAGGGCACGGCGCGCGTCGATGCGGATGTCACGATCGGGCCTGCATTTTTGAATGCGTTCAACATCAATCTCCCTAACGGCATGGTGTCAGGTGAGGCTGGGGCGCAGCTTGCGATTGATCTGGGTGATCCTGCGGCGGCTGGATTTCGTCTGACGTCTGATCTGCGCGGTATGGGCCTGAACCTTGCAGGTGTCGGATGGTCCAAAGCGCGCAACGCGGTAGGGGCGCTGACGGTGGTGGGCCAGTTGGGCCAAACGCCGCGCATTGATCAATTATCCATCAGCGCACCGGGTTTGCAAACCACGGGTGTCATCACCCTCGCGCAAGGCGGCGGTTTGGAACGCGCGGCCTTTGAACGGGTGCGCTTGGGCGGATGGCTCGACGCGCCTGTTGTGCTGCGCGGGCGCGGGCAGGGTCAACCTGTTGAGGTTCAGATCGCGGGCGGTGTTCTTGACCTACGAGAGGCGAACTTTGGTGCAGGTGGCGGGCAGTCCGGCCCGATCGACATCGCCCTTGATCGCCTTCAGATCACCGACAGGATTGAGATTTCGGATTTTCGCGGCACATTCACATCGCCGAACGGACTGCAGGGCCAGTTTGTTGGCAATGTGAACGGTGCCGCCCCGATCCGCGGCACCTTGGTTCCGATTGACGGGCGTTCAGCGGTGCGGATTGTCAGCAATGATGCCGGCAGTCTGTTGCGCGCCACAGGCCTTTTGCGCAATGCCTATGATGGGGACATGCAGTTGACGTTGATCCCAGCGGGGGCTGAGGGCAGTTATAACGGCACGCTGGTGGGCAGCGGTTTGCGGGTCCGCGATGCGCCAGCGCTGGCGTCGCTTCTGGACGCGATTTCGGTTGTTGGATTGCTCAACCAGATGAGAGGGCAAGGGCTGTTATTTTCGGATGTGGATGCAAAATTCCGCCTGACGCCCAACCAAGTAATCCTCAATCAGTCGAGCGCGACTGGACCGGGTTTGGGCATTTCTATGGACGGGATTTACGCCAGTGCGTCGCGATCCATGGATTTTCAGGGCGTGATTTCACCGTTTTACTTGCTCAACGGGATCGGGTCCGTGCTGACGCGCCCCGGTGAAGGGCTGATCGGGTTCAACTTCAACTTGCGTGGACCCGTTGACAACCCGCAGGTTCTGGTCAATCCGCTGAGCGCGCTGACGCCCGGAATGTTTCGTGACATTTTCCGCCGTACCCCACCCACAGTGTGGCAGTAAAGACGGGCGCCGACAGATGGATAATGGGACGACCTTCAATGAAGCTGAGCGACTTTGATTTCGAATTGCCTGATGCGCTGATTGCGGTGCGTCCCGCGCGCCCGCGCACGTCAGCAAAATTGCTGGTCGCGCAGGGCGATACGCTGCGCGATTTGGTGGTGACGGATCTGGTTTCGGTGTTGCGTGCTGGCGATCACCTCGTTCTCAACGACACCAAGGTCATTCCGGCGCGTTTGTTTGGGGAACGTCACCGCGCATCCACAGATGGCAGTGGCGCTGCGAAGATCGAAGTGACATTGCTAGAACCGCAAGAGGACGGGACATGGGCCGCACTTATCAAACCCCTGCGCAAGGTGAGGGACGGGGAAAAGATTGTGTTTTCCCCTGATCTGTCGGCGGCTATGGTACATCGGTATGACGGAATGGGATATTTGGAATTCAACGTCGTCGGGGATGATTTCGACGCGGCCTTGAACGCCGCCGGGGCCATGCCGTTGCCGCCCTACATCGCCGCAAAACGAGCAGCGGATGCGCAAGATAAACATGATTATCAGACTGTGTGGGCCGCGAAAATGGGTGCAGTCGCCGCGCCCACCGCATCGCTGCATTTTGACCAGGGGCTGCTGGACGATCTGGCCGCGATGGGTGTGAAATTCAGCCATGTGACGTTGCACGTCGGCGCGGGGACGTTTTTGCCCGTGAAGGTGGATGATGTGTCCGATCACGTCATGCACTCCGAGTGGGGACAGGTGAGCGCGCAAACCGCTGCCGACATCATGGCCACAAAGGCTGCGGGCGGGCGTGTGATCCCTGTGGGCACGACGGCGTTGCGATTGATCGAAACTGCCGGGCGCGACGGGACCCTGACGCAATGGGAGGGCGACACAGATATCTTCATCACGCCGGGCTTTAAATTTCAGATTGCGGATGGATTGATGACGAACTTCCATTTGCCCAAAAGCACGTTGATGATGCTAGTGAGCGCCTTGATGGGGACGGATCGCATCCGCGAAATTTATGCCCATGCGATTGATAAAAACTATCGCTTTTTTAGTTACGGGGATTCGTCGATATTTCTGCCGAACGGGTAGGTCGGGGGATACTTTGGATGTC
>JABBAI010000098.1 GCA_018608045.1 Octadecabacter sp. | reverse complement strand
CAACGATGGAGTTTTCCGAACTACACGACGTGGCATTATCAAATGTCTTGGAGGCTGCGATCTTTTGGGCCGCAGCCGCCAGATCAGCGGTTTCATCCACGATGACACAGACATTACCCGCACCAACAGCGAGCGCAGGCGTGCCGCTGGTATAGGCGCGTTTGACGTTATTCTGGCTGCCGGTCACGACGATCAGATCGGAAACCTCCAACAACCGCTGGGTTTTTTCCTTGGAACCTCGACCGGGGACCATTTGCACCAGATCACGATCAAGGCCCAGTTTGTCGAACTCGGCGTGAATATAGCCCAGCAAAGTCTCGCACGTCGGCACGCCCTTGGGTGACGGGGACACAATGATGGCGTTGCCGCACTTCAAGGCATTGATGATGTTGTTGGCGGGCGTCGCTCCGGGATTGGTGGAGGGCACAACGGCCCCAATCACACCAATCGGGCGGGCAACTTCGGTGATACCTGTGGCTGCATCGTCGCTGATGATACCATAGGTCGTCACGTCTGCGATATCGCGCATCAGCCCGAGCGTTTTGCGGTGGTTCTTGGTGATCTTGTCCGCCACGTTGCCCAACCCCGTGGTTTCGACGGCCAGTTCGGCAAGGTGTTTGTTGCGGTTCGGCTCCATAATGGCCCATGCGGCGGCTTGGGCGGCATGGTCATATATCGCCTGCGATCCATTGGCTTCAAAGGCGGCCTGCGCCTTGCGCGCACGCGCAACGATGGCTTCGACGTCTGCGATGTCTGCGGCGATGGGATCAATGGCGGTCATGGGAAATCCTTTGGTTTGGTGGGGCCGCGATGCAGCCCCGCCGATACTTTGTAAGTCGTAATGTTCGCTTAGAGGTCGGCCAGAAGCGCCTCAAGCGTCACTTGGCGCTGTGCCCACATTTCCTGCACTTCGGCGCGATTCATGATGTGCATTGGTGAACCACCTGCCGCCATGCGCGATGCCACGCGGCCGTTCTCGAACATTGTCGGAACGACTGCTGCAAGGTGATCGATAATCGCCTGATCCGTACCTGCTGGCACCATTACGCCGCGGTAGTTCACGGATGCATTGTCGATGTCATAACCCTGTTCAATCAGCGTTGGTACGTCATCAATGAAGCTGTTGCGTTCCAGATCGAACACACCAAGGATCTTGACGGTGCCTGCTTCACGTGCGCGGAATGCATCGGACAGGTTGTTCACACCACCCAGAACTTCACCTGCGATAACTGCGCGCATCGCACCTGCGCCACCAGCGTTGTTCGGGATATATGCCAGTTCTACACCCGCGGCTTTTTCAAGCTGCAAGGCCGCGATGTGGTGACCCACAAACAGACCAGCACCCGAGAACGTCAGACCACCGGGGTTGGCGGTCGCATAGGCAATGACGTCGTCCATAGAGTTAAATTCGCTGTCCGCACCGACCACGAAAACCGCAGGGTCTGCGCCCCAGTTTGCAATCGGCTCGAAGCTGTCGGTGGAATAATCGACGCCGCCCTCAATGGACTGGGCGATGAAGTGGGGCACGTTGTAGGCGCCCAATGTGTAGCCATCAGCCTCAGCCCCCGCGAGCCAGTTCCAACCGACACGGCCACCCGCGCCAGACTTGTTGAGGATGGCGATAGGCATGTTCAGCGCATCTTCGTTGCCAGCGGTCATCGTTACGATGCGGGCTTGGAAGTCTGTTGCACCACCAGCACCGTAGCTGACCATCAACATGACGGGGCGTTCCGGGTAATCACCGTGGCCATCGGCCATAGCTGTACCCGTCATCGCTGTGAGCGCCAATGCAGCGCCTGCAATCCATTTTTTCATTTTTCTCTCCCTTGGTTACATCCCAAAACTGCCTCCCGCAGCGTCAGGAAAATATCTCTCGCGGTGTGTACACATTCAAAAGCATCGCAAAGAGACCGTACATGACCGCCATAAAACCGGCGGTAATCAGCACCCGTTTGATCCATGTTTTCGCCTCTGTGTGGGGGGCTGGATCGTACAGGGTAAGTAGGATGAAGAAGGTGATCGTGGTGGCGGTGTAGAACCCGAGTTCTTTGGCCGCCCAGAAGGCATAGATCAGCGTGACGACCAGACCGGGCAACAGGTTGCGCATGTCTTGCCCGTTCACCCCTTGGCCAACTTTGGTGCGTCCCAATAAGGCCTTCACGAAGGTCCAGATCGCGAGCAGGGCAAACACCGTTGCGATCAGGCGCGGGAATACAAACGCAGCTGCGGGTTCTTGGGTGTAGCTGATATAGGCCACGGTGATGCCAACGGCGGCAATCGCGCCGGAGGTAATGATGTGTTGAGTGCGCGGAAGGTCGGTCATACCTGAGCGCCTCTCAAAAAGTCGGTCATGCTTGCGCGTCCTCTTTTGTGGTGTAACGGCGCTGAAGCAACTCCATCCAAATGGAGTAACCAATTGATGCCAAGACGATCAAAATCAGCAGCCAGTTCAACCAGCCTGTGAAGAAATACGCCATCTGGCCGATGGTGGCATTGGCGATCATCGCGCCTTGCATAAAGTTGGCTTCTGCGATGGGGCCAAGGATCAGGCCAAGCACCAGCGGTGCCGCTGAAAAGCCGAACCGTTCAAGAAAATACATCGCCAGACCCAGCGCGGCCATGACATAAACATCCCCCATAGAATGCCCGACTGAATAGCTGCCAAACACGGCCAACCCAAGGACAACGGCGGCCATCACAGCGCGCGGTACACGGGCCACATTAGCCGCCCAGCCCGCAATCAACAGGCCGAACACACACATCAGGATTTGCCCGACCAGCATGGAGTTGATGAACGGCCAGACCACTTCTGGATACTGCGTGAACAGCGCAGGCCCTGGGAAAATACCGTGGATCAACAATCCACCGAGCAACACGGCGGCTGTCGGCGATCCGGGAATTGACAGTGTCAGCAGTGGCACCAAAGACGGGCCGACCATGGCGTTGTTTGCACTCTCTGCAGCGATGACGCCTTCTGGGTGGCCCGTGCCGAATTTCGCGCTCTCAGGGCTCATCTTTTTAGATTGGTCATAGGCCACAAGACCCGCGATCTGCCCACCGACACCGGGGATCAGACCAATGATCGATCCTACGGCTGTGCCAATGGCCAATGCACGTTTGCGACTGAACACCTCGCGAAACGCGGCCCCAATGGGATGGCGCTGCACGACGATTATCTCGGCATCCACGTTTGAACGCCCTTTGGCGAACATCGCGATCACCTGCGGAATAGCGAACAGGCCAATCAGCGCGGGGATAACGTTGATGCCACCACTGACGGAGGAATGGAAAATAAAGCGTTGCGCGCCCATGATGTCGTCGAACCCGATCGTGGCAAGCCACAGACCAATACACCCCGACAACAGGCCTTTTACAACTGAACTGGAATCCAACGTACCGATAACCGTGACGCCTAAAATGGCGAGCCAGAACAGCTCGGACGGGCCGAATGCCAGCGCCCATGTCGCCAGAACGGGCGTTAGGAAGATCAACAGGAACACACCGAACAGACCGCCTATGGCCGAGGCGATGAACGAAATCTGTAGTGCCTTCGCACCTTCGCCCTTTTGCGCCATCGTGTGGCCATCCAGCGTGGTGGCGATATTGGCGGGCGCACCCGGAATTTTCAGCAAAATCGCGCTGACGGCGCCTCCTGCCACGGTCGATGTATAGGCCGCACCGAGCAGGATGAGCCCTTGCTGTGGTTCAAGTTTGAAGGTGAAGGGGATCATCAGAGCGACCGTCATCGTCGGTGACAGGCCCGGCGTCGCGCCAAGGATCAACCCGCCAATCGTGCCCAGCAATAACAGCCCGAAATTGATCGGGGTGAACACGTCGCCCATGTAGTACAGAAATTCCAAGTGCTGCGGCCTCCCCACCTTTGCAGTTGATCTTTGACGCTAAACAATGAAAATAATTTTGCAAATGTTTTCATGAATGGACATTAAGTGTTTGATAAAAAGAAAAAACAAGTCGATATAATATCGGTCGCGAAGGCGGCGAACGTATCGCCGTCAACAGTGTCGCGTTATTTCAACCATCCTGAATTGGTCAAACTGGTCACACGGCGCAGAATCGAAACTTCCGTGCGTAAGCAAGGCTATATTCGCAATCGCGCGGCCCAAACCATTCACGGCATTCGCAGCGGCACAATCGGGGTGATTGTGCCTACGCTGGACCACGCAATCTTTGCCGAAGTGGTGCAGTCGTTTTCAGATACCGTTGCGGAACAAGGCTTTACGATCCTGCTGGCGTCGCATGGATATGATCAACAACGCGAGTATGCGATCCTGCGTAAGATGCTGGAACACCGTGTAGACGGTATCGTTTTGACAGGTCTGGATCATGACGATGCTGTGTTTCGCTTGATCGACAGCCAGACAATTCCGTCGATCCTGATGTGGAATTACGCTGACGACGCACGATACCCGAGCATCGGGTCCGACAACAATTCTGCGGGTGCAATGATTGCTGAACATTTGCTGTCTCACGGCCACCGTGACATCGCCTGTATGTTCCCTCCAACCCGCGGAAATGACCGTGCTCAGGCACGCTTCTCGGCTGTTATGGAAACGTTGACGGACGCGGGGGTTTCTGTGCCGGACCATTGGCAACTTACGACCGTCTACAGCATCTCGGACTCCAAACGGGACACCTTGAAGTTGCTGAACAGAACCGATCGGCCCACGGCAATCATTTGCGGCAACGACATTCTCGCGACTGGTGCGCTATACGGGGCCGCGGCTGCCGGATTGCGCGTGCCGGACGATATTTCCATTACAGGTATTGGGGATTTCAAAGGATCCGCCGAGATTGAACCTGCCCTAACGACAGTCCGTATCCCTGCGAAACGCATTGGTCACGAAGCAGGTCTCGCGCTTTCATCAGCCATCATCAACCCTGGTTCAGTGCCAACTGGACTGCACTGCAAACCAAAGCTCATGATAAGATCATCAAGCAAGCCGCTGCATAGAGAATGATTAGATCAGCCTTCATGATCGACGAGTCTCACCAGTGCCTAAAAAATAACATTCATCGAGATTTGATACTCTGAGCGTTATTACACCCGAACTTTAATGGCTGCTTCGGTGATGCGCGCTTCATCACGGCAAAAAACACGCTGCGCTCACGAAGAAATACTGCGTCAGCGATGGCAGTAAACTGAACGGCGGCATTGTTTCCTAGATTTGATTTGGTGGGCTGCGCGGTTTTATGCGCTACCTTTCAATAATGGATGATTCCAAACAAAACCGCGGCCTTGCCGTTCCATCCAGCCGCATCGCGCGATTGTCGCGGTTGACCCGCATGAGCGCTGGCGTCGCAGGCAATATGGCCGTTGGTGGATTGGTGCAGCTGGGGCGTGGCCAACGACCAAGCATAAATGGCCTGTTACTGACCCCGCGCAACATCACGCGTATCGCGGACGAGCTGGCCAAGATGCGCGGCGCGGCGATGAAGATGGGGCAGTTGATGTCGATGGACACAGGCGACGTGTTGCCGCCTGAATTGACCCAAATTATGGCGCGTCTTCGTGATGATGCCCATGTGATGCCACCCAAGCAGCTGAAAACGGTCCTGAATGCGCAATGGGGCGAAGGCTGGTTGGCGCGGCTGAAACGATTTGATGTGCGCCCCGTTGCTGCGGCGTCCATCGGACAGGTGCACCGTGCACAAACCAAAGACGGGCGCGATCTGGCGATCAAGGTTCAATACCCTGGCGTGGCGGGCAGCATTGATAGCGATGTCAAAAACGTCGGCGCGTTGATCAAGATGACGGGGTTGTTGCCGTCTGGATTTGCGCTGGATCCATATCTTGAAGAGGCCCGCAAGCAACTGCATGCCGAAACCGACTACGGTGCCGAGGGCGCGGCATTGGCGCGGTTCGGGGCGCTGTTGGCGGATGATGCGCGCTTTGTTGTTCCTTCTGGGCATAGCGATTGGTCAGGGCCGCAGATTCTGGCGATGGATTTCGTAGAAAGCACCCCGATTGAAGACGTTGAGGGTGCGGATCACGCGACGCGGGATCGCGTGTCACATGATCTGTTCGATCTGATGCTGAGGGAGCTTTTTGATTTTGGCTTGATGCAAACCGACCCGAACTTTGCCAACTACCGGTATCGCGCTGACACAGGGCAGATCGTGTTGCTGGACTTTGGGGCGTCACGGACCCTCGGCGCGGATGTGGGGGATGTTTACCGCGCGCTTATGCGGGCGGGCCTGTCGCGCGATCGCGCTGGATTGATCGAATGCGCGCGCAAGATCGGGTTTTTATCGGATGATTTATCGTCGGATCACACGGACCAGATTGTCACAATGATGGAAATGGTGTTTGGCGCGCTGACCCAAGCGCGTGTTTATGACTTTGGCGATACGTCGCTGGCAAAGGCTCTCCAGTCAAAGGGGGCGGCGCTTGCGAAAGACGGGTTCATTCCACCGCCCTTGCCCATGGATGCGCTGTTTCTCCAGCGGAAGTTCGCGGGCATGTTTTTGCTTGCCGCACGGTTGCGCGCCCGTGTTGGCGTCGTGTCATTGATCGAAAAGTGGATTTAGGCCGCGGCTGCGCCCGCAAGGATCATGAAAATCACGCCAAACACAATGCACAGTGGTGCATAATAGGTTTCATCCAGCCGGCGAAAGGGCTGTTCGGGCGACATGCGTTTCATAAACGGCGCGTAGGCGATGGCGGCGCGGATTTGGAACACCACCGCGATACCAAACAGGCCCATGGATTTTAACGCCATGTCAGGCAACCAAGCCCAAGCCGCGCCAAACAACAGCGCGACCACCACCATTGAACAGGCCACCGCACCGGGCATTTTGGTGATCCCTTTGGTGCCCACGACAGCGCGCGCCAATGCGGTTTCGTCCTTGATCGGCCACCAGTATCCCAGTGCCCAAAGTAGATGGATCGCCGCAATGATGATGAGGCCGAGCGATGCAATGAGGGCGAGGAGTGTCATCATGGGGCAACCGTTTCACGTGATTTATGGACAATTGTGCGGTAGATGAACGCTGCGATGAACAACGCAGTGAGAACCAAGATCACCGTCGGACCAGGGTCAGACCCGATAAAGAAGCTGAGGTAAACGCCCGCCAGAAGGGCCGCAGTTGAAACGATTACGGCGATTACGAGCATATGTTTAAACTGCTTGGTGATTAGGAACGCTATGGCCCCCGGGGCAATTAGCAGACCAATCGCAAGGATCAGCCCAACGGCCTTCAGCGTGGCAACAATTGTCAGCGACAGAATGGTGAGCAACCCGTAGTGCAGCACTTTCGTCGGCAACCCGATTGCGCGGGCTTGGGCGGGGTCGAACGCGTTCAGCAACAGGTCTTTCCATGTGATCAAAAGGGCTGCCGACACGATGATGCCGATGATGCCCGACGTCAAAAGATCCGCTGATCCGACGCCAAGCATATTGCCGAACAAGATGTGATCGAGGTGAATGTTCGTTTCAATCTTCGTGTACAGCACAAGGCCAAAGCCAAACATGCCGGAGAACACAACGCCCATCACCGTGTCTTGGCGCACTCGCGAGTTTGCGTCGAGGTATCCAGTGAGAAGCGAACACACCATTCCCGCAATAAACGCCCCGACGATCAACGGCAGGCCAACGATATAGGCCAGCACAACGCCCGGCAGCACGGCATGGGACACGGCATCGCCCATCAAGGACCAGCCTTTGAGAACGAGGAAGCAGGACAGCAAGGCTGTGGGCGGGCCAATCAACAGTGCGATGTAGAATGCGCCGTGCATAAATGGGAACTGGAACGGGAGGAGGAGATCACTCATGCCTTTAGAGCCTCTGCTGCGCGGCGTCGGTTCGCGATCAGCCCATGTTTTGGGGCAAAGAAAAAGGCGAGGACGAAGATTGTGGTTTGCAGACAAATAATAACGCCGCCAGTCGCCCCGTTCAGAAAATAAGAAATATAGGCGCCGACAAAGCTTGAGGTCGCGCCGATTGTGACGGCGATCACCAACAAGCGCGGGAAGCGGTCCGTGAGCAGATAGGCCGTCGCACCCGGTGTGATGACCAGGGCAATCACGAGGAATGCGCCGACGGTTTGCAGTGCTGCGACGCAGGCGGCGGACAGCAGCACAAAGAACATGAACCGCAGACGATCGGGGCGCAGACCAATAGAGCGCGCATGGTTTTCATCAAAGAACGCAACCATGAGGTCTTTCCATTTGGCAAGAAGTACTGTGAGGCAGACCACCCCGATAATCACCAATTGGATCGTATCTGAAGGCGTGATCGCAAGGATATTGCCGAGGATGATTGTCTGCACGTCCACGGGCACTGGCGACACGGACACCATGAACAAACCAAGCCCGAAGAAGGACGTGAAGATCAGACCGATAATAGCGTCTTCTTTTAATCCAGTGCGCTGGTTCAAGAACATCATCGCGGCCGCCGCCAACCCGCCCGAAAAGAACGCGCCAATCGCAAACGGGATGCCCAGCATATAGGCACCTGCAACCCCTGGCACGATAGAATGAGACAGCGCGTCCCCGATCAAAGACCAGCCTTTAAGCATCAGATAACAGGATAAAAACGCGCAAACCGCGCCGACCAATGCCGACACGAACATCGCGTTCAGCATGAAGGTATAGGTGAAGGGTTCCAGCAGGTAGGTCACTTGCCGTCCTGTTCTGGCCGCGTTTTGGTTTTGTCGTCGTAGATCACGAACGGGCGTTCGTCGTCCGTCAGGATCGTGACTTTGCGTTGGTCATCATCATCGTGCAGATCGTCGCCGCCGAGAACGAAGTGGCGCAGCACACCGCCGAACGCGGCCTCAAGGTTGTCTTTGGTGAAGACTTCCTCAGTGGGGCCAAAATTCAGAATGGTGCCTTTGACCAGCACGGTTTGATCGCAAAATTCAGGGACCGATCCAAGGTTGTGGGTGGACACCAGCATCACGCGGCCCTCATCACGTAGCTCACGCAACAGGGTGATGATGGCTTCTTCGGTCTGTACATCGACGCCCGTGAAAGGTTCATCGAGCAGAATAACTTGGCCGTTTTGCGCCAGTGCACGGGCGAGGAAGACACGTTTGCGTTGGCCACCCGACAGCTCGCCAATTTGGCGGTCTGCGAACTCTGTCATTCCCACGCGGATAAGGGCGTTTTCCACTGCCGCGTGGTCGGCGGCCTTTGGGCGGCGCAGCATTCCCATGTGGCCATAGCGGCCCATCATCACAACGTCGCTGACCAGCACTGGAAACGACCAATCGACTTCTTCCGCTTGCGGCACATAGGCGACGATGCCTGCTTTGATCGCTTGGCGCACGGTCTGGCCGAGCACGCCGATTTCACCTGCCGCCGCGGGCAGAAATCCCATGATTGCTTTGAACAACGTAGATTTGCCCGCACCGTTTACGCCGACAAGGGCTGCGATGGTGCCGCGCGGAATGGCGAAGGATGCGTCTTTTAATGCGGTGACGCCGTTGCGGTAGGTAACGGTCAGCCCTTCGGCATAAAGCCCCGCCTGGTTCTTGGAGGTTTGGTGCGGGGCGGGGGCCGGCCTTTGATCAAGCGGGGGCAAGTTCATTCGGTCAGGCCATTTACGATGGTTTCAGTCGTGACGCGCAACAGGTCGATGTAAGTGGGCACAGGCCCGTCCTCCAGCGACAAGCTGTCCACATACAACACACCGCCGTAGGCCGCGCCCGTTTCGCGGGCCACCTGTTCGGCTGGGTCGGTATTGACGGTGCTTTCGCAGAACACAGCGCGGATGTTGTTGTCGCGCACGGTATCAATAACGCCGCGGACCTGTTGCGGCGTGCCTGTCTGATCCGCATTCATCGGCCATAGGTAGGCTTCTTTGAGGTTGAAATCACGCGCCAGATAGCTGAACGCGCCTTCGCAGGTCACAAGCCAGCGTTCGTCTTCTGGAATAGCGAGGATTTGATCGCGAAGTGGGGCGATGGCGGCCGTGATCTCGCCCTTATAGGCGGCGGCATTGGCGATGTAGATTTCGGCATTTTCGGGGTCGTGTTCGGACATGGCCGCCGCGATATTGTCGATGTAGATCAGCGCGTTGTCCAAACCCATCCACGCGTGTGGGTTGGGCAAGCCTTCATAGCTGCCCTCATTGATCGCCATAGTGTCGATACCGTCTGAAATGGTCGCGGACGGAATTGGTCCAAGGTTGCCAATGAATTGTTCGAACCAAAGCTCAAGGTTCATCCCGTTCCATAAGATCAAATCCGCACCGGACGCGCGCACGAGGTCACGCGGCGTGGGTTGGTAGCCGTGGATTTCTGCGCCTGCGCGGGTGATGGATTCAACCGTCGCGGCGTCACCGGCTACGTTGCGCGCCATATCTGCGATCACGGTGAAGGTGGTCACGACCTTAAAATCGTCCGCAACAACGGGGGACGCCATCAAAGCGGTCACGGCGGCAAATGTGGTGGTGCGCAGTGGCATTTATATGTCTCCTGATTGCGTTGCGTTAAGATATGAACGCAGCGCTCAGGAAGTCAACGTAATTGCGAATTATTCGCAACAACGTGATTTTTGCCTAGAAAGTATTGGCGTTTCGGTACCAGCGCGCGACCGTGGCCCGGTCTTCATCCGTCATATAGGTCACGTTTGCAGGGGGCATCGCATGGGTGACGCCAGACTGGATATAAATCTCGCGGGCATTGCGGGCGATGTCAGCCGGCGTGTCGAGCAATACGCCCTTTGGCGCCCACAGCAGGGTGTCCGACCAGCTGGGTTCACGGGCATGGCACATGGAACAGCGGCCCATAATGATGTTGTGGGCATCGTCAAATCCGTCGGCAGCCATCAGGGTTTCTTCATAGGCGGTCGGCGCGCGGGCCTCTGCCTCATCATAGGTGTCCCACATGTTGGCGGTGGACAGCCACGCGATGACAATCATCAACAACACAGTCACGGCCCATGTCCAATGCGGACCTTTGCCAGTTTTGTGCATGGTGTTGAAGTAGTGGCGGATCGTGACGCCCGTCAGGAAGATCAGGGATGCGATGATCCAGCTATATTCCGTGGCGAAGGCCAACGGGTAGTGATTGGACAGCATCAAGAAGATCACAGGCAGCGTCAGGTAGTTGTTGTGCATGCTGCGCAGCTTGGCGATTTTGCCGTATTTCGCGTCAGGCGTGCGCCCGTCTTGCAGGTCTTTCACGACGATGCGCTGGTTTGGCATGATGATGAAAAACACATTCGCCGTCATGATTGTGGCGGTGAACGCGCCCAGATGCAGCATCGCCGCGCGGCCTGTGAACACCTGATTGTAGCCATAAGACATAACCACAAGGATCACAAAAAGAAGCAGCATTAAAAAAGTGGGATGGTCTCCTAATGCTGATTTGCACATCAGATCATACAAGATCCAGCCGATCGTAAGGGACAGCGCAGAAATCGCGATGCCCTGCCACAGCGCAAGGTCGGCCTTGGCGGCGTCGATCAAATACAACTCTCCTCCGACCCAATACACGATCATCAACAGCGCGGCACCTGACAGCCACGTGGCATAGCTTTGCCATTTGTGCCAGGTCAGGTGTTCGGGCAGGCGCGCGGGTGCGACAAGGTATTTGGTCGTGTGATAAAAGCCGCCACCATGTACTTCCCATTCTTCGCCGGACGCGCCTTCGGGCATGTCATCTGCGGGTTTGAGCATCAGATCCAAAGCAATAAAATAGAACGACGCGCCAATCCACGCCATAGCTGTGATAACGTGCAGCCAGCGCACGGAAAATGCGATCCATTCCCAAAGAATTACGGCGTCAAACATCGGCTTTCCCCTCGCTGTTTCGGGCAATCTATCGCGGGTGAGTTTATTCTGCTATTGAGGGATAAAGCTACGCTCTATCAAGAAAAGCGATAAAATGTCATACCTCGATAACATCAGAACCTTTGTGCGTGTCTATGAATTAGGCAGTATGTCTGCGGCTGGGCGTGATTTACGCATTTCACCAGCTGTGACGTCCTCGCGGATCTCAACGCTTGAGGAACATCTGAACGTGCGGTTGTTTCAACGCACCACCCGCAGCCTGACGGCAACCGAACAGGGACGCGCGTTTTACACAGGCGCTGTTGCCATCATGGAGGCCGTGGACGAGGCCGAGGGGCATGTCGCAGGGATCACGGACAATCCGAAGGGGTCGCTTTATGTGGCGGCCCCGCTGGGGGTTGGGCGGCGCTTGATCGCGCCCAATGTGCCTGCGTTTGCGGCTGAATACCCGTTGATTGATATTCGCTTACGTCTAACTGACCGCAAGGTGGATTTAACCACCGAAGGCCTTGATATATCGTTCTTTCTGGGGGAACCCGAAGATAGTAATCTTCGGATCAAACAGATCGCGAATTGTGAACGGGTCTTGGTGGCGTCGCCCGTTTATGTGGCAAAACGCGGCAACCCTGCGGATGGGGATGCGTTGATTGCAGACAACCATAATTGCCTGAATTTACGCTACCCGGGCGCACCAGAATTTCAGTGGCGTTTGCAGCTTCCTGATGGGCCAAAACGGTTCCGCGTCGCGGGGCGGTATGAATGTGATGACGGGGATGTGTTAACGGATTGGGCCCTGACGGGGGAGGGCATTGCCCTTAAGCCTGTCTTTGAAGTCGCCGAGCATTTGAACGCAGGCACATTGGTGCGGGTTGCCCAAAAGACGCCACCGGTCCCTGTTCAGATGGCCTGTTTGTACACGCACCGCCGCCGTCAAGACCCCAAAACCCGTCTGTTCATGGAGTTTATGACAGAACAGATCGGGGCGGCCGTCCATGCCGGACAGTCTTCTGTCACGACACCTGCTTAGCTGCCGCGATAAGTGGAATAGCCGTAAGGTGAGAGCAGCAGCGGGACATGGTAGTGCGCGTCTGCGTCATCCATTCCGAACCGAATGGGGATTTCGTCCAAAAACTTCAATTCTCCTGCGGCGAGGCCCTGGGTTTCGAGGTATTCAGAGCAGAAAAAGACAAGTTCGTATTTACCCGTTTTGAAGTTATCCATTGGCAAAATCGGGCTGTCGGTGCGTCCGTCATCGTTGGTGACAGTTGTCGCAATCAGGGTGCGTTCGCCGTTTAGGGAATAGAGTTCGATCTTGATGCCCATAGCGGGCATGCCGCGTGCGGTATCAAGGACGTGGGTGGTCAAATATCCGGACATAAAACGTCTCCTTTTTCGGCAATCTATCTGCGTTGTGCGCAACGACAAGGCAAACACACCTAATGCGACAGTCTTTCAAGAATTCCCTATAAATACGTCGGATTATTTTGCATTAACGTCCCAATAATCAATTTGGGCGGGACTTACGGTGACGACAGGCTATCCACGCGATTTGACAGGGTATGGCGCGACGCCGCCAGCGGCAAACTGGCCGAAGGGTGCGCGCATTGCCGTGCAAATTGTCGTTAATTATGAAGAGGGCGGCGAGAACAACATCCTCCATGGTGACGCCGCATCCGAGGCGTTCCTGTCCGAGATCGTGGGGGCCGCTGCATGGCCAGGTCAGCGTCATGCGAACATGGAATCAATCTATGAATATGGGGCACGGGCCGGATTTTGGCGGTTGTACCGAATGCTGTCCTCTCTGCCTGTGACTGTTTACGGCGTTGCGACGGCCCTTGCGCGTGCGCCCGAACAGGTCAAAGCGATGCAAGAAGCGGGGTGGGAGATCGCGTCCCACGGGTTGAAATGGGTCGAACACAAAGACATGCCCGAGGACGAGGAGCGCGCCCAAATTGCAGAGGCTGTGCGTCTTCATACCGAGGTGGTCGGATCACGCCCGCGCGGTTGGTACACAGGGCGATCCAGCGAAAATACGATTGCTTTGGCAGCAGAAGAAGGCGGGTTCAAATACATCGCCGATGCCTATGCAGACGACGTGCCCTACTGGTTGGAGTTCGAAAACCGCGATCAGTTGATCGTGCCCTACACGCTGGATTGCAATGATATGCGATTTGGAACGCCGCAGGGGTTCAATTCGGGGACGCAATTCTTTGACTACCTCAAGGCGACGTTTGATGTGCTTTATGCTGAAGGCGGACGAATGATGTCGCTGGGTTTGCATTGCCGTCTTGTCGGGCGTCCCGGGCGCGCGCAAGCGTTGCAGGATTTCATTGCCTACGCCAACAGCCACGACGGTGTGTGGTTCGCCACCCGTGAGGAGATTGCGGATCACTGGGCCGCGCAAAACCCCCACACGCGCTGGGCGCGCCCCAGCGAGATGAGCCATGGTGACTTTGTCAGGACGTTTGGCGGCATTTTTGAACATTCCGCGTGGATTGCGGATCGTGCCTACGCGCTGGAACTCGGTCCGACCCATGACAGTGCTGTGGGCGTGCATTCTGCGCTGTGCCGGATGTTTAGAAGTGCCACGCGCGATGAACGTCTTGGCGTTTTGACAGCGCACCCTGACTTGGCTGGAAAGCTCGCGGCGGCGGGAACGTTGACCGCTGAGAGCACATCTGAACAGGCGGGTGCGGGGCTTGATGCGCTGACGGACGAGGAACGCACCACGTTCCAAGCCCTCAACACCGCCTATGTTGAAAAGCACGGGTTTCCGTTCATCATTGCGGTGCGCGACCACACCAAGGCGTCGATTATGGACGCGTTCCACACGCGTATTGACGATGACACAGACACCGAATTCGCGACCGCCTGCCGGCAGGTTGAACGGATCGCTGAATTTCGCCTGATGGACTATTTCGCATGATCCAGATCACTCCCCAGCCACTGACCGCCGCTGCTTTTGCACCCTTTGGGGATATCCTGGATTGTTCGGGGGATGCGGACAAGATCATAAATCAGGGCATGTGCGGGCGGTTTCATGATCGTGCGCAGATCGAGGTCGGGGAAGGCGCAGCGGGCATCAGTCTGTTCAACGCCACGCCGCGCAGCTTTCCATATACGCTCAATATGATGGAACGGCATCCGCTTGGATCGCAGGCTTTTATTCCGATGCATGAACACGCGTTTTTGGTGATTGTTGCGCAAGATTCAGGTGATGCGCCCGCGACTCCGCAGGCATTCATCACCGCACCGGGCCAAGCCGTTAACTATTTCGCCAATACTTGGCACGGGGTTTTGACGCCCCTGCAAGCGCCTGGACTGTTTGCGGTCGTGGACCGTATCGTGCCCGCTGATTTAGACTGCGACAATTTACAAGAATACTGGTACGATAATCCCTACATTGTCGGACCGTAATCGAACTACCAGAAAGCCTGCATAAGACGGGCCAATATCACTCAAGGGAAATACAAGGGATAACACCAATGACAGATACTTCTTATTCAGATCCAAACGTCACGCCACCACTGGC
>JABBAI010000124.1 GCA_018608045.1 Octadecabacter sp. | reverse complement strand
TCGCAGATTCAACTCGGCAATGCAACTGGATCACTGTTGTTGGGGCAAAGACTGCCGGGTGATCTCGAAGCCCAGATCGAAACATTCGTCGATCATTACAATCATCAGCGGTAACACGAGAGCCTGAACAGCGTCACACCATCAGACGTCTACTTCGGACGTGACAAAGCCATTCTACAACAAAGGGAAAGGTGTAGATATGTACGGACTGTCGGGAAACTTTCTGTAAATTCCCTGATTTGGGATGGAGGAAGTATTGATGACGAACGAAAAACGCGACATTCAGCGCAAACTTAGAGTGCTCCAGCACGCCGAGAAGATCGGCAATGCCCGCAAAGCCTGTCGGTATTTCCCGTCAAAATCAGCCTCCCTTTTCTGACTCTCCGCGATCACGGTATTCAGCTGCGCCATCTGTTTGGGCAACAAAGCAACTTCATCAAAATCCCCCGACTAAACAAGTTCGAGAACGGTTTTGAGAGTCTGGTTAATATTTCGATATAGCTGCCTAGCCTCCTCGATACGTTCGGCAGCCGGTTTCTGCTCGGTGGGTGTGCCACCGCTTTGGTTGGTCATCGAATTCCCCTCTCAGGGTTGCTCCGACCGATTGCGAAAACGAAAAAGGGCCTTGGGTTTGCGCCCAAAGCCCTCATCAAGGTTCGCCCAGCGTGGGATATGAATACGCCTAAGGTTCGATTTCTCCAAATCTTAACAGTAGGTTCGCGCGCGGCAATCGAACGAAGCGTTAACGTTTAATTGTCCGCCGCAGCAGCGGCCTCGGCCTCCAGGCGGCGATAAATCGCGACGTTAGCGTTGTGCTCATCCAGCGTGACAGCAAAATTATGCCCGTCACTCGGGGTCAACGTTTTGGCGACAAAGAAGATGAAATCTGTATCGGACGGGTTCAACGCCGCCTCAATCGACGATGCTCCTGGGTTGGCAATTGGCGTCGCAGGAAGACCGGAAATAACATAAGTATTCCAAGGGTTTTCCGCGCGCAGTTCGCTCTGGCGCAAACCACGTCCCAGTACACCTTGGCCTTGCGTGACCCCGTAAATCACCGTCGGGTCCGTCTGAAGGCGCATGCCTTGGTTCAAACGGTTCACAAACACGGATGCCACATCAAACCGCTCATCAGACGTGGACGCTTCCTTTTCGATGATCGACGCAAGAATCAGCGCTTCTTCAGGGGATGCCAACGGCAGATTGTCAGCACGTGCAGCCCAAGCCCGCTCAAGAACCTGCTCCTGTGCAGTTTGCATATCCGCCAACAGTTCAGCGACAGAATCCCCTGGGCGAACCTCATAGGAATTGGGGGCCAACATGCCCTCCGGCGGAATTTCCGTCACTTCACCCGACATAAACTCCAATGAATTTAGCGCCTGAACAACCTGCCAACTGGTCACACCTTCGGCCATAACAACACGGTACTGCGTGTCATCCGCATCGCGTTTTTCCAGATAAGAGTCCGGCGTGTCCTCTTCAGCGGGGCTGAAGTTCGCCAATTCAACGAACCGCCCAGACGCAGGTTCAAGCTCACGAACCTGCGCGATAATACGTGTGACACCAATGCGGTACACAATCTCGGTGCCACATGTCGACTGACCGCCACGCGTAACGATATTGGCAATCTCTTCCATCGACGTTCCAGCAGGCACCAAAAAACTGCCCGCTTTCAACTGCGACCCAAGGTCCGCATAATCAACGCCCATTCGAAAAATAGACGGTGACGAAATTGCGTTTTGCTCTGCTAGATCATTGCTCACGATGCGCATGTTGCTGCCGGACCGTACCTGCAAACAAATCGCGTCTTCCAGCGGCCCCTCGGCGCTATATTCGTTCGTTCCCCATGCAATCACTCCACCTGCAAGAAACAGCGCAACAATCAGAAACGTCAGCGCATTGGCCGCGATGTGTTTCCACATTTATTTGACTTTCCCGAACAGCACGGACGCATTGGTGCCACCAAATCCAAACGAATTGGACAGCGCCACATCGATCTTACGCTCTACCTTGGCATTCGCCGCTAGATCGACTTTCGTTTCAACGGCTGGGTTGTCCAGGTTGATCGTCGGCGGTGCCACCTGATCACGGATCGCAAGGATTGAGAAAACCGCCTCAATCGCACCAGCAGCCCCCAACAAGTGGCCCGTGGCAGATTTGGTAGACGACATCGTCACATTGCCTGCCGCGTCACCCATCATCCGCTCAACCGCGCCAAGTTCAATCGTGTCAGCCATCGTCGACGTGCCATGGGCGTTGATGTAATCAATATCAGCAGGCTTAAGACCCGCATCATCAAGTGCCATGCGCATGGAGCGCTCACCGCCCTCACCCGTCTCGGACGGTGCCGTGATGTGGTAAGCATCGCCCGTCAGGCCGTAGCCCAACACTTCGGCATAGATCTTGGCACCACGCGCAACCGCGTGATCATACTCCTCAAGCACAACCATGCCCGCACCCTCACCCATCACAAAACCATCGCGATCGGCGTCATAGGGACGGCTTGCCGCCTTTGGATCATCAGCGCGTTTGGTGGACAAAGCCTTACATGCGTTAAAACCTGCAATGCCGATTTCACAAATCGTCGCTTCCGCACCACCAGCAATCATCACATCCGCGCGGCCGGATTTGATAAGTTGCGTCGCATCACCAATCGCATGCGCACCCGTCGAACAGGCCGTCACAACCGCATGGTTCGGCCCCTTAAACCCGTATTTAATCGCAATCTGTCCAGAAATCAGGTTGATCAATGCCCCAGGCACAAAGAACGGTGACACACGGCGCGGGCCTTTTTCCTTCATCATGATCGCGGTCTCGGCGATGGAATTTAGACCACCAATGCCCGACCCTGTCAGAACACCTGTGCGCTCCAGCTCTGTGACATCCTCAGGCGCCCAGCCCGCATCCTCAACCGCTTGGGTTGCAGCGGCCATGGCAAACAAGATGAACGTATCAACCTTACGCGCGTCTTTCGGTGCCATGTATTTATCAGCGTTGAACGTGCCGTCTGTGCCATCACCATAAGGCACTTCGCATGCATAGGTCGTTCCGAACCCGGTCGGGTCAAAATGCGTAATTGTACCCGCACCAGACTGACCGTCCAGAATACGTTCCCAGCTCTTCTCGACCCCGTCAGCCAACGGTGTGACCAAACCCAATCCGGTTACAACTACTCGACGCATGTCCTGCCCTCACATTAGCTCTGCTTAGGGATGTGATACCGCGTGCAAGCATGGGTGCCAAGGGGGCCACGCCTGACACGTGGATCAATCGGCACGCCGCCGCATATCAATGGAAAAGAGTGCCGCATCGCCAGTGTGAAGCGGGCCATGCAAAAAAGGGCGGACGCCTCGCGGCTCCGCCCTTTCAATTTTTATCTCACAAACGCTTAGGAAGCGGAGGAGATGAACTTAACGGCATCGCCGAAGCTCTGAATTGTTTCTGCTGCATCGTCAGGGATTTCGATACCGAATTCCTCTTCGAACGCCATCACGAGCTCAACAGTGTCGAGGCTGTCAGCGCCCAGATCGTCGATGAAGGACGCGCCCTCAACAACTTTGTCTTCTTCAACACCAAGGTGCTCTACAACGATCTTACGTACGCGGTCTGCGACATCGCTCATGTTAAATTCCTTACATAGTTCGGGGCCTGCGGCCCGTTGGTAACCCCTACTGCGATACAACAAGGGCCGTTGTCTGGCCCTGCTCAGGACCCCTAGAATTTGCGACGTTAGGTCACAAACTCCAATTCTGCGCCGCTATACCAGAGATTCCCAGCTTGGCAAACGCTTTCACGTGCACTCTATATAGGGGTTACAACATCGCCATACCACCATTGACATGCAAAGTCGTGCCCGTGACGTAGGCTGCTTGGTCCGACGCGAGGTACAGTGCAGCCGCAGCAATTTCTTCCGGAGTCCCCATGCGAGCAGCCGGAATTTGCTTGTTGATTGCTTCTTTTTGCTCATCCGTCAGCTTGTCTGTCATGGCTGTGGCAATGAACCCGGGCGCGATGCAGTTCACTGTGATACCGCGCGAGGCGACTTCATAAGCGATGGATTTGGACATCCCGACCATACCGGCCTTAGACGCGGCATAATTCGCCTGCCCCGGATTGCCCGTGGCACCGACAATGGAACTGACGTTCACAATCCGCCCGTGACGCGCCTTCATCATACCGCGCATCACACCGCGACACAGCCGCATCGTAGACGTCAGGTTTACGTTAATGACGTCATCCCACTCATTATCTTTCATCCGCATAAAAATCTGGTCGCGCGTGATACCTGCGTTGTTGACCAGAATATCGACCGATCCCATGGCATCAGCCGCCTGCTTAGGCAGCGCATCCACAGCGGCCCCATCAGACAGGTTACACGGCAACACATGCGCACGGTTTCCCAGCTCAGCGGCAAGCGCCTCAAGCGGTTCAACCCGCGTGCCAGACAAACCAACGGTCGCGCCCGCAGCGTGCAACGTACGCGCAATTTCGCCACCAATGCCGCCAGAAGCGCCCGTAATCAGTGCGTTTTTACCTGTTAAATCAAACATGTTCTCATCCTTCATTCAGTGCAGCAACCGCTGCTTTCACATCATCCGGTGTGCCGATTGCACGTGTTGCAATAGACCGATCAACGCGCTTCACCATGCCTGACAACGCTTTGCCCGCACCAATCTCCCAGACCTCAGTCACGCCTGCACCCGCCATCCACATCACACTTTCACGCCAACGCACGGACCCTGTGACCTGCTCAACGAGCAGTCCCTTGATGTCGTCTGCATTCACGGCCTGCGCCCGCACATTTGCGATCAAAGGAACAGCTGGTGCATTCATCGCCACTTCGGCCAAGGCCGCCGCCATGATATCACCCGCCGGGGCCATAAGACTGGAATGAAACGGTGCGCTCACGGGCAACAACATCGCCCGTTTTGCGCCATTTACCTTTGCGATCTCAACTGCTCGTTCAACAGCCGCTTTGTGACCAGACACGACCACTTGGCTTGGATCGTTGTCATTGGCCGCCTGACACACTTCGCCTTGCGCAGCTTCAGCCGCCACAGCCTTTGCCGCCTCAAAGTCCATGCCAAGAAGAACAGCCATCGCGCCAAGTCCTAAGGGAACAGCCAATTGCATGGCCTCGCCGCGAATGCGCAGCAAACGCGCTGTGTCTGCGATTGAAAATGCACCCGATGCCGCAAGCGCTGAATATTCACCCAGCGAATGGCCCGCGACGAAAGATGCAGCATCAATGCCGACACCTTCGGCTTCGAGCGCCTTCATCGCCGCCAGCGACGTCGCCATAAGTGCAGGCTGTGCGTTCTTGGTCAGCGTCAGATCGGCAATATCGCCCGACCAGATCAGGTCAGACAACTTTTCGCCCAAAGCGTCATCAACTTCATCAAAAACCGAGCGTGCCTCTGGATACGCCTCGGCGAGGGCGTGCCCCATCCCGATGGTTTGCGCGCCCTGCCCTGGAAAAATAAATGCCTTCATGATCGCCCCTGCTGTTGCTTGGGCCTAGGCGTACTGTAGCGGCTGTGGGCATTCAAGTGGCGCGTGTGGACACTTTGGCCGCCGGTTACGCCGCGAGGGGCCCACCCCAAACCGTAACACGTGCGGTGTTCTGTTCAACAATGCCACAATCACTTGCCAAGCGGTCACGCAACGGGCGCAGGGTCAAAACCGCCCCGTCACCAACGGCAATCTTGCCAACGCCCGTCACATGCACATGGACCTGACCATATGACGGCTCGGATCGCGATGATACGATGTCCACCGCTTCGACCGCATCGATGCCGTAGCGTGCCAGCGTCTCAACAGTGCCAAACGCACCATCAACGACTTCGCGCAACTCACCATTTGCCGTATCGACCTGAACACGAATCTGCGTACCACGTGCTGCAACGCGCGCGGCCCAAACAGCCACTGCGACCAAAATCAGCGACATTACACCCCTCATCGCCAATGCCGTGCCTGCAAATAAATCGGCAGGCATGACCCAAAGCCCAACAGCCCCAACAACGCATGCAAACGTCAGCATCCCGCATCCGGCACGACACAACGTGGCAATGTTGATCACCTGTTCATTCGGCGCGACTTCATATCCCCAAAAATGCTCACGGGTTTTGGGACGCATAACAACGTCGGTACTGATCACATCATGAGAAGTTACAAAATCTGTATAATCAGGCAGTGCTGTCATGGCTGTTTCCTTATGCTCGGATACAGTCTTGACGCGAATTAGGGCGCAAACAGTGCAACCAAATGGTTTATGCGAGGTTTCCGTTAACCTTTTGCTAATCTTTCGACACACCCTTCAGCGCAGCGCAGGGTTTTGCTTGCTCCCGCGCGCATCCTTTGTATAAAGCGCGCGTGCCTCGCAGCGTTTTATGAACTGCGCAGTCTCTCGTGGGCGAGAGCGGGGCATATAACCCTCGCCCTATGAAATGCGCTGATAAATGAACGGAGTACTCATGCCTTTATACGAGCATGTGATGATTGCGCGTCAGGACTTGTCCAACACGCAAGCAGAAAGTCTCATCGAACATTTCTCCACAGTTCTCACTGACAACGACGGCAAAGTCGTCATGTCCGAGTACTGGGGCGTCAAGACGATGGCCTACAAAATCAACAAGAACCGCAAGGGCCACTATGCCTTTATCCGGTCTGATGCACCGGCAGCCGCCGTGCAGGAGATGGAGCGTCTGATGCGTTTGCACGAAGACGTCATGCGCGTTCTCACGATCAAAGTTGATGCACACGAAGAAGGTCCTTCCGTGCAGATGCAAAAGCGTGACGAACGTCCAGATCGCCGCGAACGCCGCTAATCCATCAGATTAAGAAAGGACCATAAGTCATGGCTACTAAACCATTTTTCCGTCGTCGTAAGTCTGATCCATTCGAGGGTGATAACGCTCCGAAGATCGACTACAAAGACACACGTACATTGCAGCGCTACATCTCTGAGCGTGGCAAAATCGTGCCTTCCCGTATCACCGCTGTCGGTGCAAAAAACCAACGTGCTTTAGCACGCGCAATTAAACGCGCACGGTTTTTGGCCCTGCTGCCTTACGCCGTTAAGTAAAGGAAAATTCCAATGGATGTTATCCTTCTAGAACGCGTCGCAAAGCTGGGTCAGATGGGCGAAGTCGTCTCTGTGAAACCAGGCTACGCACGCAACTTCTTGTTGCCGCATGGTAAAGCCCTGCGCGTCAACGCACACAACTTGGCCGCCTTTGAAGCCCAAAAAGCGCAACTCGAAGCGCAAAACTTGGAGTCAAAGAAAGAAGCTGACGTCATGCTTGCCAAACTCGATGGTGAGACATTTGTCGTGATTCGCTCTGCGTCTGATGGCGGCAACCTCTACGGCTCCGTAACAACACGCGACGCCGCAGAAGCTGCGACTGCTGCTGGCTTTACTGTCGACAAAAAGCAGGTCGCTTTGATCGAACCGATCAAAGAACTGGGCATCCACGATGTTCTGGTAAAACTGCACCCCGAAGTCACAGCCACAATCAAGCTGAACGTAGCACGTTCCGCTGAAGAAGCTGAGCTTCAGGCCGCTGGTAAATCTGTTGCTGAATTGGCCGCTGAAGCCGAAGCAGAAGCAGAGTTCGAAATCCAGGAACTGTTCGATGATATTGGCGCAGCAGGCATGGACGACTTTGTCGACGACAAGGCACGTGCACCGTCCGCTGACGACGAATCTGACGAAGACTAAGTCTTTCTTTAGACACTCAAATTTAAGGCCGCCCCTGCGCGCAGGGGCGGCCTTTTTTGTGGCATTCAAAGGGAGCTGCCCCCCGCCCTAAGGCGCATCACCGGGTAAAGGTTTCCATCGACAGGACAGCGTCACAATAGTCCCCGTCGTAGGTTCCAACCCAAACATCAATAATCCCGTTTGCAGGGCGCGTCAGAACGATGCGCGGGTCAAGGTTGCCGTTGTCGTCATCATCATAGTACCAATTCCCAGACGCGGTGTTGATCAACAATGCTGCATCACATTGGCTGACCACTGAAATTACCAACTGCAAGCCACCCATGCCGCTAAAATCGAACGAAAAGTCAGGCGTCGTCGTGAAATAACCTGCGCCCCGATCCGTACCAGGGTTAATCCCACTGCAGTTCTAAATATAATTTTCGCCCCCCGCTACAACGTCGAAATCCTGACGCTGCCACATCTGTCTGCCAGAAAAATTATAGGATTTATTGCCCCAGATTCGATAATCTGGACAGGCCTGAGCAGCACTTGAAAGTCCCAAAAATGCTAAGATCGCTATTAAAAATAGTCTCATTGTCTTCCCCAAAGTTTCAAAATTCTTCTCTACTTAACTTGAGTGGCTTTGCCTTTCCAAGGTAAATTTCTACCTTTTTGATCAGGTAGTCCTGACTTTTCACTGCAATCAAGGCTGAAACGGAAAAAGGCCGCCTCAAACGAGACGGCCTTTAAACACTAGATCGCTGAAAGATTTACTCCTCTTCAAGCGCCTCAACAGCCTTTTGCAGATCTTCCTTGGACACTTCTTTTTCTTTCAAAGTGGCCGCGTCAAGAATGTGATCAACGACTTTGTCTTCAAACAAAGGCGCGCGGATCTGCTGCTGCATCTGTGGGTTTTTCTGAACGAATTCAAAGAACTGACGCGCTTGGTTGCCGTATTGGCGCGCTTGGTTCATCACCGCCTGGGTAAATTCGGCGTCAGACACCTGAAGTTCAGCTTTCTGGCCTACGTCCGCAAGGAATAAGCCTAGCTTCACGCGACGCTCAGCAAGCTTTGTGTGCTCTTTAGTAGTCTCGATCTCAGGGTGATCGTGGCCTTCAACTTCTGGGTTGTCTTCGTGCCACAGCTGGTGGGCAATCTGGCCGGCTTCAGCTTCGACAAGCGATGGTGGCAGGTCAAAAGAAACAGCTTTGTCCAAAGCATCCAGAAGGCCACGCTTAGTGACAGCGCGTGCGGCCCCTGCATATTCTTCCTGCAATTTCTCGGTGATCTGACCCTTCAGACCTGCAAGGTCCTCTGCGCCAAACTGCTTTGCCATCTCGTCGTCAATTTCAGCTGTCTTATGCTCTTTGACGTTGTGGATCTTGCACTCGAACACGGCTTCTTTGCCCGCTAGGTGCTCGGCGTTGTAATCAGCAGGGAAGGTCACTGTAACGTCTTTTTCGTCGCCCGCTTTTACGCCAACAAGACCTTCTTCAAAGCCCGGGATGAACTGGTTGGACCCCAAAACAAGCGCGTGACCTTCTGCGGCACCGCCATCAAAGGCTTCGCCGTCGACCTTACCAAGGAAGTCGAACACAACCTGATCGCCATCTTTCGCTTTGGAACCCGCTTTGCGATCTTCAAAGTTCTGCGCCGTCTCAGCGAGGGACGCGAGCGCCTCCTCGATGGATGCGTCATCCGCCTTTACGATCATCTTCTCGAGCTTGATCTTGGAAAAATCGACGTCGCCAACTTCAGGCAACGCTTCATAAGAAACAGTCACAACAACATCGTCGCCCTCTTTCCAGTCTTCGTTCGCCATCTTCATTTCAGGCTGCATCGCAGGGCGATCGCCGGATGTTTCGAGGTGCTTGTTCATCGCGCCGTCGACGGATTCTTGCATTGCTTCGCCCAAAACCTTGGGGCCAAACTGCTTTTTCATCATCGCCATGGGGACTTTACCCTTACGGAAGCCCTTAATTTCGACTTCTGGCTGGGCTTCTTTCAGCTTGTCCATGACAGCCGCGTCCAATTCGGCCGCCGTCACAGTGATTTCGTAGCCGCGCTTGAGGCCGTCGTTCAGGGTCTCTTTGACCGTCATGGTATCGTCCTTTTATATCAACTGCGTTTTCTACAACGCGATCTATTTGGTGCGGGTGAAGGGACTCGAACCCCCACGCCATAGGCGCTTGGACCTAAACCAAGTGCGTCTACCAATTCCGCCACACCCGCATTTCGTTATAAAGGGAAGGCCAAAGCCCTCCCTCTAAGTTGCGCACGTCCTAACAAAGTCGAATGAGGGATGCGAGAGGAAAATGAGGGCAATTGCCCAATGTTTTCTAGCTGTTTTTGGGATCAACAGACCGTGACTCAAAAGACTCACCTTTTGGATGACATGCAATGACGCCACAAATGTCCTATCCGTAACGCTTTCTTGCCATATTCTGCTGCGAAACACTGAGGCAGAAAATAATGATAGCGAGAACCGCAATGCACCTAGGAAATACAAAAGAATTCGCCGCTGGCACTGTTATTACAATGCCTGCCGCAAACATCGCCGGCCTTGCCACCGGTACAACAGTTATGACGCTGGACGGAGAAAAGCCGGTTGAACACCTTAACGTTGGTGATCGCGTCATTACACGTGACAGCGGCATGGCCGTTCTGCGCGAAATCCGCAGCGAAGAAGCTTTCGTTGCCTCCATTCAGATCAAAGCCGGATCCTTGGGCCACACCCGCCCCCAAGACGACATGATCGTCGGCCCTGATACATTGGTTCACATTCGCGACTGGCGCGCCAAAGCAATGTTTGGTGCAGATGTTGCAACTGTTAAGGCCAAGCGCCTGATCGATGGTGAGTTCGTGTCAGAGCAAGCCGCAGCAAAACACACAGTGTATGAACTGGTCTTCGACAAACAACACATCCTTTATGCAGACGGCCTAGAGGTCGCGAGCGCGTCTGTCTGATCGTACTGATCCGAAAGGTTAACGCGCACAATTCTATTTAGAACGTGCAGGCCCCGACGACCTGCCCTATTTCAAAACGCAGCCCATCGGGCTGCGTTTTGCGTTTAAGCACTCACACCGCGGCATTTTGAAATTCAACACCCTGAGTTTCCAAACCGCACACTTTTGAAACAACCTGCCTAATTTTTGTGCAAAAATAACTCATTCACCCAACGAACGCCCCAGCCTCGACCGTCTAGAATTGAGGCAAGTGGGCAGAAATGGTCTTCACTCTTCTTAATATAAAATACCGCAGGGGAGTCGGCCATGAAAAAGATCGAGGCGATTATCAAACCGTTCAAGCTGGACGAAGTTAAAGAAGCACTTCAAGACGCGGGCATTCAGGGCCTTAGCGTTGTCGAAGTCAAAGGCTTTGGACGTCAAAAGGGTCACACCGAACTGTACCGCGGTGCAGAATATGTCGTCGACTTCCTGCCAAAGGTGAAAATCGAAGTCGTCTTGGCGGACGATCAGGTCGATGGCGCCATCGAAGCAATCATTGGCGCTGCAAAAACAGACAAAATCGGTGACGGTAAGATTTTCGTTTCCGACGTAAGCCACGCGATCCGTATCCGCACCGGCGAAGAAGGTGACGACGCCTTATAAGGCCCGTCCTAGTTCACATCCTATTTCTAACTATCAAGCGAGAGAAACAGACATGACAACCAACTCAGACGTAGTAAAAATGATCAAAGACCAGGACATCGACTACGTTGATATCCGTTTCACCGATCCACGCGGCAAACTTCAGCATGTGACATTGATGTCCGATCAGGTTGACGAGGACTTCCTTGAGGAAGGTTTCATGTTTGACGGATCGTCCATCGCGGGTTGGAAAGCCATCAACGAATCCGACATGAAGCTGATGCCAGACGCCTCCAGCGCCTACGTTGATCCGTTCTACGCTGAAAAAACACTCTGCCTGCATTGTTCCGTCGTTGAGCCAGACACCGGCGAAGGTTACGAGCGCGACCCACGCGGCACAGCCGAGCGTGCAGAAGCTTACCTCAAGTCCACAGGCATCGGCGATGTATCCTACTGGGGTCCAGAAGCAGAATTCTTCTTGTTTGATGACGTGCGGTACCAAGTCGGCATCAACAAAGTGTCCTACCAAGTCGATGCACTCGATGCGTCTTGGAACACAGACACCGAATACGAAATGGGCAACACAGGCCACCGTCCCGGCGTTAAGGGCGGCTATTTCCCTGTGAACCCGATCGACGATGCACAAGACATCCGCTCCGAAATGCTCTCCACGATGAAGCGTCTGGGCATGAAGGTCGACAAGCACCACCACGAAGTCGCGTCCTGCCAGCACGAGCTTGGACTGATTTTCGGTGAGCTGACGACACAAGCGGACGAGCTTCAGAAATACAAATACGTTGTGCACAACGTCGCACAGGCCTACGGCAAAACGGCGACGTTCATGCCAAAGCCAATCGCAGGCGATAACGGCACAGGCATGCACGTGAACATGTCCATCTGGAAAGACGGCAAGCCGTTGTTTGCAGGCGACAAATACGCGGATCTGTCCCAAGAAGCTTTGTACTTCATCGGTGGTATCCTCAAGCACGCGAAAGCCTTGAACGCGATCACCAACCCGTCCACCAACTCCTACAAGCGTCTGATCCCGGGTTTTGAAGCCCCCGTTCTGCGTGCGTATTCCGCGTCCAACCGGTCCGGTTGTGTCCGTATTCCATGGACAGAATCCCCCAAAGCCAAGCGCGTTGAGGCCCGTTTCCCTGATCCCGCAGCCAACCCGTACCTGTGCTTTGCAGCCCTGTTGATGGCTGGCCTTGACGGCATCAAAAACAAGATCGATCCGGGTCCTGCATCCGACAAAGACCTTTATGATCTGCCACCAGAAGAATTGGCAGAAATCCCAACGGTTTGTGGTTCGCTTCGCGAAGCACTGGACGAGCTGGAAAAAGACATGGACTTCCTGTTGCAGGGCGACGTGTTCACAAAAGACCAGCTTCAAGGCTACATGGATCTGAAATGGGAAGAAGTGTATGAGTACGAGCACACACCACACCCTGTTGAATTCAAGCTGTATTACAGCTGCTAAATCAAACGCTTAGCGTTATTGAAAGGGCGTCCTTCGGGGCGCCCTTTTTCTTTTTTTAAACAATTTGAACTCAATTCAGCCCCAATTAGATCGCTAAATTGCCGCTACGTTAACCTGATGTTGACCCAGTTATGGTTGACGTTGAGGTCAAGAACAGTGTGAAAAAATATACCCCCGTACGAGTACCCTCCACTCAACCCTCGAGTTTTGGAGCCCGCCGTCAACCGGACCGTTCCGCCACCGCGCGGCGCTTCGCTTCATCCGCGATGCCGGCCGCATGGCAGACACGTGGCGTCCCGTCCTATGATGGACCTGCTCCACACGGCGCAGATGTGCGCAGCTTTGGCGACATTCTTCTTGATCCTGTGCGGTGGGCCCTGTCCACCAAGGCACACAAGGTCGCTACAGCGACGTTTGCCGCCATCTTGATCGCCATGATCCTGTTCTAATCAGCCTTCACGACCGTTGTATGGATCATAAACGCCACCGCCCCTGATTGCGGCAGGCGCAACACCGTTTGACGTTCACTGCGCAGATATGGCGCATCTGGTGCCCCAACAGGCCGTGGATCGTTCTCTCGACGCGGCTGATGCAACGCTGCATCGTGATACCGCAGCGCATTGGCCCGCCACATCGGCTTCCCGTCCTGCACACCGTCAAACAACCGCTGAACCCGCGCCGCGATCCGATCGGTGTATTCGTCAACAGGATCATGAATGCGGACGAGCGGCTTTCCGATTTTTTGTGCCAACGTCCAGCTGGCAGGAAAACACAGCGCCGCACCTGTCATCACATGTTCACGACCGCGCTTTTCCAAAATGCAGACATCTTGCTGCAACATTTCCGCGACGGACCGAAGGGGGGCGTCCCAATCCAACCGTAGCGTATGCCCATCCGGACACATCACCATTTCATCACTGTGTTCAAACCCGTCCGGCAAATCAGCAAATGCTGTTTCCAAAAAACTGCGCGAGGCGGGCAAACCATCCTCGGTCTGCGCCAAAACATCCGCCAACTGCGTCGCCAATAACGCCCGTCGCAACGCCATTTGCGCGCCATAAGCCGCATCACAAAACAACCAGGGCCCGACCACAGGACGCATGGATGGCAAGCGCGCAGCGGCAACATCAACCTGCCCGTCTGGCATAACATCCTGCAAAATCACCTGTTTCATCGCATGCACTTTCATGTCGTTTTTTGACCTGACAGGTCATTTTCCACCCGTCATGCTAACGATAGGCCAAGGGAGGACCATCATGAACACCCATTATCGCGACACACGCAAAATCAACCCAAACCTTGGCGCAACGTTGGACGATGGCACCCCCAACGACAATGACCGCGTTGAAATCGGTCCTTCTCAGCTTGCGTTTGACGAATGGGAGGCCGCAGGCCTTACCCTGCCCAACCTGCAAAACATGCGCAATTATCGCTGGAAACGTCTGACGCAGCACATCGTTGATCGCGGGTATGGCGGGCTGTTGATGTTTGACCCCCTCAATATCCGCTACGCCACTGATAGCACGAACATGCAGCTGTGGAACACGCACAACCCGTTTCGCGCGGTCCTGCTATGTGCAGACGGATATATGGTCATTTGGGACTATAAAATCGCGCCGTTCCTAAGCGAATTCAACCCCTTAGTGCGTGAACGCCGCTCTGGTGCATCGATGTTCTATTTCGCCAAGGGCGACAAAGTTGACCCTGCCGCGCAGACCTTTGTGCAAGAGGTCAAAGACCTGATCGCAGAACACGGCGGCGCCAATCCGCGCCTTGCGGTCGATAAAATCATGGTCCCTGGATACCGCGCGCTGATCGCTGCCGGATTTGACGTGATGGAGGGTGAGGAAGTCACCGAAAAGGCCCGTTCTATCAAAGGGGCGGACGAAATCCACGCCATGCGCTGCGCCAACTATGCCTGCGAAACCTCGGTGAAATTGATGGAGGACTTCGCGCGCGAACATTCCGGCAATGGCTCGACATCCGAGGATGATATCTGGGCCGTGATGCACGCTGAAAACATCAGGCGCGGTGGTGAATGGATCGAAACTCGCCTTCTTGCCTCTGGTCCGCGCACAAACCCATGGTTCCAAGAATGTGGGCCACGCATCACCAAACCTAATGAAATCCTCGCGTTTGATACGGACCTGATCGGGTCTTACGGCATCTGCATTGATATCAGCCGCACATGGTGGATCGGCGATGAAAAACCCCGCCCTGACATGATCGAGGCGATGAAGCACGCCGTCGAACATATCGAAACCAATATGGAAATGCTGCGTCCGGGTGTGAACATTCAGGATCTGTCCCGCAACACCCACGTCCTTGATACCAAGTATCAAAAACAGAAATACGGCTGCCTGATGCATGGCGTGGGCCTGTGTGATGAATGGCCTCTCGTGGCGTATCCGGACCAGATGGTGGACGGCGCGTTTGATTATGAACTTGAACCAGGCATGACCCTGTGTGTTGAGGCTTTGGTTGGCGTCGAGGGGGGCGATTTTTCAATCAAGCTCGAGGATCAGGTGCTGATCACGGAGGACGGGTTTGAAAACCTCACGACCTATCCCCATGATGATGCACTGATGGGCCGCTAGGGAAAGTCTAT
>JABBAI010000087.1 GCA_018608045.1 Octadecabacter sp. | reverse complement strand
CCGCAACTAGACGCGTGATGCGCCCCAGTCTTCGCCCTGCATTTCGCGCAGGCGGCTTGCGGTGCGTTCAAATTCGAACACGCCTTCGCCTTCAAGATACAGCATTTCTGGCAGGGCGGCAGCGGACGCTATAAGGCGCACCTGCCCTTCGTACAGCGTATCAATAAGGGTGACGAACCGCTTGGCTTCATTGTAATTGGAACGTCCCAAAGGCGGGATGCCTTCCAACACCAAAACGCGCACGGCATCCGCAACAGCCAGATAATCAGCAGCGCCGAGGGGTTTCCCGCACAGGTCCCAAAACTTGGCGCGCGCGACGCCATTGGCGAACGCCGGAAGCACAACATCACGCCCATTGACCCGCAGCGTTAAAGGCTTGGCATCACCATTGACCAGTTGATCCCAAACTATATCAATCTGGGCACGTGCGGCCGCATTATTGGGTGTAAAATAGCTTTGTGTGCCTTCAAGGACGGTTTGTCGATAATCTACGTCACTGGCCAGCTCATGGACCTCCATCCGGTCCTTTAACAACCCGATGAACGGCAAAAACAACTGACGGTTCAGCCCGTCTTTGTAGAGATCATCCGGCACACGATTTGACGTTGTCACGACGACAACACCCGCAGCGAATAGCGCTTCAAACAGGCGCCCGACGATCATTGCATCGGTGATATCGCTGATCTGCATTTCATCAAACGCCAAGAACCGCACCCGTCCCGCAAGTTCTGCAGCCACAGGCGCGATAGCGTCGTCGACACCGTCTTTGCGCGCCTGCGCAATCGCGCCGTGAACCCACTGCATGAACGCGTGAAAATGGCTACGCTGTTTCGGGACATCGACGGTGTCATATAGCAAATCCATCAACATGGACTTTCCACGCCCAACGCCGCCCCACAAGTACAGCCCCTTTGGGCCGACCACGGGGGCCGCTTTGCGAAACCAGCCACCCTTGGGCGCCGACGGGGCATCCAGAACGGCCATGCGCACGCGTTCCAGCAATGCCAATGCTGCGCGTTGCACGGGATCATCGCGCAATGCACCTGACGCAATCCGCGCCTCGTATTCTGCCTGAACGGTCTTCATGTCCAAGCCATACCGTTTGGAGTGCGCAGCGGCAATTCCCATCACGATCCCGGATCACGCAGACCACAACTTGCCAATTGACCCAAGCGCCGTTCGCCCCCAATGTCGCGCAATGGAACGTCAAGCAAACCTCGTCACGCCTGTCTTAATCGCGGGCTGTGTCATCATCACGGTCAGCTTTGCTGTGCGCGCCTCTTTTGGGGTGTTCCAAATCCCGATTGCCGAAGAATTCGCATGGGCAAGATCCGAATTTTCCCTCGCAATTGCGTTTCAGAACCTTGCTTGGGGGATCGGGCAGCCCATCTTTGGTGCGCTTGCCGAACGGCTTACCGACCGCAAAGCGATCATTCTTGGCGCGGTCATCTATGCCGCAGGTCTGATTTTGTCGTCGCAAGCCGTGTCCCCGATCGAACACCAGACCTACGCATGGCTGGTTGGCTTTGGTATCGCGGGAACAGGATTTGGCGTGATCCTGGCCGTGGTCGGGCGCGCGGCATCTGACGAACACCGATCAATGTCGCTTGCGATTGCGACAGCGGCGGGATCGGCGGGGCAAGTGTTCGGCGCGCCCTTGGCAGAATTCATGCTTAACTACATTCCATGGCAGTCCGTGTTTTTGGTGTTCGCAGGCCTCGTGATGGCGTCACTGTTCACTTTGCCACTGATGAAGGCCCCCGCCACCGCAGGCAAACAAGAGCTTGAGGAATCCATAGGCCAAGTCATCACCCGCGCCTTTCGCGATCCATCCTATACGCTGATTTTTCTTGGCTTCTTTTCGTGCGGTTATCAGCTGGCGTTTATCACCGCGCATTTCCCAGCGATGATAACCGAAATGTGCGGCCCAATCCTGCCCGGTGGCGCGTTGCATAGCATCGGGATCACCACGACATCTGCGCTTGGTGCTATTGCGATTTCCCTGATTGGTCTGGCCAACATCGCGGGTACGCTTTTGGCAGGTTGGGCCGGCAAAAGGTATTCCAAGAAATATCTGCTAGCGGGGATTTATACAGGGCGCACGATCGCTGCCGCCTTGTTCATCGCGTTTCCGATCACCCCGACGACCGTGATCATTTTTTCGGTCGTGATGGGGTCGTTGTGGTTGGCGACAGTGCCGTTAACCAGCGGACTTGTCGCGCACATTTACGGGCTTCGCTATATGGGGACGTTGTACGGAATTGTCTTCTTTTCGCACCAGCTTGGATCGTTTCTTGGCGTGTGGTTGGGCGGGCGTCTGTATGACGCTTACGGCTCCTACACTACGGTGTGGTGGGTCGGTGTCGCGGTTGGTGCGTTTTCGGCGATCGTGCATCTGCCGATCCGTGAAGACAGACGCGCTGTGATGGCGCCGACCGTCTAGTTCGCGTCTTCGCGCAAGACATCACGCAGCACGTCGATCACATCCGACGAATGGGTGAAACCAACATCGTGATCCGCACCAGCGATAACCTCTTGGCGAATGGCGCGGTTCCACTGCGTTAACGTGCCAAGGGATTTCAGCGGGATCACCTCATCCTTTTCAGCCCAAATTCCGACCACGGGTATGCCGGCCCGCCCGATGGCGCGATGGGCATCTTCTTGCATGTCCGACAGCATGTGGCGGCGACTTGAAAGAACAGATCGCAAGAACCCGCGGCTTTCATATTCTGCCAGCTGCAATTCAACGATCCCACGGATATCGAACGTGCGACCAAGCCGTGACCGCAATGCACGGCGGTCTTTGCGCGCGGCAATAACCGCATGACCCCAGTCACCGGCGAAAGGTGTTTTGCGGCAAAATTCGGTTAGTTTGTCTTCGCGCAGCCACGCACCGCCGGACGCAAGCAGGATCATACGGCGCACCCGATCAGGATACTTGGCGGTAAAATGGGTCGCGATAGAACCGCCCATGGAATACCCCATCAGCGTGACATCGTCTTCCAGTTCCTGATGTTCCAGAAGGTCGGATAATTGACGGGCGAAAAAATCCCCCGTTTGGGGGCCGCGCGGCGCATCGGAAAATCCGCGCCCGTAGAGGTCATAGACCAACACACGATACCCCAATCCAGCCAGCCCCTGCGCAATCGCGTACCAAACAGGGCTGGGCGTCGTGAGGCCGTGAATACAAACCACGACAGGGCCACGCACACGACCCAGCCATTGATAATGCGTGACCCCTTGGCTGAGTTTCGCAAACCGCCCCGGTGCCTTTTTGCGAAAGGCATCCGCGCTACTGCGTCGGCTTTCGGCGAGCCACGGCAAAGACGCCAAGCCACCTAAGATTGCCAGTAAAATCGCCCATCCCATTACGCGGTCCGTCCACTCCAAACATCTAAAATATAGCGGCTTGTCATCAGATCCAAATGCGCGCCGCCCCCGTTTTTGAACAAGGTGATATCGTCGTCCGACTGGCGTTCGAAGGCATCCAATTCGTAATAATCAGCCAACACGTCGTCGTCCTTGATGGCACCACTGGCAAGCGGGATTTTAAGCTCTCCGATATGGCCCATCGTAGTTGCGTAACTGTCCACAAAGATGCGGGAACGTTGAAGGGCGGCGTCATCAACTTCGCGCATGTCCGGGCGGTAGGCCCCAATCAAATCGATGTGTTGCCCCGGTTGGAACCACGCCCCCTTCAGGATGGGTTCGGTCGTCATCGTCGCAGATGTCACAATATCGGCGGCACGCACGGCGGCCTCAAGATCGGTTGCAATTTGCACGCCTTCACATGCAGCTGCAAACTGTGCGGCCCCGTCTGGGGATCGGTTCCAAACGGTGAAATTCGCGTTTGGAAAGGCTGCGCCGTAAGCTTCCCAAAGGGATTTCCCGACCGTTCCAGCGCCCACAATCAAAATGGATTTGCTGTCGGGCCGCGCCAAACGACGGGCAGCCAACAAGCTGTCCCCAGCAGTCTTCCACTTGGTTACGAGATGAAAGTCGAGGATCGCTTCAAGCTGACCATCAGTGTCCGAAAACAGGTTCACGGCACCATTGACCATGGGCTTTTGCATCGTCTTGTTGTTTGGAAAAATGGTCGCACATTTCACGGCGAGCCCCATCCCTTCGATCCACGCCGACCGGTTCAAAAGGGTGTCGGGATCACGGTACAAAAACACGTCTTCAACTGTGGCTTTCGGACGGGCGTGCCCATCGGCTAAAGCGTCCGTCAGATCGATCCAATCCAATCCGACTTGCCCTTCTTCAAATGGGATCATGGCAGTCATTCAGCAGCCTCCGGTGTTAGCAGGCCAGCATCAACCAGTCGCCTGGCCAAACCTTGTGGGCCATCAAACAGATGGGTTTGCCAGCCTCGTGCCTGCGCAGCTGAGATATTTTCAGCCCGATCATCGGTGAACAACAGGCTTGCAGCGGGCAAGCCGCAGTGTGTTTCGACCTGTTCGTAAATGCGCGGGTCCGGTTTGGTCACGCCCATCTCACCCGAAATATAGCGGTGATCAAATTCCTCAAGAAACGGGTATTCGCGTTCGGCGATAACCAGGGTTTCATTCCCCAAATTCGACAATGCAAACACGGGCACCCCGACGCGGCGCAGCGCCCTCAGCAATCGAACGGAATGATCAATCGCGGGGGACGCCATTTCGATCCAGCGGTCTTCCCACACCGTCAGCTCGTCTTCCCAATCTGGGTAGGCGGTTTTGGTCTGCGCAATAACGCCATGGAAGCTTTCGCCGCGATCAACGCGGTCGTTCATATCATGCAGGGGGATGGCGGCGAAGAATGCCGCGCTGCGATCCTGCCCGATCACGCGGTCAAAAAACGCCTCTGGCTGCCAGCCGATCAGGACGTTCCCGATGTCAAAAATAACGGCTTGAACGGCCATGCTGTATGTCCCCAAAGTTGGAACACCTTAACATGTTTCAACGGTGCGCAAAGCAATTACGCACGTTTGACGGACCGAAGTTCACGTTCCAAGGCATCCAGAAAACGCGATTTGTCTGCTTTTGAAAACGCTTTGCCGCCGCCTTGGCGAAAGGGATCGGCAGCGCGAATGTCGGCCATCAAGTCCCGCGTCGCTAGGATATTTCCAATGTTGGCCTGCATCAGCGCCTCACCGTTGTGTTTTAGGACCTTGGCACCGCCCTCTACACATTTCGCCGCCAACGGAATGTCGCCTGTGATTACGACGTCGCCCACCGTCGCGCGGTCCGCAATCCAGATGTCAGCAATGTCCGGCCCATCGGGCACAATTACGGTTTCCACCAATGGGTTTTGCGACGGCCGCAGCCCACCGTTGGAGACAATGAACATCTTTACGCCGTGGCGCGTACCGACCTTTTCGACTTCGGCCTTTACGGGGCACGCATCGGCATCGACGTAAATCACGCGTAAAGCGCCTCTGCATGAAACGCGACATGGTCTTCCATAAAGGTCGAGATGAAGAAATAGCTGTGGTCGTAGCCCTTTTGCAGGCGGATTTGACCCTCTTGTCGCTTGGCGGCCATGGCATGCGCAAAGGCATCCGTCCCCAGCTTGTCACTGAACTGATCGTCGGTGCCCGTATCGATCAGGATTGGCCCATCAAACCCGTCGCCTTGCATCAAGAGCGTGGCATCGTGAGGGCCCCAACTTGCCTCATCCCCCCAATAGGCGGTGAATTGTTTACGGCCCCATTCGCTGTTTGTCGGGTTACAGATCGGCGCGAAGGCGGACACAGATTTGAAACGGCCAGGCAATGCCATCGCCAGCGTCAGCGCACCGTGCCCACCCATGGAATGCCCCGTGATGGATTGGCGCGTCATATCGAGTGCGAAGGTTTCGCCCAAAAGTGCGGGCAATTCTTCTGCCGTGTAGGTCCACATTTTGAAATGTTGCGACCAAGGTTCTTGCGTCGCGTCGATGTAAAATCCCGCGCCCTGCCCCAAATCGTAAGCCTCATCATTGGGCACATCGTCGCCGCGTGGCGACGTATCAGGAAACACAATCGCGATCCCTTGCTCTGCTGCCCATGCTTGCGCGCCCGCCTTCACCATCGCGTTTTCGTGCGTGCAGGTCAGGCCAGATAAAAACCACAACAACGGCACAGGTCCGTCTTGTGCTTCGGCGGGCAGAAACAAAGCGAAGGTCATGTCTGTCCCCGTCGCGGTTGATCGGTGTTTATACACACCCTGCACACCGCCAAAGCAGCGGTTTTCTGACACTGTTTCCATCAAATATCTCCGTCATATGTGGTGAGGATATCAACCAACGGCTTCTTCTTTTTCGCAACCGCCGGAACAGTTGCCGTGTCTGCGGGGTGCCCAACCGCGAGGATCATAATCGGCTTTTCGTTGTCGGGGCGGTTGCACAGCTCGTTCAAAAACTTCATCGGATTTGGCGTATGTGTCAGGCAGGACAGACCAGCCGTGTGCAAGGCCGTGATCAACATACCTGTCGCGATGCCAACACTTTCGGGGACGTAGTAATGTTTGATCCTTTCCCCGTCGCGGTACCCCCATCGCTGGGCAAAAACCACGATCAACCACGGCGCAATATCGAGGTGCGGCTTTGACGCATCCGTCCCGATCGGTTCCAGCGCCTTCAGCCACGCATCACCACCAGCGCCATCATAGAACTTTTCTTCCTCCGCCTCCGCGGCAGCACGGATTTGGGATTTCATATTCGGATTACTGATCGCGACAAAGTGCCAAGGCTGTTGGTTTGCCCCACTTGGCGCGGTGCCCGCAGCAAGAACGCAAGCCTCAATCACCTCTTTCGGGACGAGGCGGTCAATGTAGTCGCGTATGGTGTGGCGGGTTTTGATATGGGCATAAAACCCATCTGCCTGCGACAACATTTCTGCGTCTGTGTAATCGGCGCGATCTGGCAGGGCCAAGGCTTGATATTGTGGTGGGGTCTGATCGGTCATTGCAAACTTTCTATCATGGCTATGGCGGCAGAAACGGTGAACACACTCAGC
The DNA here is from genome assembly GCA_018608045.1 of Octadecabacter sp. Taxonomy (GTDB): domain Bacteria; phylum Pseudomonadota; class Alphaproteobacteria; order Rhodobacterales; family Rhodobacteraceae; genus Octadecabacter. The sequence continues at coordinate 8,550 of JABBAI010000087.1, read as the reverse complement.
GCAGTGGAAATAAGGATCGACGCGGAAACACGCGCAGGTGCAACCCCGTAGTGCTGTGCAAGAATGTAGACATTTCCAGCGACAGGCAAGGCAGCTGCGGCGATCATCACGCCCGCAGCGTAAGGCGCGACGGGGAACATGAACAACGCAGCAAAGGCCACGGCTGCGGGGTGTAGAATTAGTTTAGAGAACGAAAGCCAGCCAGCCACGGCGACCTTTTCGGCGGATTTACTGGCAAGGGATGCACCAATTGCAAACAACGCACCCGGCGTTGCGGCGGCCCCCAGAATGGACAGGAATTCATTGGCGGGTTTAGGGATCGGCAGGCCAAGACCCGAAACGATCAAGCCAAGCGAGATGGACACAATCATCGGATTCTTCAGCAATCCCAGCCCGACCGTGCGCAAAACCCCAAGCGACATCCGCCCGTCGCGCGACCCTGTGATAAGAATCACAATCAACGATCCGAATACGATCAGATCAACAGCCAGCACCAACATGACGGGCCCAATCGCCTGTTCGCCAAGCAACAACACCAGCATTGGAATGCCCAAGAACCCTACGTTGCCAATGACAGCACATTGGGCTTCGACTGCCGCCTCTTCTATCCCGCGTTTGCGCAGCAGGGCGACACCTGTCGCAATCAAGTAGACGAACAAAGTCCCCCACAAATAGGCAAACACGAACGGCCAATCTAGGATTCCCCCAATCGACAGGTTTGCCGAAAAGCGGAACAGCATCGCAGACAACGCGAAGTAGAACACAAACTTGGTCAGGTACGCCGTCGCCTCGGCCGTGAAAAACCCTGTGCGACCCGCACCGAACCCAAGCCCGATAAGCGCGAAAAACGGCAACGTCTGAAGAAAAATATCCCACATGAGGACAGACTTAGCATCCGAGGTGGGCGGGCAACAGCCTCTAGCCGCTGCCGATCAAGATACCGACGCCCAGAACAAGCGCACCGCCCACAACCACCTGAAGGGCTGCACGAAAGAACGGCGTTTCCATGTATTTGTTCTGGATCCACGCGATGGCCCAAAGTTCCACAAACACCACGGCAATCGCGATCGTCGTCGCGGTCCAAAAATCTGTGATGAGGTATGGGAGCGCATGCCCTAACCCCCCGACCGTCGTCATAACGCCCGACGCAACGCCACGTTTCAAGGGCGACCCACGACCCGAAATCTGTCCGTCATCGCTTGCGGCCTCTGTGAAGCCCATGGAAATACCCGCACCAATACTGGCAGCAAGACCAACTAGGAATGTCGTCCATGTATCTTGGGTGGCAAAGGCAACGGCAAAAATGGGTGCAAGCGTGGACACTGACCCATCCATCAACCCCGCCAATCCGGGTTGTACCCATGTCAAAACAAACTGACGATGTGCGGCGTCTTTTTCCTCGGCGTCGGCATCGGCATTAATATTCTCGGCGACCAATGCGGTCGCGCGATCAGAATGCCCTGCTTCCGCAGCCGCCAGATCACCCAACAATTGACGCGTGTCTGCATTCGTCGTCGACTTCGCTGCCGTTTCGTAAAATGCCTGCGCGTCACGTTCCATTTGTCGCGCTTCATCGCGGATACGATCGAGGCTGAGGTTTTCGATCAACCAAACAGGCCGACGTGCATAAAACCCAGCAACGTGTTCGCGGCGGATCAATGGAATGGTATCCCCAAAACGCACGCGATGCAGGTCGATCAGACGCGTGCGATGCCCGTCTTCCTCGATTGCCATGTCGTCAAAGATTGCGGCAGACGCAGGAAAATCGGCGCGAAGACGTTCGCTATAGGACCTATAAATACGTGCATCATCTTCTTCCGACGATATCGCAAGCGCGAGGACTTCTTGCTCTGACAAGTCCTTGAAGCGGCGGCGATTGGATACTCCGAGGATCATAATTGGCACTCCTACATTAGAATAATTCTAATGTAGGAAACTGCATGGATTTATCAAGCACGAAACTATCTAAACTGATCGGTTCACTTTCTACTTGTAAACTAAACTGTATAGTTTATATATTTCAATGCGAAGACAATTTATGGAATCACCAAAATGAAAAATCTCCTCCTCGTCGCCCTGACAACAGCCGCCCTCGCGACCAGCGCTACAGCTGGCAGCATCACATTTTCAATCCCCAACCTGACATTCCCATCGACCCAAGACGTCACAGTCGCCAAAGATTGCTTGGCTGGTTCAGATGCAACGGCCGCCTGCCTTCCGCAGGGATAACAACACCTCTCCTTGCCCGTACTAAACGGATCAGTTTAAGTATGCGGGCAGGGAGAACCGTGAATGGCTGACGAACATCAAGGCGTAAAGCGCGGGCGCAAGTTCGACCAAGTGCTGGCAGGCGCGCGCGATATCTTCATGTCTGACGGGTTTGAAGGCGCGAGCGTTGACGACATTGCCCGTGCCGCAGGTGTGTCCAAGGCCACTCTCTATAGCTACTTTCCGGACAAACGCCTGCTGTTCATGGAAGTCGCCAAGACTGAGTGTATCAGGCAGGCTGAAACCGCGGTTGAAACCATCGACATGTCCCGCCCCGTTGCAGAGGTTTTGACGCAAGCCGCGTGGCAAATGGTGAACTTCTTTACCTCGGATTTCGGCCAACGGGTGTTTCGGCTATGCGTCGCCGAAAGCGACCGTTTCCCCGAACTTGGCCGTGAATTTTACGAAAGCGGGCCAGGCTTGGTACAAACCAAGCTGATCCATTTTTTCGAAACAGGCATCGAACGTGGCGACCTTGTTATTGACGATCTTACCCTCGCCGCCGACCAGTTTAGCGAATTGTGCAAGGCCGATCTGTTCCCGCGCCTCGTGTTCAGCATGGAAAAGTCATTTGATGATGTGCAAAAGCTGCGGATTGTCACGGGTGCCGTGGATACGTTTTTGGCGCGCTACGCAGCCTGACGCACAAAGGCCCGGCCCCTATTCAGAACCGGACCTTTGAATTTCGAACTTAATCAATACAGAACGACGGAACGGATGCTTTCACCAGAATGCATCAAATCAAACCCTTTGTTGATATCGTCCAGGCCCATCGTGTGGGTGATCATTGGATCAATCTCAATCTTGCCATCCATATACCAATCGACAATCTGAGGCACATCTGTGCGGCCACGCGCGCCGCCAAATGCCGTGCCGCGCCAGCTGCGTCCGGTGACCAGTTGGAACGGGCGGGTTGAAATTTCCGCGCCCGCAGAAGCCACACCAATGATGATGCTTTCACCCCATCCCTTGTGGGCGGATTCCAATGCTGTCCGCATCACGTCCGTGTTGCCCGTGGCATCAAATGTGTAATCCGCACCGCCACCCGTGAGGGCCACAAGATACGCGACCAGATCACCATCAACTTCTTTGGGGTTCACGAAATCGGTCATGCCAAACCGCGTCGCCATTTCGATTTTGTTCGGGTTAATATCAACGCCCACAATTTGGTCCGCCCCCGCGAGGCGGAGTCCCTGGATCACGTTCAGGCCAATGCCGCCCAGACCAAAGACAATCGCGGTGCTGCCGATTTCGACCTTTGCTGTATTGATCACAGCGCCGATGCCGGTGGTGACGCCACATCCAATGTAGCAAATCTTGTCAAACGGCGCGTCACTGCGCACCTTTGCCAACGCAATTTCGGGCACAACGGTATGGTTCGCGAACGTCGAACAACCCATGTAGTGCAAGATCGGATCACCATCGAGCGTGCTAAAACGCGACGTCCCATCCGGCATCAGGCCCGCACCTTGCGTGCTGCGGATCGACTGGCAAAGGTTTGTTTTGGGGTTAAGGCAATACTCACACGTGCGGCATTCCGGCGTATAAAGCGGGATCACATGATCGCCCTTTTTCAGGGTCGTCACACCGGGACCGATGTCAACGACAACACCAGCGCCCTCATGGCCAAGAATGGCGGGGAACAGCCCTTCGGGATCAGCGCCCGACAACGTGAATTCATCCGTGTGGCAAATCCCCGTGGCTTTGATTTCAACCAGAACTTCGCCCTCGCGGGGGCCGTCGAGATTGACCTCCATCACTTCAAGGGGCTTTCCAGCTTGGATGGCGACCGCGGCACGTGTTCGCATTGGATATTCCTTCAATGTTTCTCTGCTAAAATGCGGCATGCAGATGCACCATGCAATCCCTAGTGTTGCAACGCACGGCACGCCGACCGATAGTTATGCTATGAAAAAATTGTTTGCGATTGCCCCGTTTTTCTTCCTCGCTGCGTGCGAGATGCCAGTATCCACACCCACGTCACCACGCGGTCCGGCCCTGCCCGCGATCACCGACGATACCTGCAACGCAAATCAATACGGGTCTTTGATCGGCCAAGACGTGACTGTCTTAGAACGGGTCATGATCCTTGATCTGGTGCGGGTCATTCGCCCAAATCAGGCCGTGACATTGGACTTTCGACCTGAACGGATCAATTTCAAGGTCGGACCCGCCGGTGCGATCACATCGATTAACTGTGGTTAGGGAAATACGAAGCCACTCCGAAGGCGTGTACTGGGTGGGGGCTAAAAAACGCGCCTCCGGAGGACTGTCGATAGGTGTGTACTGACGGTAGATTGTGGCGCAAATCAGGGTCGGGCGCGGTATTTTCGCGGCACCGACCAGCGGGGTTGATTTGCGGCCTGATCAGCGCAACTATTATTGAATGAACGCCCCGACACCCTTCCCCGGCCCAGCGCCCGCGCAAGTCGCATTTCACCGCACCGAATTGAATGCTATTCTGTCGTTATACGGTCGGTTCGTCGCGGCGGGTGAATGGCGCGATTACGGAATCTCGCATCTTAAAGATGTTGCTGTCTTTTCAGTTTTTCGACGCACGGCAGAACACCCGATGTACCGCATAGAAAAGCGCCCGAACCTGCGAATGAAGCAGGGGCAATATGCGGTGATCGGAATGGACGGGAAAATTTTGAAACGCGGAAACGACCTGCGTCAGGTGTTGCGCGTGTTAGAACGTAAGCTGATCCGCGCGATTGACTAAAGAACGCGGCGGCGCGCCAAAACATCCCCGTCGCCTTGCGCTTTGATCCGCATCGTCGCCTGCGCGAGCCCTTCGTACACAACGGCCATATGGTGCGCATTTGCATGGATCATCGTTTCACCATCAACCATCATCGCGACATGGCCTTTCCAGAACACCAGATCGCCCCGTTGCAGCAGCGCATCGTCCGTCAGTAGCACACCAAAACTGTCACACTGCATATCACTATCACTGGGGCACATGTGACCGCATGCGTGATATCCTGCTTGCACCAACCCTGAACAATCCACGCCCAATGTAGAATTTCCACCCCACAGATAGGGCGTTCCAAAAAACAGCTGCACGACCGTCGCGGGATCAGAAAACACTTGGCCAAGCGGGCGCAGGTGCTTTTTAGGAATAAAGCCGTGGGGGGTCTCAAAGAATTTATGGCGCTCGTCGATCACAACGACCTCAGCGCCGAACGGCAGACGCAGCAAATCCTGCGCCTTAAAGCTTTCGGTGGCGTAGGCGTGGGTGGCAGGTGTCGCGATGCGGTGGGTGGTGGCGATGGGGTCAACCAACCCGGCTTCGCGCACATACCCGACGTAACCGTCGCGCTTGGATTGAACGAAGGCCCACCCGTCGCGGCGATCGTACACGATAACAGACGCCCCAAGCAGCAATTGGCGGTCACGTTTTCCGGCTGCCGTCGCGCAAAGATCAACAACGGTTTGCCCAATAGATGCGGGTGTTCCGTCGCTGAACGTCTCTGCATCGACCTGTCCCATAAGATGGGTGGCAGCAACGTATCCATTGGCAGGTGTCAGGCGGCGGTCGCTCACAGCCCCAATACCTCGGGCAAGGCGGCGAGGATTGCGCGCGCGCCCATGCCACCCCCGCCCTTCGGACGTGCGGGTGCGGCCGTCGGGTTCCATCCGTAAATGTCAAAATGGGTATAGGGCGTGTCCGTCACGAAGCGGCGCAAGAACAGGGCGGCTGTGATTGATCCTGCAAACCCGCCCGCTGGCGCATTGTCCAAATCCGCAATCTGCGGTTCGATCATACCTTCATAGGGGTCATGAAACGGCAGTTGCCAAACCGGATCAGCGGTTTCTGATGCGGCCTGCGGCAACGCCCGCGCCATCGCATCATCCGTCGTGAAAAACGGCGCAATGTCGGGGCCAACAGCAACCCGCGCAGCCCCCGTCAGCGTCGCCATCGAGATAATGCAATCGGGCCTGTCTTCGTCCGCCAGCGCAAGGGCGTCAGCCAGAACAAGGCGCCCTTCGGCGTCGGTGTTGTTGATCTCAACCGTCAGCCCCTTGCGGCTGGTCAGGACATCACCGGGGCGAAACGCGGATCCGTCGACAGAGTTTTCAACGGCAGGAATAAGCACACGCAATTGCAGGTCCAGTTTCAGCGCCATAATCATATGCGCCAATCCAAGGACCGTTGCAGCACCCCCCATGTCCTTCTTCATCAACCCCATCGACCCACCGGGTTTCAGGTTCAGTCCGCCCGTATCAAAGCACACACCTTTGCCGACCAACGTCAGCTTCGGCCCCTTTTTGCCCCAAAACATATCGATAAGTCGTGGCGCACGCGGTGATGCACGCCCCACAGTGTGGATCAGTGGGAAATTGTGATCCAACAAATCGTCGCCAAGGATTACGCTGCACGTCGCACCATGGGTTTCGGCAAGATTATGTGCGGCAGATTCTAGTTCTTCTGGCCCCATGTCGGACGCAGGCGTGTTGATCAGATCACGGGTCAAACATTCACCCGCGGCCAAGGCTTCGATGCGGGTGGCATCAATTCCGGCCGGCGCAATGAACGACTGCTTTGCAGCCGATACAGATTTGTATCGATCGAACCTGTACGTGGACAACAGCAAGCCCAGCGCAACCTCGTCCAAAGCGGGACCCGTTTGTGTTGTGTCCAACGCATATGTTGCAGCAGGCAATTTCGCTGCACCCGCGGCCAATACGAACCGGACACGAGCCTGCCCCTTCGCACCTAGCCCGACATAGGCCGCCTTGATCGACCCATCAGAATTGGGCAGCACTGCGCACGCGCCAATGCTGGCGTCAAAACCCATACCACGTAGCCAATCGGCAGCGGCATTTGGCAAATTCGCAATCGTTGCCTCAAGATCATCCGAATAGACGGCGATCAATGGGATTGCGTCGGGCGTCGGGGCGGCAAATATCGGCTGCATAGAACCTCTCGTATGTGATCCGGTCAGCCTAGCCCAAGCGCGCGGCGCCATCCATTAGAAAGCAGCCATTGGCCCCACCGCATGATCGAGAGCTTGCGTCATCAATCGCATCAGCCGTGATAGTGTTGACGCCAACGCCACCTCATCAGGACCATCAAGACAATACACAACATCGGACGCCACTTGCCCGACCCGTCGCAAGCCGAGCTGATCGGCCAGCATCACGATGCTACGCAACCGAACTTCAAGGCGGTCAAACTGACCTGATTGGTAATCATCGTCCAGCCATTTGAGATGGCGGGATATTTCCTCAAGACCGAGGCAAATGACATCGCCGTAGTCCATATCGTCGTCCGCCAACGCATACGGCGACAAGGCCCGAACGTCTGGTCCGAACGTTTCGTGGGGCACAAGACGTGCCACATTGGTCTGGTGTTGTTGTTCCATAATCGTCCCACTTTTCTGCACTCAGAAACGGGTTTAAGGCGGCATAGTTTCTAAGTCGTTGCCATGGCGCGGCATTAATCGCTCGAAATTCTTGAAAATTCGCCATAAGTACAGAGAGGATTAAGACCAGCAGGAATACACTATGCAACATGCGCGCCCCCTTCCCGATTATCTTGTGCGCCGATATCATGGTTGGAAGGCCACCACCTACGAGCAAAACAAGGGCTGGTATCTTCAGCTGATGGAGAACGGTCAGAACCCACGCTGCATGGTGGTGTCGTGTTGCGACAGCCGCGTGCATGTCACATCTATTTTTGGCGCCGATCAGGGTGAATTTTTCATTCACCGCAACATCGCCAATCTCATTCCCAAGCATACGCCAGATGGCAACCATCACGGGACGTCTGCCGCGATTGAATACGCGGTTCAGACTTTGAAAATCTCGCATCTGATCGTGTTGGGGCATTCAGCCTGCGGCGGTGTGCAGGGGTGCTATGATATGTGTTCGGGCAAAGCGCCGGACCTCGAGAAGAAAGCAAGCTATGTTGGCCGCTGGATGGACATTTTGCGCCCAAGTTTTGAAGCCCTGCCCGACGGCGATGACGCCGATCGTGTCCGTCAGCTTGAAAAAGACAGCGTTGTGGTATCCTTGGAAAACCTGATGACCTTCCCCCATGTCAAAACGGAAGTGGAATCTGGCCGCTTGTCGCTACACGGGTTGTGGACAGACGTCGGCCAAGGCGGGCTAGAAACCTATGATGCGGCAACTGGTGAATTTAGCGCTGTCTAACATCTGTCTGCGTCGCAGCACTTTCCATGATGTTATTTCAGACTAATTTAATCACGAATTTGTATATGGGGACACCAAATGGCCGACATCTTCGACCTCGCTGCCACCAACCTACTTTCACCT
>JABBAI010000206.1:29028-71268 GCA_018608045.1 Octadecabacter sp. | reverse complement strand
TGCCGATATTGACGTCAGCGCCGCCAGCAGTACCATCTGCAACCATTGCATATCCGCCGTCGTCAGTAACGGCCAGGCCAAGGTTCCAACCGCCAGCAGATGTTGTTACACCAAATTCAACTGCACCTGCGTCTACATCACCTTCGCCTAATGGTACGGAGATGGTCACGTTCGCGTCACCCATAGCAAGGGTACCAACGATGCCGTCAAATTCGCCATCTTCCAGACCGCCAGAACCGATGTCGTAATCGTCGCCGGATACAGTGAAGAGAGCGCCCACAACGCCTGTGCCAAACGTCAGGCTTGCTGTGTCACTGGAAAGTGAAATCGAGCCATGAGATGCATCGACCGTGTCGTCGCCTTCAGCACTTTCAAAAGTGATTGACGCAGCAGCAGTCAGTCCGTTGTCCAAAGCAGCGGACATAGATGCTGTCAATTCAGCGTCTGTAGTGTAACCTGTTTCAGAGTTGTACTCTGCGGAGGCTTCACCGCCGAATGAGAAGGATGTGTGACCCTCAGCAGCAGCTGCACCAGCGAAGGTGACGAGTGCTGTAGAAGCGAGTAGGATATTTTTCATTTTTTAATTCCTCGTGTTTGCATTCTTGCGAGAATGCCAGTTTGACTAGCATCGGGTTGTGTTTGCGCCCAAACTCTGGCGCACTCAAGGGATATGGACCCTTTGGGGGGACCTACCTAAAAAATGATGCAGACGTGCCACACACCGCAAGGTGAGCATATGTAGATGACAGCACGCCGATAACGCCCTATATCACACAGAAACAAAAAACACATAACTGTATCAGGAGCTTACGATGTCTCTGCAAGATATAACCGCACGCATTCACGCCGCAGAGGCCAAGGCAGGTCGCACGGTCGGTGAAACGACGTTAATTGCGGTCTCAAAGGTGCAACCCAACGATCGGGTGCAGGCGATTCTCGAGGAAGGGCATCGCGTGTTCGGAGAGAACCGTGTGCAGGAGGCTGCGGGCAAATGGCCGGACTTTCGCCAAACATACAGCGGCATTGATCTGCACATCATTGGCCCGTTGCAAACCAACAAAGCACGTCAGGCGATGGAATTGGCGCAATCCATTCACACGTTGGATCGCCCGAAGCTGGCCAAAACCTTTGCGCGATTGGCGCAGGAAATGGGTTCTTGCCCAGACCTCTATATACAAGTGAACACGGGTGAGGAGCCGCAGAAGGCTGGTGTGATGCCGCACGAGGCCGATGAATTCGTCGCGACATGTCTTGGTATGGATCTGCCAGTGCGTGGATTGATGTGTATTCCGCCCGTTGAGGAAGAACCGTCGCTGCATTTCGCATTGCTTGGTAAAATTGCGGCGCGCAACGGGCTGACAGGGCTGTCTATGGGCATGTCGAGCGATTTTGGATCAGCGGTGGCCTTGGGCGCGACGCATATTCGGGTGGGTTCGGCGATTTTCGGGGACCGCGTGCCGGTCTAAAGTATGATCAGACGGGTAGAATGCTGAATGCGGGGTGCGATCCATGCTAAATCAGCGGGGTGCAGTCCGATGCAGCCTTCCGTCGGATGGCCCGGTTTGCGCCAACGGTGAATAAAGATCGCTGATCCGCGCCCCTTTACGGCATAGGGCCAGTTCCAATCCGTAAGAATCACAAGATCATACAGCCGATCCGCACGGCGCAGTTTTTCGTGGCTATAGGGATAGGGCGCGCGCACCATCATATTATAGTCTTCATGGGTTGGATCGTCAGACCATAGATCATGCGGGCGGATCGGCAGGGCCCAATCGGCGGGTTTTGTAATCCTGTCGGGGCGATACAGCATTCCTACAAGACGATGGGTGCCGTGCGGCGTGGCCCCGTCGCCTTCTTTCTTATTGTCACTGATCCCTCCCTTCCCGATAGAACATGGAAACTTACGGTTCAAGAACCGCAGATGGGTGGGCGTGACGACAAGATCTGTGGCTTTCATAAGGATCAAATGACCAGAACGCTGCGGGGTGTTCAAGGTGTTGGGCGCAGCCTAGGGTTCGCCAAAGGGGACGCGCATGCCGACTATTGTTATTGGAACCACATTGCTGGCCGCATTGCTGCATGCCTGTTGGAATGCGCTGGCCAAAGGTGCGGCGGACAAACACCTTAGCATGGCGGGCGTGATTATCGGTCACCTTCCTTATGCGATTGTTGGGCTGCTTTTCGTTCCGATGCCGGACTTGGCGTGTTGGCCGTATCTCCTCGGGTCATTGGCGCTGCATTTTGGCTATCAGGTGTTTTTGTTGAACTCTTATAAGATTGGCGATCTGACCCAAGTGTATCCCGTCGCGCGGGGCATCGCGCCTCTGATCGTTGCGATGGTGTCTGTGTCGTTCCTGAATGTGATCTTAGGCTGGCAAGAGGTCGTCGCCATCGTTCTGATCGGAACGGGCCTGTTGTCGCTCGGCATTGTGCGCGGCGCGAGTGGCACAAGAAATCCCAAAGCGGCGATGTTGGCCGCGATTACGGGGTGCTTTATCGCGGGCTATTCGCTGGTTGATGGGCTTGGCGCGCGGATCGCGGGCACGGCAATCGGGTTTTATGGATGGTCCGCCATCGGAAACGCGGTGATCTTTGCTGCGTTTTTGCGGTTCAACAAACCTGGAACACTGTCGCGGCTGTGGGGCGAGGGGCGTTTCGTGCTGATCGTTGGGGGCTGTGCGTCTTATTGCGCATATGCGCTAGTAGTGTGGGGATTCATGCAGGCCCCACTCGCACTGGTCACGGCATTACGTGAAACATCAATTATATTTGCGCTGTTCATCGGGGTGTTCTTTATGAAGGAACGATTGGACCTGATGAAGGTTATCGCCACCTTCACAACAATCATCGGTGCCGTGCTGCTGCGCTTTGCGCGTTAAAGCCTGATCAAGGACGTGATCATCCGTTAAAGAAGATGCCCTGATTTGGCAGCCTTCGTCGCAAGGTAGTTTTGGTTGTAACTGTTTTCACCAACCTTTAACGCCACCCTCTCACTCACTGTAAGCCCGCAGGATTCCAGCTTTGCGACCTTGGCGGGATTGTTGGTCAGCAAACGCACATCGCTAAACCCCATGTTCTTGAGGATGGTCGCGCCAATTCTGAAATCACGTTCGTCATCTTCAAACCCAAGGCGGTGATTTGCCTCAACAGTATCGAAGCCTTGGTCTTGTAATGAATAAGCGCGCATTTTATTGGCCAAGCCGATGCCGCGCCCTTCTTGATTCAGGTAAAGAAGCACGCCTGCGCCCTCAACCCCCATCTGCGCCATGGCCCCGCGCAACTGCGGCCCGCAATCGCACTTGAGAGATCCAAGAACATCGCCCGTAAAGCAGGCGGAATGCAGGCGGGTTAAAACAGGTTTGCTGCGGTCTGGATGGCCGATTTCAATGGCGTAGTGTTCTTCCCCGCCGTCATCAGGGCGGAAAATATGAACGCGGCCTGCTTCGGACGCATCCATTGGAAGGCGGGCGTGGATAACGCGGTTTAATGCTGTTTGATCGCTCGGGTCAGCCGTGGCGCCTGAAATCAAGGTCAAATCGTTTTCAGCGGCGAAGGTTACGGGATCGAACACCTCAATACTCAGGACCGAAGGCAGCAAACGGGCCGCTTTGGTCAGCGCAATCGCGGCGCGGTGCGGTCCGGCTGGCCCGTCACGTTGCGCACGCAGTGGCCCTTTCATGGGGTGATTTAGGTCATCGGCGGGATCGGCAATTGATCGAACCCACGTCATGGTCGCGTAATCGGGCAGGGAAATGCGGGCAATATCGCCGTCATAGGCATGAGCCTTGAGGGTCTTGGCGCGCCAACCTGTGATCGTCAGCAAAGGATTACCGCCAAGGTCACGCAGCATATCAAACCGACCTTGGGTAAGCGTTTCGACCGCCAGAATGACCAATCCTTCGGACAAAACGACAGGCACGCCCATGCGCAAATCGGCGCGGGCGCGGGCTAGGCGTTCTGTTTGATCCGGTGCGAATGTCATAATTGGGCTTTCTTATCCCCCTTCCGATACCTGTATCGGTGATAAATTGAAACATTTACCCTGTTGGCGACACGACGGCGTGAAGCGCTGCCATAAAACTTGTGTGAACACGTATCTCATCACATCTGTAATACAACGAAGGAGACACCAGTCATGGCCCAACTCAAGAAAATTTTGCTCGTCGATGATGATGAAGACCTGCGCGAGGCGCTGGGTGAACAATTGCTGATGACCGAGGACTTTGACGTCTTCGAGGCTGGCAATGGCGCTGAGGCGATGACCAAAGCCAAAGAAAGTCTGTATGACCTTGTGATCCTGGATGTTGGCCTGCCCGACACGGACGGTCGAGAATTGTGCCGTTTGATGCGCAAGCAAGGCGTGAAGTGCCCGATCGTAATGCTGACCGGCCATGATGGTGACAGTGACACGATTTTGGGTCTGGACGCTGGCGCGAACGATTACGTCACCAAACCGTTCAAATTTCCTGTTCTATTGGCCCGTATTCGTGCCCAGTTGCGCACACACGAACAGTCAGAAGATGCGGTGTTTACGCTTGGGCCATATACATTCCAGCCTGCGCAAAAGATGCTGATCACGGAAGACGAAAAGAAAATCCGTCTGACGGAAAAGGAAACCAACATCCTCAAATTCCTGTACCGCGCGACCGAAGGCGTTGTTGCCCGCGATGTGCTTTTACACGAGGTTTGGGGATATAATGCGGGTGTGACGACGCATACGCTGGAAACCCATATCTACCGTCTGCGTCAAAAGATTGAACCGGACCCAAGCAATGCACGTTTGCTGGTCACTGAAAGCGGTGGCTATCGTTTGGTCGCCTAAAACATCCCTTGGTGATGGGGTTATATCACCACCTCCCTGTTGGACTTGCCCCGGCCTGTTTTGGTCGGGGCTTTTTTTATTCTAAATTTGGGTCGCTTCAACCGCCTTGATCGCGGCGCGGATGTCATCGCTGGTTGTGCGATGTCCGACAATTGCGGCGCGCAGACACGGAATATCGTTCACGGTGATTGTGGAAAACACACCTTGTCCCGCGTTCTGAAGGTCTGCCGCGATTTTCGTGACGTCGCCTTTTGCCACGGAAAAGCAGCATAGATTTGAGATAACGTCGTGCTGCAAGTTCAGGTGCGGGGATGCCGCCACGAGGTCGGCCATAAGGGCGGCCTGTTTGCAGTTATCGGTAATCGCTTGGCCCATCGCATTAGCGCCGAGCGCTTTGATTGCGGTCCAGACTTTGAGAGCTTTGAACCCGCGGGACAGCTCAATCCCGTAGTCGCAGAACCACAAATCCCCACCCGCAAGGCCGGAGGCTGCGGATTCGAGGTAGGCGGGGCGGGATGAGAATGTTGACCGGTGCAGGTCACGATCAGAAATCAGGCATGCGCCGCAGTCATATTGCACGCCCGGCCATTTATGTGTGTCCAGCGCGATTGAATCGGCGCGCCCGATTCCGTCGGAAAGTTCACGATAGGGGCTGTCGGCAAGGCGGGACCAATAGCCGAAGGCCGCGTCAACGTGCATCCAGATTGATTCCTGCGCGGCGAGGTCTGCTAACGCGTTAAAATCGTCATACGCACCGACGCCAACTGATCCTGCCGTGCCAATAATCGCCAGCGGGGCGAGACCGTTTTCACGGTCCTCAGCAATGGCATCCTTAAGCGCTGTCATATCCATCTGGGACATATCGTTGACCGGTATTTGGCGCACGCAATCGGACCCGTGGCCCATGATTTCAAGGGCTTTGGCGACGCAGGAATGGGCCCCTTTGGCCATGTAAACACGGACCTCTGGCAGGGCACGAATGCCTTTGGTGCGCACATCCATTCCGAACGCGCGCGCACGGGCGGCGGACAGGGCAAGAATCGTGGCCTGCGATGTGCCAGTGGTCAGAATCCCGAACGCGTCATCGGGCATCCCTGCGGTGCGGGTCAGCCAGTTGATAACCTCGCGTTCGACCTCAGCGGCGCCATGATCACGGCCGCCGCAATTTGAATTCATCGTGGCGGCGATGATTTCGGCACCAACGCCAACGGGCAAGCCCGTGCCATGGACCCAGCCAAAGAACGCGGGATGGGTGTTGCCTGTCGCATACGGCATGACCGTATCGGTGATTTGTGTGAATACGTCTGCCGTGGGTGTCGCAGCGCCGTCCAGTTCAACGCCCATATCCGCCGGTTTTTGCTGCCAGGGCAAATCGCGCGCGCCCTGCATGCGGGTCAGGCACGTGTCGAGAAGGTCGTGCATATCACGCCCGAAATCATCCCAGTCGGTCGGGTCAAGGTGGTGGCCTTCTTTGGTCATGATACGTCCCTTTTGCTTGGTCCCTGTAGACGCGGACCAAGCGGTCTGGTCAACTGCCGCAAACAAAAGGAGCTTTTCATGAAAATTGAACCTTTCGGTGTCGAGCAGTGGATGAACGCATGGGAAACCAAGTGTGATCTGAATTTGGCTGAGACATGCGTGGCGTCCTTGACCCTTGCTGAATTGATGCAAATGGCGGGGACGACGCAACAAATGCCTGCCGATTTGGCCGCGATGCAGATGACATACGGAGAGATTCGCGGCTCTGCGCGGTTGCGCGGGTTGGTGGCCGCAGGGTTTGCAGGGCAGGGCGCGCAAAACGTGTTGATCACCCATGGCACCATTGGCGCGAACCATATGGTGTATCAGACGCTTGTCGGGGCGGGGGATCATGTGGTTGCGATCACGCCGACGTATCAACAACACACAGCGATCCCGCGATCTTTGGGGGCGGATGTAACCGAAGTTGCGCTGCGCGAAGAGAGCGGCTGGCTGCCTGATTGGGACGCTGTTGCGGCCGCTGTTACACCTGCGACAAAGATCATTGCGCTGACCAACCCCAACAACCCGACGGGCGCGTTGATTGATCGTGATGGTCTTGAGCGGGTGTCCGAAATCGCGAAGTCTGTCGGTGCTTGGGTGTTGTGTGATGAGGTCTATCGCGGCACCGAACAACACACGCCCGTGCCATCAATTGTTGAGGTTTACGACAAAGGGATTTCGACGGGATCAACGTCCAAGGCATATTCGCTGGCAGGGTTACGGCTGGGCTGGATTGTCGGGCCTGAACCGTTACTTGATGACTGCGAAGTCCACCGTGATTACACGACAATCAGTGTTGGCATGGTGGATGATTATTTTGCGGCGATGGCCTTTGATGCGAAGGATGTGATCCTTGAAAGGGCCCACGATATTACCCGTGGAAATTTGGCGGTCCTGGATGCTTGGATCGGTGCGGAACCCAAGGCCCGTTACGTAAAACCAAAGGCCGGAACGACGGCGTTCGTTGCCTTTGATGTGCCGATGAAATCCTATGATCTTTGCGTGGCGCTTTTGCAGGACACGGGTGTGATGTTCACCCCCGGATCGAGCTTGGGCGTTGAAGGGTACGTGCGGATCGGATTTGCATGTTATCCGGAGGTTTTGAAAGCGGGTCTCGCAAAGGTATCGGACTGGCTGGCAAGTCAGGGCTGGCGCCGCTAGGGTCGCCCAAAATCAGGAGAATATCATGACCTTTACGCTCGCCACTTGGAACATCAACTCGGTTCGTTTGCGTGAAAATCTGGTTGCGCGTCTGATGTCCGAAGAAGCGCCCGATGTGTTGTGTTTGCAAGAATGCAAAAGCCCCGTAGACAAGATCCCGCTAGAGCAATTTCAAGCACTTGGGTACGCTCACATGGTTGCGCGCGGGCAAAAGGGATACAACGGCGTTGCGATTTTTTCCAAAATGCCGATCGAAGAAGTCGCGGCTGAGGATTTTGCGTCGCTTGGTCATGCGCGCCACATTGCGGGGCGGCTTGAAAACGGCGTGACGGTTCACAATTTTTATGTGCCTGCGGGGGGCGACAAACCCAACCGCGAGGTGAATGAAAAGTTTGGTCAAAAGCTCGATTACCTCAGAGAAATGCGGGATTATTTCACAGCTAACGCGCCGCAGAAAACCATTCTTGTTGGGGATCTGAATATCGCCCCCCGTGAAGACGATGTTTGGGATCACAAGAAGCTGTTGAAGGTCGTAAGTCACACGCCGATTGAGGTCGAAGCACTGGCCGAGGTTCAGGCCGCTGGTGGCTGGATCGACGTGACCCGCGCAAACATTCCTGACGGGCAACTTTACAGCTGGTGGAGCTATCGTTCCCCCGATTGGGACGGGGCCGACAAGGGACGTCGTTTGGATCATGTCTGGGCCACGCCTGACATTGCGGGATCAGCCCATTCCAGCCGTGTCATTCGCGACGTTCGCGGTTGGGAACAGCCCAGCGATCACGCACCGGTTTTTGCCACCTTTGATGTCTAAGCGCGGCGTTATCACCCTGCAAGTGTAGGTGACCCCCTTGGCCTTTTGCGCCTGGCATCCCATATAGACGCCAAATGATATGCACTCATCGGAGGCGAACATGCTTGAACTTGGTGGACAACAACCCGCAGCGGCGGATGATCTGATAATTGACAGTGGCGATGCGACGTTCCTGCAAGACGTTGTAGAGGTTTCAAAAACCGTCCCCGTTATCGTTGATTTCTGGGCGCCGTGGTGTGGGCCGTGCAAAACACTTGGTCCCGCCCTTGAGGCCGCTGTCAAAGCAGCCGGCGGGCGTGTGAAGATGGTCAAAATCGATGTTGATCAAAACCAAGGTGTTGCCGGCCAGCTAAAGGTTCAGTCCATCCCGACGGTTTATGCGTTCTTTAATGGACAGCCTGTTGACGGTTTTCAGGGCAACCTCCCGCCGAGCGAGATTGAAGCCTTCGTGACCAAGATCGCCGACCTTGCGGGTGAACCCGACAATGGTTTGGACGACGCAATCGAAGCGGCTGAAGGCATGTTGAACGATGGCGAAGCGGCGGACGCTGCTGAAACCTTTTCGGCCATTCTGGAAGAAGACGGAATGCACGCGGGTGCGGCTGGTGGTTTGATCCGGTCCTACCTTGCGATGGATGACGTGGAACAGGCAGAGGCTGTGTTGAACGGTGTGCCTGCTGAAATTCACGATGCTTTTGAAATTGAAGCCGCGCGCGCTGCAGTTGAACTGGCCAAACAGGCGGCCGATGCAGGCCCTGTCGGGGAACTCAGCGCTGCGGTTGAGGCGGATGAAAACAACCATCAGGCGCGCCTTGATTTGGCAGTTGCGCTGCATGCGTCGGGCGACAGCCAAGGGGCGGTTGATCAATTGCTGGAATTGTTCAGGCGTGATCGCGAATGGAACGATGGCGCCGCGCGCACCCAGTTGTTCACGATTTTCGATGCCCTAAAGCCCACAGACGCAGTGGTTTTGGAAGGCCGCCGCAAGTTATCGTCAATGATATTTGCCTGATGCAAAGTTTGGTCTATCTTGCTTGCCATGGGAACACATAATGATCTGCCAACAACGATACCGATTTTTCCGCTGCCCGGGGCGCTTTTGCTGCCAAGGGCGCGGTTGCCGTTGCATTTGTTTGAGCCGCGCTACCTCGCGATGCTCAATGACGCATTAAAAACCGAAAGCCGTTTGATCGGTATGGTTCAGCCCTGCGAAGGGCCTGACGGCGCCGATGAAAGACTGCACTCTATTGGATGTGCAGGACGCGTGACGGCAATGTCTGAAACCGAGGACGGACGTTACATGATTACGCTGTCCGGCATGTCGCGGTTTCGCGTGCGCGATGAAGTTGAAGGGTTTGCGCCCTATCGGCGGGCCAATGTGGATTGGGCCGGTTTTGAGGCTGACCTTGGGCCCGAAGAAACAGATCTTGGTCTGGATCGCGATCATCTCATGGATTTGCTGGGGCGTTTTTTTGAGGACCGTGGGTTAAGCACGGACTGGGACAGCATGGCAGACGCTGACGCTGAATTGTTGATCAATTCGCTGTCGATGATGTGCCCGTTTGAACCCGAAGAACGCCAAGCCCTGTTAGAAGCGCCGTCCTTGGTCACGCGCCGTGAAACATTGGTCACGTTGATCGAATATTCGTTATACAGCGGCGATACTATTCAACAGATGATGCAGTGAGCGCCGATACCAAAATCTTTGACCCGAGAATGTTAGAGGCTTTGGTGTGTCCGCAGTGCCAAGGCCGTCTGACCTATGACGCGCAAAACAATGAATTGGTCAGCAAGGCGGCACATCTGGCCTATCCGATCCGTGGCGGTATTCCGGTGCTGCTTATCGACGAAGCACGCACGATTGAAAAACCCTAACTGCGCATCAGGCTTGGCAAATCACCGGTAAGGCCCGCGGCCTCTCGAATGAAGGTGCGGCGCAAACGTGGGGTCGCATTGATGACGCCCATTCCCATATCACGCACAGCGCGCAGCAGCGGGTTATCGTTTGAAAACAGCTTATTGAATGTATCCGTCGCCGCGGCGAGGGTGGCCGTATCAAAACGACGCCATTGTTCGTAACGCGCCAGAACGGCCGCGCTGGCGATATCTTCGCCGCGCGCCTTAGCGTCTGACAGAACATCAACCAAGGCAGCCACATCGCGCAGGCCAGCATTCAACCCTTGCCCTGCAATGGGATGAACACCGTGGGCGGCATCCCCGATCAGCACCACACGGTCCGCGATGAAACGATTGGCGATGGTCAAGCCGAGGGGATAGCTGAACCGTTTACCAACCAACGTCAGCTCACCCAAGAAGCTCCCGAATGCGGGGCGTAGGGCGTCAAGGAAATCGGTGTCATCTATCGCCATGATTTTAGTCGCGCGCGTTTCGGTTTCGGACCAAACGATCGAACAGCAGTTGTCAGGCAAGGGCAAAATCGCCAGCGGCCCTGTTGGCATGAAAAATTGATGCGCGATGCCCCCGTGGGGGAGCTCGTGCTCAACCGCACACACGATTGCGGTCTGCCCGTATCCCCAGCCCGTGCGTTTGATGCCTGCACGTTCCGCGGTGCCTGATGCACGTCCGTCCGCGCCGACGATCAGTTTCGCGGTGACGGTCTTGCCAGATGCCAGTGTCAGTTGCCCGCTAGATTGCGCCACAACAGTTTCGCCCGACATCTGGGTGATGCGCGCAGCACCGTCCATTTTGGCAAGCAAAGCCTGACGCAAATGGCGGTCTTGGCACATATATCCCATGGGACCTTCTTCGATTTCCGTATGATCAAAGTGCATCATCCATGGGGAGGGGCCGGTTCCTGCGCGCCCGTCCGTGACTTTGATTTCCAGCATCGGTTGTGTGTGGTCTTTGATTGCGTCCCAAAGATCGATCCCGCGCAACAGCCGCATGGACGCGTGGGCCAGTGCGTAGGATCGACCGTCAAAATCACGCATCCCCCGCTTTGGGGCAGGCAGGGCGTCAATCACGGTGACGTTCAGCCCGCGTTGTTCAAGGGCGATGGCGAGCGTGGGGCCGTTTAGGCCACCCCCGACGATGGCGATATCTGTGTCTGTGTTCATGATCCGCAATATGCGCCCCGACGCGGGATTGTCCATGTGCTGGATGGTCGCTACCGTTCAATTCAAACGGAGGACGACATGCAAGATTGGCTTTGGGCAACGGCGGCGGATTTGGGACGCGGGATCAATCGCGGTGAGATTGATCCCGTTGATCTGTGCGAGGCTTATTTGGCGGCAATCGACGGCCATGATCTGCGCAACCGGATTTATGCGCGCGTGACCCATGATCGCGCTCGGTCGGAGGCGAAGGCGGCCAGCGCACGGGCCAAAGCAGGCCAACGCCTGTCCCTGCTGGACGGCGTCCCTGTGTCTTGGAAAGACTTGTTCGATACGGCCGGCATCGGGACAGAAGCGGGGACCAAATTGATGGAAGGTCGCGTTCCGTCAACGGACGCCGAAGTGTTGCGGGTGGCGACGGGTATGGGCCTTGTGTGTCTTGGTAAAACCCACATGACCGAGATCGCGTTTAGTGGTCTTGGTTATAACCCCAGCACCGCCACGCCGCCCTGTGTGAATGATCTAGAAGCTGTGCCTGGGGGGTCGTCTTCCGGTGCGGCGGCATCGGTGGCCTTTGGTCTGGCGGCGGCGGCTGTGGGGTCTGATACGGGGGGATCTGTGCGTATTCCATCGGTTTGGAACGATCTGGTCGGATTGAAAACCACTTTCGGTCGTTTGCCTGTGGCGGGATCTGTCGCGCTGTGCAGCGAATTTGATACTGTCGGCCCATTGTGTCGATCTGTTGAAGATGCGGCTCTAATGGCGGCCGCGTTTGAGGGAACCAAAGCCGTAGATCTGGCGGAGGTATCATTGAACGGCATGCGGTTTGGTGCGTTGCAGTCGGTTGTTCTGGATGATGTGTGTGATGCATCCATGGAGGGGTATCAATCCGCCCTCAAGACATTGGAAGCTGCGGGTGCGGAAATTGTACCGATTGAAGTGCCCGAACTGACGCGCGCCTTCGCGATGTCCCTGCCGCTGTATACGGCGGATGCCTATGCGAACTGGCGTGATCTGGTCGAAGCAAGCCCAGAAAAGATGTATTCCCAGATTTTGGAACGGGTGCGGGGCGGCAAAGATGTGTCGGCCCATGAATATCTGTCGCTGTGGGATGAATTGCGTGCCATTCGCACGCGGTACGCAGAGGTGACGGCGGGATTTGATGCGGTGGTATGCCCCGGTGCGGCGAACATGCCGCCTAATTTGCAACGATTGATTGACGATCCAGAATATTACCGTGTTGAGAACCTGCTGACGCTACGCAATACGCGGGTCGCAAACCTGATGGGGCTGGCGTCTTTGGCCCTGCCGACCGGGGTGCCATCTGTTGGTATTTTGCTAAACGTGGCGGGTGGTGCGGACGAACGTCTCTTGCGGATTGGTGCCGCCGCAGAGGCCGCGCTGGCCTAAAAGCCACACAAGTGACCGATAAGGCGTCCTTTTTCTGGACAGCGACCGACCCGTCAGGCTACTTTAGGCGAAAGCGACCCGTGAATGAGGTCGCAGTTTGAGGCAGTAATGACGTACCCCGAGCGGTTTTCGAACCTACCGGCCTATGCGTGGCCGCGCTTGCGCGCTTTACTCGACGTCCATGAACCGGGCGGCGATCCCATAAACATGACCATCGGCGAACCGCGCCACCCGTTCCCCGCGTTTGTGTCTGATGTGCTGGCCGCGTCTGTCGGGGAATTCGCAAAATATCCAACAAATGAAGGCGCGCCTGAACTTTTGGCGGCGATCTGTGGCTGGGTCACGCGGCGTTATGCTGTGGATATTACGCCTGATCGTGTCTTGGTTTTGAACGGAACCCGCGAAGGTCTGTATAACGCCGCGATGGCGCTTTGCCCCGAAACTAAGAACGGCGAACAACCTGTCGTGCTGCTTCCTAACCCGTTTTATCAAGTTTACGCGATTGCCGCGTTGTCGGTGAACGCAGAGCCCGTGATGGTGCCCGCGACAGCACAAACGGGGCATTTGCCCGACTATGCATCAGTCGACCCCGATATTTTGGACCGCACAACGATCGCCTACATCTGTTCCCCGGCTAACCCGCAAGGTGCTGTGGCGACCCGCGAATATTGGGCGACGCTGATTGGCCTCGCTGAAAAGCACCATTTCAAGATTTTCGCGGATGAGTGTTATTCCGAGATTTACCGCGACACGCCGCCCATGGGCGCGCTAGAGGCGGCGGCAGACACTGGGTGTGATCCTGAACGTATCGTCGCGTTTCATTCCTTGTCCAAACGCAGCAACCTTCCCGGCCTTCGGTCAGGCTTTGTGGTGAGTGGGCCAAACAACACCCGAGAAATGCGCCAGTTGCGCGCCTATGCGGGTGCGCCGCTGCCCCTGCCGATCCAGCGCGTTTCGACGCGGGTTTGGTCCGATGAAGATCACGTGATCGCCAACCGCGAAATGTACCAAGACAAGTTCAACGATGCCGATGAAATTTTCAAAGGCATCAACAGCTACACATCCCCCGAAGCCGGATTTTTTCTTTGGCTTCCCGTGGAGGACGGCGAACAGGCCGCATTGAAGCTGTGGCAAGACACAGGTGTTCGGGTTCTTCCCGGCGCTTACCTGTCCCGACCCGACCCAAGCGGGGACCCTGGGACAGGATTTATTCGGGTGGCACTTGTCGCCCCAAAAACAGAAACGCAGCGTGGATTGACCCAAATCTGCGACTGTTTGTACACGTGAGGAAATAGGCAAAATGGCTTCTTATCAGACCCGACAGCGCGATCCGCTTCTTGACAGTTCAACGCAGGCTGCGATTGAAAAACGTGGCCGTGAATTGATCGGGATTGGCCTGTTTGTTGCAGGCCTCATGGTATCGATGATGCTATGGTCCTACGCGCCCGATGATCCGAATTTCATGTCCGCCACGGATGCCCCCGTTCAGAACTGGCTGGGTCGGCCAGGTGCGTCATTTGCCGCCGCATTGTTCATGATTGTTGGGTATGTGTCTTGGGCTTTGCCAATTGTTTTGATGGCATGGGGTTTACGGTTCACGCTGCATTACGGTCAGGAACGCGCACTGGGTCGCGTCATTTTTTCGCCGATTGCGATTGCTGTCACCGCCATTTACGCCGCGACGCTGAATACGGGCGCGGGCTGGGATGAAAGCTTCGGTCTAGGCGGGCATTTTGGCGATATGGTGTTGTCGATTTTGCTGACCATTTCACCGTTTGGTGCGACGTTCAGTGTGAAGCTGATGTCGTTTGTCATGGGTCTTGGTGTGCTGGCACTTATGGCGTTTGCGCTGGGCTTTACGATGTTTGAAATCCGCAAGCTGGGCCGTTTCCTTTTGGTCGGTTTGATTGTTGCGTATTCAGGAATCCTCAAGCTTTTGTGTCAGACGGCATCTGCATCTTACAAAGGCGCGCAGGTTTTGGGTGCCAAGGTCCAAGAACGTCGTGAATTGTCACGCGCCGAAAAGGCAGAATACGAGGCGGAGCTTGACGCTGTGCGCGCCGTTCCCGCACCAAATCATGCACAAGAAGCGGCCCGCGTTGCCGCCGTTGTCCGCGCCAATCCAGCAATGCCAACGCGCTATGAGGATTTCGATCCCATTGAAGAACAAGTCACGGCACCGCGTGCGGCTGTACCAGCTCCGTTGTCAGCCCCCGTTCGCGCCCCTGAACCAGAACAAAAAACGGGCCTGTTTGCATCATTGCTCAAGCGGTCCGATCCAATGCCTGAGCCAGAGCTGATTGAAGAACCTGATATGCAGGGCGACGTTCCTGTGGCGGATACCGACCGTATCAGCGCGCGTATTGCCAATGCTGTGCGCAGCCGTTCTGGGCAACCCCAAGAGGTGACTGTTGCGACGAAACCTGGTGTGAACCCAGCGATCACCGCCGCAATCGCGAGCCGTATGGAACCACAAGTTCAGGCCCCAGCAGCAAGGGTTGAACCCCCTGTTGCAAAGGCACCCGGCCCGCGTCCGTTGTTGTTGAATACACAACAGATGGCAGCGCTTGATATGGCTGCCCCGATTGAGGCCCCAATGACCGAGTTTGTCGAAGACTATCCAGAGCAATCCATGGAATATGTGGCTGCTGATGTCGCGCCAACGCCAACTGCATCGTTCACGCCGGCGGCTGTTCCTGTGCCCGAAGCCAAGGCCGTTGTGCAGCACCCAGCGCGCAAAGTCGTTGTGCCATCGCGTCAGGCCAAAGCCGAAGCACAGCCAGCGTTGAAGTTTGAAGACAAGCGTCCTGCCTATGAAATGCCGCCGCTTGGATTGTTGACGCCCCCTGATACGATCACGCGTCATGTGTTGTCCGACGAAGCGCTAGAAGAAAACGCGCGGATGCTGGAAAACGTGCTCGATGATTATGGTGTGAAGGGTGACATCGTATCAGTCCGCCCCGGCCCCGTTGTTACAATGTATGAGCTTGAACCAGCACCCGGTTTGAAAGCGTCCCGTGTGATCGGTTTGGCCGATGACATCGCGCGATCTATGTCTGCGTTGTCCGCCCGTGTGTCCACGGTTCCCGGTCGATCGGTTATCGGTATCGAATTGCCAAACGAGAACCGCGAAATGGTTGTTCTGCGCGAAATGCTTTCTGCGCGTGATTTTGGCGATAGCAACATGAAACTGCCGCTGGCGCTGGGCAAAGATATTGGTGGAGAGCCGATTATCGCGAACCTTGCCAAGATGCCCCACTTGCTCATCGCGGGTACGACGGGTTCCGGTAAATCTGTCGCCATCAACACGATGATCTTGTCGTTGCTCTACAAGCTGACGCCAGAAGAATGCCGGATGATTATGATCGATCCGAAAATGCTGGAATTGTCGGTTTATGATGGCATTCCGCATTTGCTTAGCCCCGTTGTGACGGACCCCAAGAAGGCGGTTGTTGCCCTGAAATGGGTCGTCGGTGAAATGGAAGAACGCTATCGCAAGATGTCCAAAATGGGCGTGCGCAACATTGATGGTTACAACGGCCGCGTGAAAGATGCTCTCGCCAAGGGTGAACAGTTCAACCGCACGGTTCAAACCGGATTTGATGATGACACAGGCGAACCTGTGTTCGAGACAGATGAATTCACGCCAGAGGTTCTGCCCTACATCGTCGTGATTGTGGACGAGATGGCGGACCTGATGATGGTCGCGGGCAAGGAGATCGAAGCCTGCATTCAGCGCCTTGCGCAGATGGCGCGTGCATCCGGAATCCACCTGATCATGGCCACGCAGCGTCCGTCGGTTGATGTTATTACAGGTACGATCAAAGCGAACTTCCCCACGCGGATTTCGTTCCAAGTGACGTCCAAGATCGACAGCCGCACCATTCTGGGTGAGCAGGGTGCAGAGCAACTGCTGGGCATGGGTGACATGCTGTATATGGCGGGCGGATCAAAGATCACGCGCGTCCATGGGCCGTTCTGTAGCGACGAAGAAGTCGAAGAGATCGTGACCTACCTGAAGGCCTATGGCCCGCCTGAGTATTTCAACGGGATTGTAGAAGGCCCTGCCGATGATGCCGCAAGCAGCATCGACGAGGTTCTTGGCCTTGGCGGAAATACAGACGGCGAAGATGCGCTTTATGACACTGCGGTGGCGATTGTCGCCAAGGACCGCAAATGTTCGACCAGCTATATTCAACGCAAACTGGCGATTGGCTACAACAAGGCCGCGCGCCTTGTGGAACAGATGGAAGACGAAGGCATCGTGAGTTCGGCAAACCATGTCGGCAAGCGTGAAATCCTGATACCGGAACGACAGTAACGCAGCGGGGTCTTAGGACCCCGTTTTCGTGTCATCGCTGGCGAGGATGTCTTTCATGTCTTCAACCAGTTCTGCTTCCCAGACCTTGATCATTTTGCGCGCGTTTTCCATGTAGGGCTGGTTTTCCAAGGCCGATACGTCCGGGTCGTAATGTTCTGCCAGATCGCGCATGGATTTGCCGTCAGTGGTGACGAATGCATTAACCATACGGTCCGCTTTTTCACGCGGCACGCCTAGGGCTTCATACACCGAACGTCCCATGCGCGTAGAGCTGTCGAACGTCTCGCGGATCACATCGCGACAGCCCGCGTGCCACAGATTATACACATGCATGCGGTCTATGGCCCGCGCGATGATGTGGACATGGGGATGGGTGGTATGGACATAGTGGACCAGCGCAGTTGCCTGTTATTTCTGGTCAATCGCAACAACGAGGACCTTGGCGTTTTCAATGCCTGCGGAATGCAGAAGGTCAGGACGCGTGGCATCGCCGTAGAACGCCTTGAATCCGAACTGAGCGAGGAAATCGATCTGCTTGGACGAATAATCAATCACGGTTGCTGAATGGCCAGCACCCGTGAGCATCCGGCTGATGACAACACCCATACGTCCGTGCCCTGCGATGATGATATTGTTGGCCTCATCGATTGTGTCGGTTTCGCGGGTTTCTAAGGTCGCGAAACGCGGCACGATCACGCGGTCATAAAGGATGAAAAGCAATGGCGTAAGCAGCGTGGACAGCGCAATAATCAACAACAACTGATCGGCGACCGCACCCGGTATGACGTTGCTGGCAACAGTGAAGGACAGCAGGACGAACCCGAATTCACCCGCCTGCGCGAGGCCGAGGGCGAACAACCACCGATCCGCACCGTGAATTTTGAATACAATGGCAAGGATCCAAAGAACCCCAGCTTTTATTGCAATCAGGCCAATGGTCATGCCGACAATCGCCACCAGGTTTTCCTGTAGCAGGCCAAAATCTACACCCGCGCCAACGGTCATAAAGAACAGGCCCAGCAGCAGACCCTTGAACGGATCAATGTCTGATTCAAGTTCGTGGCGGTATTCCGAATTAGCGAGGACCACGCCCGCCACGAACGTCCCGAGGGCAGGGGACAATCCGACAAGCGACATCAACAACGCGATACCGATCACCATCATCAATGCCTTTGCTGTAAACAATTCGCGCAGGTTCGCGCCAGCCACGAACCTAAAAATAGGTGACGTCAGGAACGACCCGCCAAGAACCACTGCTGCAACCGCGCCGATGGTGACAAGGGCAGTTTGCCAAGGGCCAAGACCGTCAACGAGGCTCATGCTTGCGCCGTGGTCGCCCTCATGGCTGTGATCATCTGTGCCATGGGACTCGCCGTGGGGGTCTGCGGGGGCTTCGATTTGGGCGGTTTCACCGTTGCTGACCATATCGGCAGGAACGTCGCCGAGGGTGGAAATCGCCAAAAGTGGAATGAAGGCCAGCATTGGAATGACAGCGATGTCTTGGGTCAACAGCACGCTAAAGCTGGATTGCCCTCCGTCGCTTTTCATTAGACCTTTTTCGTTTAGCGTTTGCAGGACTATGGCCGTTGACGACAACGCCATGACCAAACCAATCGCCAAGGCAACGGACCAGACCTGCCCCAGTACCATCGCAACAGCCATGACGGCCAATGTGGTCAACACAACCTGCCCACCACCTAGACCGATCAGTCGTGCGCGCATTGCCCATAGAAGCTTGGGTTCGAGTTCCAACCCGACGAGGAACAACATCATCACTACGCCAAATTCGGCGAAGTGTTGGATCGTGATTACATCAACGCCAACCAGCGCAAGAACGGGTGAAATAAGAATACCTGCGATCAAGTAGCCCAGAACGGACCCAAGCCCCAACCGTGATGCAATCGGGACAGCGATAACGCCAGCTACCAAAAATATAAACGCCAGCATTAGAAAGTCGGTCATCGCAGTGTCCCCCTAAATCAAGTCGTAAACCCTGGAAGGGATCGCGATGCGGCGGAAGGTCCAAATTTGACGGCGCGATGGGCGGATGTGTGTGTGGCATAGGCCAGCGCTGAAAGAAAACAGCGTGTTATTGGCTATCAGGCGGCGTGATATCGCTTAACTGCGGCGTCCGCCCCATGTTTATCCCATCGATGAGGTGCAAATCCCGAAAACGCAGATTAGGTATATGATATGAACATGATTACACGACGACTTTGTCTTTTGGCTGTGCCCCTTGCGCTTGCAGGGTTCTCGGCTTCTCCGGTGTTGGCGCAGCAATTGTCGCTGGGCCAAATTTCAACTTACCTCAACTCCTTCACGAGCGCGGAAGGGGAATTTACACAGATCAATTCGGACGGCACGATTTCGACGGGCACGATTTATATCAAGCGCCCGAACCGCGTTCGGTTTGAATATAATCCGCCCGAACAATCGTTGGTGGTTGCCGGTGGTGGCCAAGTTGCGATTTTTGATCCGCGGTCGGACACAGGGCCGGATCGTTATCCGCTGAACCAAACGCCGCTGTCGATCATTCTGGAACGCAACATTGATCTAACTCGCACCGATATGGTCACGGGTCACACAAGTGATGGGACATCTACGACCGTAACGGCCCAAGACCCTGATCGCGCACAATACGGCAACATCCAAATGGTCTATACGTCCAGCCCTGTTGAGCTGCGCCAGTGGATCGTAACGGATGAAACCGGACAGCAAACGACGGTGATTTTGGGGGATTTGGCCAAGGACGGACGGGTGCCTGACATTCTGTTCAACATCCAACGTGAAATGCGCAATTGGAACAATTGATCGCGTTTCAGGGCTAACGAACGAAAAAGCGCGCCCCGATTGAGGCGCGCTTTTTTTAATGTCGGGGATGGTTCAGCGGAACTGACGGCAAGACCGAAGTTGCGCGTCATACATCACAGCGCGGTCCCGAACTTCGCCCGCAATGCGGACCAACCAAGGCTTGCTGCGGTATGTCCCGCGGCGCCAGCCCGTGCGGCCATCATGATAGGCGAGGTATTGGTTGTATGTATCGCTTAACGGGATGCCGTTTTCACGCACCGTCTCCGTCATGTACCAACCCATGAAATCCGTCGCATCCACGATGTCAGTGCGGTTTGATCCGCGACCGCCACGTTGATCGACATATTCCTCCCAAGTGCCATCCAGCGCTTGGGAATAGCCCAGCGCAGAAGATTGGCGACCGGTTGGAATCACGCCAAGTGCGTAAACATGCGGTGGACGGTTGTCGGAAATGAACTTACTTTCTTGGTAAATTATCGCCATTAACACGTGGGTTTCGACCCCAAAGTTTCGTTCAGCCTGTTTGAACGCGCGCACGTAATGCGGGCGTTCTGTCAAAATGGAACAGGCGTTGTCTAGATTGCGCGGTGCAGCACTATCCCGGGTGCCGCAGCTTCCCAAAATTAAAAGTAATACACAGGCGCGAAAGATTTTGCTCATCTGCCTCTCGCTTTTTTATATTATTATTGCGGATACTTTAGCGGATAGGCGTGCATCTGGGAACAGCTTTTAAGGGACAATCAGATCACAAAAACGAGGATAAGCGGTAAAGTGACCACTGACATGAGGGTCGAGACCACGACCAGTCCCGCGACACTGTCAGAATCCGCACCGTATTTTTCCGCCAGCAGGTAAGACGTGACCGCAACGGGGGTCGCAATTTGCACGATCAGGACCGCGAGGGCCGTTGAATCCAGCCCAAACCACAGGCCTGTCACCGCCGCGCAGGCCACGCACAACACCGCCTTGAGGGCGGACAGCACTGTCGCAAGGCCGAAGCTTCCGGGTTTGAGGCGGGCAACAGCGACACCCAAAGTGATCAACATCATCGGGATCGCCATTTGCCCGATCAGTTCCAGCGTATTGGTCAGGAATTTTGGCGTCTGCCATCCTTGCCACAAGAAGATCGCGCCAAGAATGGTCGCGCCGACAAGGGGTTCGCGGATGACTTTCGTGAGCGACCCACCGTCTGCAACCAGCCAAATGCCAAACGTGAAGCTGAGGATCGCCATAACCGCGAACACAACTACCGCATAACCAAGGCCAACATCCCCGAACGCAAACAACGCCAGCGGCAGGCCAAGATTTCCGGTGTTTCCAAAGATCAGCGGCGCGAGGAATGTTCGGCGGTCCAACCGTCCCGCCCACACCAATACCCACATTGACACGGTCACCAATCCATAAGCGACCAGCGCGGCAAGGGACAACGCGGCCAATGCCGCTGCGTCAACCTGTGTGCCCATGAGGGCTGTGAAGATCAGGCAGGGCACCGAAAGCGTCATCGCGAATCGTGTCACGAATTCAACGCGGTATTCGTATCCCAGCTTGACCCAGGCAAAGCCGACGGCGGCCAAAAGAAACACAGGTGCGGTGATTTCCAACACTGTTAGGGCAAGTTGCACAGTCTGTTTCCTTAAAATTTACCGTCTTTGCATGGACTCATATGCGCCCTTTTGTCTAGTAACCCTCAAGGGGCTAAAAAACTATGCTGAAGACTCGCGCAAAATATCATCTGGGCCAAGTGGTCAAACATCGCAAACATCCGTTTCGCGGTGTGGTTTTTGATGTGGACGCCATGTTTGCCAACACCGATGAATGGTACGAGGCAATCCCCGAGGAGGCGCGCCCCCAAAAGGACCAGCCGTTTTACCATCTGTTGGCGGAAAACGATCAGTCCTACTATGTCGCTTATGTGTCTGAACAGAACTTGGTCGCTGATTATTCAGGCCAGCCCGTGGACCACCCCGATCTGGACGATTTGTTTGGCCCGTTTCAGGACGGACAGTACCCGCTGCATTTCCAGCTGAACTAGCTCGGTTTTTTCGACCAGAAAAACAACATCCCACCAAAGCTGAACATCGCCGCATAGATCGCGGCATCTAGCGTTGCATTTGGCATGCCGTCTAATGCCTCACCGACTGCTTGGCCGCACAGAATGCCCCCCGCGATCATAAACGCGAGGCCCCCCGTGCGCGCCAGCCGTTTCAACAGCGCATTAATATCCAAGGGCGCACCCGTCTTTGCGTGGGTCTGACGCGCCCTCTAGCATACCGTCTTCCCGCAATCGGATCGCCTGTGCGCCACCAATCGGCGTTTCAGCGCATACAACCGTATGACCTTTGTCGGCCAAGGCCTGCGTAACCTTTTCGGAATACCCTGTTTCAACCGTCAGCGTGTCACCTTCCGCAAAGCAGCGCGGTGCGTCGATGGCGGTTTGGGCGTCCATCCCGAAGTCTTCCATGTTCGTGAGGAATCGTGCGTGGCCGCATGGCTGATACGCGCCGCCCATAACGCCAAACGGCATTTCAATTTTACCAGCACGTTTGACCATGCCCGGAATGATGGTGTGCATGGGGCGTTTGTTTCCGCCGGCCTCATTGGGGTGACCTTCATCTAATGTGAATCCACCACCGCGGTTCTGAAACAGGATACCGAATTTGTCAGATGCCATGCCCGACCCGAAAGAATGGAAGATGGAATAAATCATCGAAACACACATGCGATCCTTGTCGACCACGGTGATGTAAACGGTGTCTTTGTGCACGGCTTCCGCACCGGGCAGGGACGGAGGGATCGCGGACGCGGGGTCGATCATACCTGCCAGTTTGGCCGCCGTGTCTTCGCTGAGCATATGATCGAGGCGTGCCGTGTAATCGGGGTCAGCGATAACGCGGTTGCGCGTGTCATAGGCCAGCTTTGCGGCCTCGGCCTCAAGGTGCGCGCGCTGCTCGCCCATGGGGTCCAACCCCGCGATGTCGAAATGTTTGAGGATATTGAGCATCAAGATTGCCGTTGCGCCTTGGCCGTTGGGCGGATGTTCAACCAATTCAATTTCTTTGTAGGTGCCGCTGACGGGATCGGTGTAATCCGAACGCACCGATGCGAAATCATCCAACGTATGAGTGCCGCCTGCCGCGTTCAGAGATTTGACCATGTCTTCAGCGACTTCTCCGTCATAAAACCCATCGCGCCCGTCCATCGCAACACGGCGTAATACGTCTGCTTGACCGGGCGCACGGAACATTTGCCCGACGTTTAACGGCTGGTCTTGGATCATGTAATGCGTGCGGCCCGCGCCATGTAGCGTGGCACCTGATTGTGCATAATCAAACGCGACCTTGGGCGCGACGGGCACACCCGCGTCAGCATAATGGATCGCGGGGGCAAGACAGGCGGCCAGTCCGATTTTACCGTGATCCTTCGACAGGCGGATAAATCCGTCCATCGCACCCGGAAGCGTGATTGCGTGGACTGAACTGAGGGGCAAGACATCTATACCTTCCGCGCGCAGTTTTGCGGCGTCCAAGGCCGCTGGCGCACGGCCCGATGCGTTCATCGCATGGACATCGTCCGACCCTGGTAAATTGAACAAACAGAACGCATCGCCGCCGATCCCTGTGGATTGAGGTTCACAAATGCCCAGCAACACAGCGCCTGCAATTGCGGCGTCCATAGCGTTGCCGCCCGCCTCAAGAATTTGAACGGCGACTTTGGCCGCTAAGGGGTGCGATGTTGCGCAGATCCCGTTTTGAGCAATGACCGCCGACCGGCCAGGTTTTTGAAAATCGCGCATGATGCCTCCCTCAGTTGAAGGGAAGGTAGCATTCTTGCGGCTGGGGGAAACCACATAGTCCCTACTTTTATTGCGAGGAGTTAGTCCTCGACGTCGCGCACTGGGTGGGGGCTGTTACACGCGACGCCGAGGTAAGCCTATGCAGCTTGTCCTTATGTTTGATGGCTGAATTTGGTCGTGATGCGGAGACAATGGGGCCGTTCTGTGTTTTTTTATTCCTAACGCCTGATCAGGAGACGGAAATGTTGGATTACACGACCCTTGCCCAAACAATAGCGAGCCTTACTGAAGGGGAAGACGACACCGTTGCGTTGATGGCGACGATAGCCTGCGAAGTGCATCACAGCGATACGCGATTCGATTGGACGGGGTTTT
This sequence comes from Octadecabacter sp., assembly GCA_018608045.1. GTDB lineage: Bacteria > Pseudomonadota > Alphaproteobacteria > Rhodobacterales > Rhodobacteraceae > Octadecabacter. The sequence continues at coordinate 47,166 of JABBAI010000206.1, read as the reverse complement.
ACCGTGTAACAGGGCCTGAAATGCTCAAGATCGGGCCGTATCAAGGCGGTCACGGGTGTTTGCAAATTCCGTTTTCACGCGGTGTGTGCGGGGCTGCGGCCCGAACGGGGCAAGTGCAACTGGTGGCAGATGTTGAAGCGTTTGAAGGCCATATCGCCTGTGCGTCATCCACGCGGTCTGAACTGGTTTTGCCCGTGTTTGATAAGGACGGTCATGTGATCGCCGTTTTCGATATCGACAGCGATCAACCCGATGCGTTTCGCGATGAAGATGCGATTCAAATGGCAAAAATTCTAGCTTCGGTCTTTGGCGCTGCACCGCTGCGTGAAAAAATCCTTTGAATTTTCACGAAGCCATGGCAATGCTCACCCAATAACGGGAGACTGCCAGACGTGATTCATGACCTACCGCCAGAAAGCCGCACCCTTGGGGCTGACATTCGCGCCCTGCGAAAAGCGCGGGGTTTGACGTTGGCTGAATTGGGCGAAGTTCTGAACCGTTCCGTTGGATGGTTGTCGCAAGTTGAACGGGATTTGTCCGAACCCTCAATTACCGACTTGCGCCAGATGGCACGCGCGCTTGATGTGTCTGTGTCCAGCTTGTTTAGATCCGCAGCACCCGAGCACGAACAGGGCACGATTGTGCGTGCCGCGTCACGCCGCCCTATCGGGTCGCGTGGTGCCGGATCGGTCGAAGAACTTTTATCGCCCGACCTGACCGATGATTTTGAGATGGTCCATTCCATATTTGAAGCGGGCGCACAGATCACTGAGGCCGTGGCACGCCCCACGCAAGAGGTCGGATATGTCGTGTCAGGGCAGCTCGATCTTGAGATTGCGGGTAAGCTTTATTCGCTGAACGCTGGCGATAGTTTCCGTATTCGCGGGGAAGCCTTCCGCTGGATGAACCCGTATAGCGCGCCCTGTGTTGTGATCTGGGTCATCGCGCCTCCGGTGTATTAAATGACGTTTGATGCATGGATCATATTTGCGCTGTTTTGGGCTGTTTTACTGGGCCTAGCGCCCCAACCGGAGGCTTCGACATGAAGACCGGATCATGCCTGTGCAAAGGCGTTTCCTATACCCTGACGGGGCCTTTGCGGCCTTCAGTCGCCTGCCATTGCAATCAGTGCCGCAAGACAAGCGGGCATCATGTTTCGGCAACCCAAGTTGATCCTGATCAGATAGCCTTCACCGCGGACAAGACGCTGGCGTGGTATCAATCATCGCCCAAGGCTGAGAGAGGGTTTTGCAATCGCTGCGGGTCATCGCTGTTTTGGCGCCACGATGACGATGATGGGCGCGTGTCCGTCATGTCGGGCACGATCGATGGGGCCACAGGCCTGACCACTGACAAGCATATATTTGTCGCCACCAAGGGCGATTATTACACCATTGCGGACGATGTTCCGCAGTTCGACACACTCTAGGGAGCATACCAATGGCAGATTTTCCAACTACGGCCCGCGTGGTCATCATCGGTGGCGGTGTCGTCGGTACATCGACCCTGTTTCACCTTGCACGCGCGGGTTGGACAGATTGCGTGCTGCTTGAAAAGAACGAATTGACCGCCGGATCCACGTGGCATGCCGCAGGCAACTGCCCGAACTTTGCCCCCAACTGGGCCGTGATGAACATGCAGCGCTATGGATTGGAACTGTATCGCGGCTTGGCGGAAGACGTCGATTACCCGATGAACTATCACGTTACGGGATCGCTGCGTCTGGCCCACACCAAAGAACGTATGCAGGAATTTGAAAAGGTGTCAGGTCAGGCCCGGTATCAGGGTTTGCAGATGGATATTCTGACGAATGACGAGTTGAAGGAACATCATCCTTTCCTTGAAACGCATGATCTGACGGGGGGGATGTGGGACCCGCTGGATGGTGACATTGACCCCGCGCAATTGACCCAAGCGCTTGCCAAAGGCGCGCGCGCTGCGGGTGGACATATTGAACGGTTCTGTCCGGTGACAGGCATTGATCGCGATGGCAATGAGTGGATCGTGAAGACCGACAAAGGCGAAATTCGCGCTGAATTTGTCGTCAACTGTGCGGGTTATTATGCGCAACGCGTTGGTGAAATGTTTAAACCGTTTGGTGGTCGCACGGTGCCCATGGTGGTCATGTCCCATCAGTATTTCCTGACCGAAGAAATCCCCGAATTGGCGGCGTGGACCAAAGAAACGGGCCGCAAGGTGCCGTTGGTGCGTGATGTGGATATTTCGTATTATCTGCGACAGGACAAAAACGGTCTGAACCTTGGTCCGTATGAACGCAACTGTCAGGCGGCGTGGGTGACACCGCAAGATCCGATGCCGGAAGATTTCTCGTTCCAGCTGTATCCAGATGATCTGGACCGTCTGGAATTCTACATCGAGGACGCGATGGAAAGGGTGCCTGTTTTGGGCACGGCTGGTATCGGTCGCAACATCAATGGCCCGATTCCCTATGCGCCTGATGGGCTGCCAATGGTTGGCCCCATGCCCGGTGTTAAAAATGCGTTTGAATGTCATTCCTTTACCTTCGGGATCGCCCAAGGGGGCGGTGCGGGTAAGGTCATGGCTGAATGGATTATGCACGGCGAAACCGAGCTGGATATGTGGTCCGTCGATCCGCGCCGCTACACTGATTACACCGATCACGATCATTGCCTTGCCAAGGCGCTAGAAACCTACGGCCACGAATACGCGATGCATTTCCCCCATCACGAATGGCCTGCGGGGCGGGACAAAAAGCTATCACCTGTTGATGCAAAAGTGCGTGCGCTGGGCGGCCAGATGGGGGCCTATAACGGTTGGGAACGCGCCAACTGGTTTGCGAAAGACGGCGAAGATACGTCCGAGGAGTCAACGCAAACGTGGGACCGCGAAGGCCCATGGGAAGCCGCGATCAAGCGTGAGGTCGAGGCCGTGCGCGACGGCGTCGGCGTTTTGGACTTACCGGGGTTTTCGCGGTTCAATCTGTCGGGCGACGGCGCTGCGGACTACCTGCGCGGTAAGATTACGGGTGGTTTGCCTAAGATTGGTCGTATGAACCTCGCGTATTTTGCGGACAGTCGCGGGCGGATTTTGACCGAGATGTCGGTCATGCGCCATGGCGAGGATTTCTTTACATTGATCACGGCGGCATCTGCGCAGTGGCATGATTTCGAGGTGTTGAACAACGATCTGCCCGACGGGTTGAGCCTGAGCGACCATACAACCGAATATTCCACGCTGATCGTGACAGGCCCCAAGGCGCGCGATTTGTTCGAGGCGATGGGTACAGAGGCGGATTTTTCAGCGACTTGGCTGTCTATTCAGGCTGCTAAGGTTGCAGGGACGGACTGCGCGTTGGCGCGGGTGTCTTTTGCGGGTGAACTTGGCTGGGAAATCCACGGGGCGAATGCAGATATGCTTGCACTTTACGATGCGGTGCTGGCTGCAGGGGCTGTGCCATTCGGTATGTATGCCCTCAACTCTATGCGGATCGAAAAAGGCTACCGTGCTTGGAAGGGTGACCTTTCGACAGATTATTCCTTGATTGAGGGTGGATTGAGCCGCTTTATCAAGTTTGACAAGCCACAGGATTTCCCCGGCAAAGCAGCCTTGCTGGCGGAGCAACAACAGGGCCGCAAAAAGGGCTTTGTTACGATGACCATGGAGGCCGGCGAGAGGGATGCACCCTACATGGCCCCCGTCTGGCATGGCGATGAGATCGTCGGAGAAGTCACGTCTTGCGCAATTGGATATCGCACAGAAAAATGTATCGCGTTGGGCATGATCAGAGCCGATTTGCTGGACGCAGGAACCGAGCTTGAGGTCGATGTCTACGGCACACGTCACAAGGCGGTTGTGCAGGCAGACGAACCCCTTTGGGATCCCAAGAACGAAAGAATCCGCGCATGACTGACATTACCCTTTTGGATGGCGGCATGGGGCAGGAATTGGTCCACCGCGCTGGTGACCGTCCAACACCTTTGTGGTCCACACAGGTCATGGTCGATCACCCTGGTCTGGTTGCGGAAATCCACCGTGATTTTACTGCGGCTGGTGCCACGATTGCGACGACGAACACCTATGCGATCCATCATGACCGTCTGGCCGGTACTGAGATGGAGGGCCAATTTGAACAGCTTCATGGGCTCGCGATAGCTGAGGTCAAAAGGGCAGGTGCGGCGCGCATCGGAGGGTCCATCGGCCCCCTTGGTGCCAGTTACCGCGCGGATGTCATGCCGGACCATGATGCCTCTGTCGCGCTGTTTTCTGAGGTTGCGAAACATATCGGACCGCATGTCGATCTGATCCAGTGTGAAACCGTCGTGTCCGTCGCGCATACCCATGCCATCATTGAAGGCGCGAAGGTGGCGGGCAAACCCATTTGGGTGGCGTTTTCTGTGGATGATACGGACGGCACAAAACTGCGGTCTGGTGAACCTTTGGCCGATGCTGTCGCTGCGGCACATGATGCAGCCGTGGTTATGGTCAATTGTTCTACGCCAGAGGTCATACTCGCCGCCCTCGATGTTTTAGCGACCAGTGGCAAACCTTATGGTGCTTATGCCAACGGATTTGAAAAAATCAGTGACGGGTTTCTTGGGGACAAGCCGACGGTGGATGCCCTGACGATGCGCCGTGATTTCACACCTGAAATGTATGCGGATTATGCCATGCGTTGGGTCGATCACGGGGCCACGATTATTGGGGGCTGTTGCGAAGTCAGCCCCGCACATATTTCCGAAATCGCCAACCGCCTGCGCGCGGCAGGGCATTCAATCGTCTAAGGAGCCGCAGATGGCTGATCTTCCTACAAAAGCACGCGTTGTTATTATTGGTGGCGGCGTCATCGGGTGTTCTGTGGCATATCATTTGACCAGGCTGGGTTGGAAAGACGTTGTCCTGCTTGAACGCAAGCAGCTGACGTCTGGCACGACATGGCATGCGGCGGGTCTGATTGCGCAGCTGCGCGCGACGCAGAATATGACAAAGCTCGCCAAGTATAGCCAAGAACTTTACGGCACGCTGGAAGAAGAAACAGGCGTTGCGACAGGGTTCAAACGCTGTGGGTCGATAACCGTCGCGCTGACCGAGGAACGCAAAGAAGAAATCTACCGCCAAGCCGCCATGGCACGTGCGTTCGGTGTGGACGTAGAGGAGATTTCACCAAGCGAGGTGAAGGCGAAATACGAGCACCTCAACATCGACGGTGTTGTTGGTGGGGTGTTCTTGCCCAAAGACGGTCAAGGCGATCCTGCCAATATTGCGCTGGCATTGGCCAAGGGCGCGAAACAACGCGGCGCAGTTGTGAAGGAACGCGTGAAGGCGACAGGCGTGGTGCGGAGCGGCAAGCGCATTACGGGCGTGAACTGGGAAGACGATAACGGCAGCGGCACGATTGAATGTGACCACGTCGTTAACTGTGCGGGTATGTGGGGCCGTGAGGTCGGCAAGATGCTGGGCACTAATGTGCCGCTTCAGGCGTGTGAGCATTTCTATATCGTAACCGAGGCGATTGAGGGGCTGACGCAAATGCCTGTGCTGCGGGTGCCAGATGAATGTGCCTATTACAAAGAAGATGCGGGCAAGATGCTTTTGGGCGCGTTCGAGCCTGTATCAAAGCCGTGGGGGCCGATCCCCAATGACTTCGAATTTGATCAACTGCCCGAGGATTTCGACCACTTTGAACCGATCCTTGAGAACGCGGTTGAACGCATGCCGATGCTGGCCGAAGCGGGTATTCACACGTTCTTTAATGGACCGGAATCTTTCACGCCTGATGATGCGTATCACCTTGGCCTTGCGCCAGAGATGGATAATGTTTGGGTTGCTGCAGGGTTTAACTCGGTCGGTATTCAATCGGCTGGTGGTGCGGGAATGGCGCTTGCGCAGTGGATGGATGCGGGCGAAAAGCCGTTCGATCTGGGTGATGTAGACATCAGCCGGATGCAGCCTTTTATGGGCAATAAGACGTTCCTGATGGAACGGTCAAAGGAAACACTCGGCCTGCTTTATGCGGACCATTACCCGTATCGCCAGAAAGCCACTGCACGCGGTGTTCGTCGCACGCCGTTCCATCATCACCTGTTGCAGCATGGTGCGGTGATGGGGGAGTTGTCGGGCTGGGAACGTGCCAACTGGTTTGTCCAAAACGGGCAAACGCCAGAGTACGAGTATTCTTGGAAACGGCAGAATTTCTTTGACAACGTCGCCGCCGAACACAGGGCCGTGCGCGAAAATGTTGGCATGTATGATATGTCGTCTTTCGGCAAGATTAGGGTCGAAGGACGGGACGCTGAACGCTTCATGAACTACGTGGGCGGAGGCGATTATTCGGTTCCGGTCGGCAAGATTGTCTATACTCAGTTCTTGAACAATCGCGGCGGTATCGAAGCGGATGTGACTGTCACGCGCATGTCGGAAACCGCCTATCTGGTGGTGACCCCTGCGGCGACGCGTCTGGCGGATCAGACGTGGATGGAACGCAACGCGCATGATTTCAACGTGGTCATAACGGACGTCACAGCCGGTGAGGGCGTTTTGGCCGTGATGGGACCAAATAGCCGTAAATTGCTTCAAGCAGTTTCACCTGCGGATTTCAGCAACGACGTAAACCCGTTCAGCACAGCGCAAGAGGTTGAATTGGGTATGGGCATAGCCCGTGTTCACCGTGTGACCTATGTCGGGGAACTGGGTTGGGAAGTTTACGTCAGTGCGGATCAAGCGGGTCACGTATTTGAAACCCTACACGCGGCAGGGCAGGATATGGGTCTGACGATGTGTGGGATGCACATGATGGACACCTGCCGTATCGAAAAGGGGTTCCGCCACTTTGGCCATGACATCACCTGCGAAGATCACGTGATGGAGGCGGGCCTCGGCTTTGCCGTCAAAAAGGACAAGCCGGATTTCATCGGTCGCGAAGCGGTTTTGGACAAGCAGGAATCCGGTCTGGACATGCGCATGGTGCAATTCAAGCTGACCGATCCAGAGCCATTGTTGTACCATAATGAGCCGATCTTGCGGGACGGTGAATTGGTCGGCTTCCTGACATCTGGCGCTTATGGGCACAGTCTGGGCGGCGCAATGGGCCTAGGTTACGTGCCATGTAAGGGTGAAAAACCCGCAGATATTCTGGCATCGACGTATGAGATCGATGTGATGGGCACCAAGGTTAAGGCCGAAGCATCGCTTAGGCCGATGTATGATCCCAAATCCGAACGCGTGAAGGTCTGATCCCATGGCACGCGTAGATGTGGTGAAATGGATCGCGACTGTGATCCAGCTGATTGGGTATGGGCTGACGGGGCTCAACGTCGTGCCATGGAATATCCTCGCGTTTGTGGTGGGGATTGCGCTGTGGTTCGTCGTCGGTGTAATGTGGAAAGACCGCGCAATTATGGTGGTTCATATAGGTGCGTTCATCGCGATTGTCGGTGGCTATCTGAATTCGTGATCCTCGGGGCACAAAATAGAATGGCGCGCGGTTGCGGCAAAGGCTTGACCATCGGGCTGCAAACCATGCTGATGCAGCCATGATGAAACCAACCCAAAATGAAGACACCCTGCGCGGTTTCGGCTTTGCGCTATCGGCCTATCTGCTGTGGGGATTCCTGCCTCTGTATATGAAGATGTTGGCCCATATGCCTGCCGTCGAAGTTGTGGCGCACCGTGTAATTTGGTCGCTGCCCGTGGCCGGGCTTGTGTTGATCCTATTGGGTCGCACATCCGATATCGGGCGCATTTTGCGCGATCCGCGCTGCCTGGCTATGGGGATGGTCACTGCGGCGTTGGTGTCGGTCAACTGGGGTGTTTATGTTTGGGCGATTGCGGTGGACCGCACGTTGGACGCCGCACTCGGGTATTATATCAATCCGCTGTTTTCTGTCTTTTTGGGATATGTGTTGCTGGGCGAAAAATTGAACCGCCTGCAGTGGGCGGCAGTTTCGCTTGCGTTGGTGGCGGTGCTCGTTCTGACGTTTGAAAATGGATCACTGCCGTGGCCCGCTTTGGCGCTGACGGTGTCGTGGGGTTTTTATGCGTATTTCAAACGCTCCCTGCCGATCGGCCCCAATCAGGGGTTTCTTCTTGAGGTGCTGATCCTGACCCCGTTCGCGGTTGCATATTTGATCTATTTGTCGGTCACGGGTGGTGGGCATTTCGTGCCTGTGACCTTTGACATGTGGTTGTTGATGGGCTGTGGATTGGTCACGGCCGTGCCGTTGATGTTGTACGCAAATGGCGCCAAGGGTCTGCGACTGACAACCATCGGCATCCTGCAATACATCGCCCCGACGATGATTATGCTGGTCGCAGTGTTCGTGTTTGAGGAACCCTTCGGAGAAGCCCGCGCAATCGCGTTTCCGATGATTTGGGCCGCATTGGCACTGTATACATTCGCGATGTTTCGGGGCCGCAAGGGATGAGCAGTGACTACAATCCACCCGACGTGCCGCTTGATGTTATCCATGCGGATCACGAAATTCTTATCATCAACAAACCAGCTGGCTTGCTGTCCGTGCCGGGCAAAGGCCCGCATCTTGCTGATTGTTTGATCGCGCGTCTAAAGGATGCGTTTCCGCAGGTGTTATTGGTGCACCGCCTTGATCGCGATACATCTGGCGTGATAGTGTTTGCGCTGACGCCTCACGCACAGCGCCATATCGGGCTGCAATTTGAAAAACGCTACACCAAGAAGACCTACGTTGCCCGTGTTTGGGGTAAGTTAGAGCCTAAAACAGGCACCGTTGATCTACCGTTGATCGTCGATTGGGAAAACCGCCCGCTGCAAAAGGTCTGCCATGAAACGGGGAAGTCCGCGCAAACAGATTGGCGCGTGTTGCGCAGTGAAGGAGCGGAATCCCGTGTGCGATTGATGCCCAAGACGGGGCGAAGCCACCAGCTGCGGGTGCATATGTTGGCGATGGGCCATCCGATCTTGGGTGATCCATTCTATGCGAATGGTCCCGCGCGGGATTTTGATCGCTTGATGCTGCATTCCGAAGAACTGCGCCTGCGCCACCCCGATGGGGGCGAAGGTGTTAAATTCCGCGCGAGGGCACCGTTCTAAAGACCTTCTAGGCGGCGGTCTGTCAGGTTCAATCTGTTGGCGACAATCGGGTCTGTTATGGCGCGCAGGCAGGGTTCGCGGGTCAGAACAATTTCGAGTTCGTCCAATCGGTTCATTGCAATCAATTCCAATACCTCGGTACGGGGCAGTTTTGGCACGGGCTGGATCAGTTCGACCCGCGATTGCGGGATAAGCGCACGCACAGCGGTGGCGTCCAAATTTGTTTCTACGAATGCGTATATTCCGGTGCCCTGCGCAGAAAGGGCAAAGGGGCTGAGGTCAATACCTGTCACGCCGTCCTGCGCCATCAGATCCGAGATGATTTGTGGCCCTTCATTCGCAATACGATGCCCCGTTCCTTCGCCGTCCGACCAGTTGAACAGCCCACGAGTCACAGCGTTATAAACGGGCTTTGCCGTGGCCATCCAAATGCGCGTGGGTAAGGATTTTCTGTTCAGGATGCGGTGTTCGGACGGCGTCAAATGTGCGCTGGCATAGTTGCGTTTTTGCTTGAGAAGATGGCGCAAATCTTCATAGGCCATGGTGCGAAACAGCCGTCCACGACGCCGATGCACAGACGCCAGTTGAAAGTCGATCACGGAGGCGAGGCCCTCTGGCGTCATCAACCAGTTTTGTGGCTTGGCGAGGTCATTGTGCGTGACATTACGTTTGCGCATCTCACGCAGGATGCGCCGCGCGTCGCGGTAAAACGCAGGATCAGACGGTTTCGCGAGGTTGAGAGGCACGCCTTCGGACCAGCTGCGAAGGATGCCTTCGTGGTCTACGCGGATCAAGTCAGGAGTGCCCTCGATCCCCGTCACAATACGCAGGGATTTGATTTCTTTTCGGGCCAGAAAGCCCGCGATGGGTTTGGCCCAAAGAGGCACGCCATCAAGTTTGCGCAGGACAAGTTTTGTGTTTTCAGCGCCTGCCAAATGGCCAGACACGGTTTCAGAAAACTCGTCACGTTTATGGACGGTCGTGGGAATAAAATCTTGGCGCGCGGACATGACGTGTTCCTATCCGCGCGACCGTGTGGTGTCTAGTTCCAGCCAGATACGGCTTTGACCTCGAGGAATTCCTCAAGCCCGTAGATGCCGCCTTCGCGTCCGTTGCCAGACTGCTTGTAACCACCGAACGGTGAACCCTGTGCAAAACCTTTGCCATTGGTTTCCACCATGCCAGAGCGCACGCGCCGCGCTACGTGGCGGCGTTTTTCGTCATCCAGTGTCTGGATGTAGTTGGTCAGGCCGTAGGGCGTGTCGTTCGCAATTTCGATCGCTTCTTCTATTGTATCGAACTTGAGGATCGACAAAACGGGGCCAAAGACCTCCTCTTGTGCGATGCGCATGTCGTTGGTGACGTCTGCGATGACCGTTGGTCTAACGTAGAAGCCACGGTTCAGACCATCAGGACGACCGAGGCCGCCAGCAGTCAGGCGACCTTCGCCAATACCGACTTCGATCAACCCTTGGATTTTGTCGAACTGCGCCTCAGACACGACGGGGCCGATGTGCTGGCCTTCCTCAGATGCTGGGCCAACCTTGGTTTCGTTCGCCATACGCGTCGCTATCTCAACAGCTTCGTCATAAAAGCTGCTTTCAACCAACATACGCGTTGGCGCGTTGCAGGACTGGCCCGAGTTGCGGAAACAGCGGGACGCGCCGTATTCCACGCCTTTAGCGCCGGCATCCTTAAAGATGATGTTCGCCCCTTTACCACCAAGCTCAAGCGACACGCGCTTCAGCGTATCTGCGGCGGATTTGGAAATGAGTTTGCCCGCGCGTGATGATCCCGTGAAGCTGATCATGTCGACGTCTTCGTGTGCCGAAAGCTGTGACCCAACACCAACGCCATCACCGTTCAACATGTTGAACACGCCAGCAGGGAAGCCCGCTTCGTGCATGAATTCTGCGAACAGAAGACCGGATAGCGGCGCAATCTCGGATGGTTTCAAGATCGTGGCACAGCCAACCGCAATCGCGGGAACGGCCTTGAGAACGATCTGGTTCATCGGCCAGTTCCATGGCGTGATGAGGGCTGTGACACCGATAGGTTCAAGTAAAGTTTTTTCTGTCGCGTTGAAATCGCGCTCAAACTCAAACGTTTCAAACGCTTTCATGAACCCCTCAAGGTGCCATGATCCGGCGCCGACCTGATTGGCGCGTGACATATCAATCGGAGCGCCCATTTCCATGGACATCGCTTGTGCCATTTCTTCTGCGCGGTCGTTGTAGACCTCAAGCAATTTTTTCAGCAAGGCCATCTTTTCGGACTTGTCCACGTAGGCCCAATCGGGAAATGCGGCCTTGGCGGCTGCGACCGCGGCGTCTGTATCGGCTTGATCGCCAAGGGAAATGACAGCGCAGACTTCTTCCGTAGATGGGTCGATCACATTGTAATCGTTTGCTTTTGCCGGGGCGACCCATTGGCCGTTGATATAAAAATCGCGTTTCTCGAGCATGGGATGCGTCCTTATTGCTGTGGTCCACGGTGGAACTGTGTTGATGCAAGACATATACGTTTGGCAGTTGCATACAAGAAGGAGCACCGACATGGGCTTGCGCATCAACGACACGATCCCCGATATGACTGTTGAAACGGACCAAGGCACGATCAGCTTGCATGATTTTGTGGGCGAGGCTTGGGCGATTTTATTCAGCCATCCCAAAGATTTCACGCCGGTCTGCACGACTGAATTTGGTGCAGTCGCACAGCTTGCGGATGAATGGGCCGCGCGCGGCACAAAGGTGTTGGGCATTTCCATTGATGGTGTTGAAGACCACAAGAAATGGAAAGCCGACATTGAGGCTGTTGGCGGTGCGCCCGCTGGTTTCCCGATCGTTGCTGATTCAGATTTGGCGATGGCCAAGGCGTTCGATATGCTCCCGGCCGAGGCGTATATGCCTGACGGGCGCACACCTGCACATTCCGCGACTGTGCGGTCCGTCTTTATCATCGGGCCTGATAAGCAGTTGAAGCTGTCGATGACCTATCCGATGAATGTCGGCCGTAACTTTGCCGAAGTTCTGCGTGCGTTGGACGGGTTGCAGACGGCGGCGCGTGAAAACGTTGCAACACCTGCGAACTGGGAAGTCGGGCAAGACGTGGTGGTTCCTGTCGCCGTGTCCGATGCTAATGCGATTGCGAAATACGGATCGATTGAAACTAAGTTGCCGTATTTGCGGATGGCAAAACTGCCAAAGTAAATCACCGATAGACGTGAAAAGGCCCCGCAGACATGCGGGGCCTTTTGCGTTTTAGGGGCCCGAGCGTTAGCGCCCGGATTAGGCTTCGTCTGCGTCAAGCATGCCTGTCTTGAACAACAGACCAGCTGCAACCGCGCCGATGATCGGTGCCACGATGAACAGCCACAATTGGCCCAAGGCACTACCGCCTGCGAACAGGGCTGGTCCAATAGAACGTGCAGGGTTCACAGATACGCCGGTGATTTTGATGCCAACAAGGTGGATGACCACCAGCGCCAAACCAATCGCGAGGCCCGCCATCGCGGCTGGAGCGCCTTTGCCTGTGGCGCCAAGGATTACAACCATGAACAAGAACGTGGCGACGACTTCGAATACAAAGGCGGACGCCATGTTGTATTCACCGAGGTAACCGGTGCCCCAGCCGTTTTCACCCATTCTGCCTTCATACCCGGCGGAGCCTGATGCGATGACGTACAGAACCAATGCACCAGCAATAGCGCCTACGACCTGTGCGATCATGTACGGGATTGCTTCGGCAATTGTCATGCCACCAGCAGCAACCGCACCCAAGGACACAGCGGGGTTGATGTGGCAGCCCGAAACGGGGCCGATGCCGTAGGCCATGCCGATCAGCGCGAGGCCGAAGGCGAAGCTAATGCCAGAAAGTCCTTTACCTGTGGTGCCGTCAGCGCCAGCGATGACAGCCGCGCCGCACCCCAGCAAGACAAGCGTAAATGAGCCGATGAATTCAGCCAATGGTTTTTTTATATTGTTCCCTTTCCCAGTTCGTCCAATATTTGGACCTATGGAACCACTATGAGACTAACGTCTGTGCGTAAAATCGGGGGAAAGGTACAAAAGGCCCCGTCGGTGCGCGAGGGGCCTTTTGAAACGATCACATGTGTGTGGCCTAGTGCAGAACGGCGCGCGTGTTCACCGGCACGCGGTTGTACAGATCTGAGATATGGCTGTTCACCAGACGTACACAGCCGTTGGACACAGCGCTGCCGATGGTGCGGGGCGCATTCGTTCCGTGAATGCGCAAGAACGTGTCACGGTTGCCTTTGAACAAGTAGAGGGCGCGCGCGCCAAGCGGGTTGTTAATGCCGCCGTCCATTCCATCTGCGTATCTCGCATAGGATTCTGGGCTGCGTTCGATCATGTCAGGTGTCGGGGTCCAGCTGGGCCATTCTTTCTTGACCTGAATCATGAAATCACCGGATTCGTACAAACCCGCACGGCCAATGCCGACGGCGTATTGCAGTGCCAGACCTGGGCCAAGCATCCAGTACAATTTGAAGTTGCCGGGTTCGACGTGGACTTCACCGGGGGCGTAATCGCGGTCAATGCGCACAACGCGGGGCAAGTTGCCTTCGGGCACAAGGTAGCCTTGGGCGTTTGCAGATGTTGCAGCAACGCCGACGGTGGCGGCTGCGGTGTTCAGAAAATGGCGGCGCGTAATCATAATAAGTCCCCAGAAAAACAGCTATTACGCAATAGATGCACTGCATTGGGTCTAATGAGCAAGGTTTTGCCCATCACGAAGTGGTCAGGGCTTTTCTATCTTGAACGCAAAAGGGCCCCGACGTTGCCATCGGAGCCCTTTTTTGAAGTCAAAAGACCTTAGTCTTCTTTAGCTTTTTCCTTGATTTCTTCACCAGTTGTCTGATCGACGACCTTCATGGACAGGCGAACCTTGCCACGATCATCGAAGCCCAAAAGCTTAACTTTCACTTCTTGGCCTTCTTTCAGAACGTCTGATGGGTGGTTCAGGCGCTTGTTTTCGATCTGGCTGACGTGCACGAGGCCGTCTTTCTTACCGAAGAAGTTCACGAATGCACCGAAGTCGACGATTTTGACGACTGTACCGGTGTAAACCATGCCTTCTTCAGGCTCAGCCACGATGGACCAGATCATGTCGTAGGCTTTCTTGATGGCTTCACCGTTTGGCGACGCGATCTTGATGATGCCTTCGTCGTTGATGTCGACCTTGGCGCCGGACACTTCGACGATCTCGCGGATAACTTTACCGCCAGAACCGATCACTTCGCGGATTTTATCCGTTGGGACCTGCATGGTTTCGATACGTGGAGCATGCTCGGAGAATTCAGAAGCACCCGAGAGCGCTTTGTTCATCTCACCCAAGATATGCATCCGGCCTTCTTTGGCCTGCGCCATGGCTTCTTTCATGATGGCGGGCGTGATGCCTGCGATCTTGATGTCCATCTGCAAGGATGTGATGCCGTTTTCGGTACCAGCAACCTTGAAGTCCATATCGCCGAGGTGGTCTTCGTCACCCAAGATGTCGGACAGGATGGCGTAGTCGCCGCTGTCTTCCATGATCAGACCCATAGCCACACCCGCAACCGCGGATTTCAGCGGAACACCCGCATCCATCATGGACAAGGAACCACCACAAACGGACGCCATTGAGGACGAGCCGTTGGATTCAGTGATCTCGGATACAACGCGAACGGTGTACGGGAAATCAGTTGCCGCTGGCAGAACCGCCTGAAGCGCGCGCCAAGCGAGCTTACCGTGGCCGATTTCACGACGTCCTGGAGGACCGAAGCGACCGACTTCACCAACCGAGTAGGGAGGGAAGTTATAGTGCAGCAGAAAGTTCGACTTATACATGCCTGACAGGCTGTCGATCATCTGCTCGTCGTCGCCGGTGCCCAATGTGGTCACAACCAAACCTTGGGTTTCGCCGCGTGTGAACAAGGCAGAACCGTGGGTCCGTGGCAGGATGCCAGTCTCGGATACGATGTCGCGGATTTCGTCAGTCTTACGACCATCGATACGCTTACCAGTTTTCACAACGTCGCCGCGCAAAATTGAGGCCTCGAGGCCCTTCATCGCGGACCCGAGGTTCGCATCAGCAAGCTGATCTTCGGACAATGCTTCTTTGATCACAGCGCGGGCGTCGGTGACGGCCGTGGTGCGTTCTTGCTTGTCTTGGATCGCAAAGGCTGCGCGCATCTGCTTTTCGCCAGCCTTTTTGACCGCTGCCGACAGATCGGAGTAGTCAGGTGCTTGAAAATCAAACGGCTCTTTCGCGGCGTCTTCGGCCAGATCGATGATCATGTCGATGACGGGCTGGATTTGTGCGTGGGCGAATTCGATCGCGCCGAGCATTTCGTCCTCGGACAGCTCATAGGCTTCGGATTCAACCATCATCACGGCGTCTTTGGTGCCTGCAACAACAAGGTCCAAACGCTGCTCTGGGTTTTCACGCAGCTTGTGCATGTCGTCCATTTCAGGGTTCAGGATATAATCGCCATCTTCAAAACCAACGCGGCAAGCTGCGATTGGGCCCATGAATGGTGCACCAGAGATCGTCAGCGCAGCGGATGCGGCAATCATCGCAACCATGTCTGGGTCGTTGACAAGGTCGTGGGACAGAACGGTACAGATAACCAGTACTTCGTTCTTGAAACCCTCAACGAACAGCGGGCGGATCGGACGGTCGATCAGACGGCTTGTCAGTGTTTCTTTTTCTGTTGGGCGCGCTTCGCGCTTAAAGAAACCACCTGGTACTTTACCGGCGGCGTAATACTTTTCACCATAGTGAACTGTCAGCGGGAAGAAATCTTGACCCGGCTTTTGCTTTTTGGCGAACGTGACGTTGGCCATAACGGTTGTTTCGCCGTAGGTGGCGATCACTGTGCCGTCAGCCTGACGTGCAACTTTACCCGTTTCCAGTGTCAGCGTTTCTTCGCCCCACTGAATGGATTTTTTAACTTCTTTGAACATTATCGTTTCCTATTTGGGGGTGCGCTTGGGCGTTCCCAAGTCCCCCGTATCATTGGTGGCCCCATTGCCACCGACCCCATGTCCTTATGCGTGCGCCGGGGTCTTAGCGTCACATCTCAGATAAAGCCGCGTTTACAGAGGTTTTATGCGTTTGGGAAGCCTTGTGTTGTCGCAGCCTCAGCGCAGGGCATCCGTTTGATAAAGGCGTATCTTGATGCCGCCATGATCGACGACGGGGCCAGCTGGTTTGAACGGCAGGCCGGTCGCCTTAGCGAGGCTTGGTTCAGACGTGACAATCGCGGCGCGCCAGCCTTTGAAATGGGTCTTCAGGCGGCCCCCGAACGCGGCATAAAGCCCGAACAAGGGTTTGTTATTGCCGATGCGTCCACCGTAGGGCGGATTGGCGATGATCAAACCGGGGGTGTCGCATGGCGGGATAATGTCACTGATCTGGGCAAGACTGAATGAGGCGACGTCCGTTACCTCTGCACGTTCGGCGTTTGCGGCTGACATGTGGACTGCGCCTTGGTCACGATCACTGCCATAGGTGTTGAAAGCGGCGGGGCGATTTGGGCTGCGCATGTCGTCAAATGCAGCTGCGTCATAGTTGGGTAGCGCTTGGAACGTAAAGGGGCGCGCTCGGCCTGAATCAAATCGGCGCGCGATCTCGGCGGCTTCAATCGGAAAGGTGCCGGACCCGCACATGGGGTCATACAGTGGTTCTTTGCCAGTATATCCCGCCTCGCGCAGGAACATGGATGCCATCGTTTCGCGCATAGGCGCTTTGTTGACGGCTTCTTTGTGGCCACGTTTATACAAACTGTCGCCAGAGGTATCGAGGGAAACAGTGACGATGTCATGATCGATCCGAACGCGGATGCTGAACTGCGCATCGGCGGCATATTCGGGGATGGTATACCCATGTGCCGATAGCGCATTTTCAACACGTTCCTTAGCGGCGCCAGCGTGGTAGATTTTTGACTTAACACAGGTCGCTTCGACGGATACTTCTGCGCCTTGGGGGAGGATGGCTGTCCAGTTGAATTCGCGCGTGTTTAGTTCAAGCTGCGACAGATATAGCGCTCGAAATTCTGCAATGCGGGCCAGCACCCGATTGGCACCACGCAGTTGAAGATTTGCGCGCCAAACGTGTGGCCATTCGCCCCGCAATGTCACGCCGCCAGCAATCACGGACGTAACTTTGAACCCTTTTTCGCGCGCTTCCGTCGCTAGGGATTGTTCAAGGCCGGGGGCGGTGATGAGAAAAATATCCATGGGGATGTGACGCCTTTGTCAGTAAAAACAAAACCGCCCAAGCGTGGCTGGGGCGGTTTTGAAAAGTCTTTGAGAGAATTTGAAACAGGGCGCACATCGCGATTTTTTGAAGAACAAATTCGCTGCCTGCGCGCTCCGCCAATTCTGCGAATTGCCGGGTTAGCGGCGAATGCCCAAACGCTTGATGAGGTCTTGGTAACGTGCCTCGTCTTTGCCTTTGGTGTAATCGAGAAGCTTACGACGCAGAGCAACCATTTTCAAAAGGCCACGGCGACCGTGGTTGTCTTTTTTGTGGGTCTTGAAGTGCTCAGTCAGTGTCGTGATGCGGGATGTAAGGATTGCAACCTGAACTTCGGGCGAACCTGTGTCGCCTTCTTTGGTCGCGAATTCTTTCATCAGACGTGTTTTTTCTTCAACAGTAATCGACATCGGGGTCTCCTTGTTAAAAAGGGTGAATGGCACAAGCCGGGATGTCGTCCAGCAGGGCCCGTGGAGGGTGACCCCCCCTGATAAAATCAAGGGCGATGCGCGCATATAGGAAGATTCCACCGCAAACGCAAAGGAAATGTCAAAGCCTGCGGGTGGTGTGGATTAAGCCGCGACCAGTTGGACGGTCGTGACATCAAACGAGGTGATGCCGAACAATGATGCAACGGGTTCGCCGTTTGCCAAAAGCGTCATGCCATCCTGCGTTACTTCGGTGGTTAGGACGGGGGCGTCGCCTTCATAGCTGAGCACAAGTAAATCGTCGCCAGTATAGTCCATGATAGACACGGCCCCGTCGGTAATTTCGAACCTGTCCGCACCGCTTCCGCCCGACATCACATCGCCGTTGTTACCGATCAGGATGTC